>NZ_JBIWCW010000004.1:0-364282 GCF_044761665.1 Peribacillus sp. NPDC097295
AAATAGAATGACTCCCGCACAATACGGGAGCCATCTTTTAGCTGTTTAAACTATAGGTCTTTTTTTAGACTGTCCATTTTATAGGGCACAGTTCACCCTTGCCTCTATCTACAATAAAAAGCCCATGGAGTATGATTGCTAACTCCATGGGCTTTTCGTAAAAGGTTCACCCTATAATAAAATAAACAATAAATAGGATCGCAATTATATACATTGGGCGTGAAACTTCTTTTGCTTTACCCGTTACCAACTTCAAGAACGGATACAAAATGAACCCAAAAGCCATACCATCCGCAATACTGTATGAGAAAGGGATAATGGTAATGATCGAGAGGGCTGGAATACTTTCGGTAAAATCATTAAAATCAAGCTTCTTAATGTTTTCAAGCATCAGCATTCCAATAATCATTAAGATTGGGGCAATCGCACTGTCAGGAATCACTTTGATCACCGGAATAAATAAAAGGGATAAAAGAAATAGTAATCCAGCGACAATGGTTGTGAGACCGGTCCTGCCTCCTGAGGCAACCCCAGCTGCTGTCTCTACCGTGGCAACCGTCGGACTCGAACCAATAGGGCCAGAGAGAAGAACGGATACACTTGTAGCCTGCAGAGACCTTTTATAGGCCTCCGGACGGTTAATGCTATTCACGTGTCCGTGTACAAGTCCGATATTTTCAAAAATAAGGACCATCGTCATCGCGAACACACTTATCCAAAATTCAATTCGATTAGCCTCTATAAATGAAAAAGAAAAAAAGAGTTCACCATATGAGGCCGTATCCAAACCAGTAAAATGAATTTGTGAAATATCAACCGTACCGAAAAAGAAGGCTATACAGCTTCCTAGTATGATCGTAATCATAAAGTTCCCTGGAATGCCCTTAATGAATAAAGCGATAGCCAGTAAAAAGGTCAGTACAGTCGCTAAAACAGCTGGATCGCTTAAATCACCAAGCTTAACGAGAGACGTTGAGCCTCCTGTGATGATTCCACCCTTTTCCAGCCCGATTAAAAGCAAAAATAGACCTAGACCGACAGAAATGGCATCTTTTATGGAGGTTGGAATTGAATCGCTAATCATTTTCGAGAATTTTGTAAAAGCGATAATCACAAAAATAATGCCCGATATAAAAACAGCTCCGAGTGCCGATTGATAGGATAGACCCATCCCTTGAACCATCGTGTACGCAAATAGGGCATTGACACCCATACCGGGAACGACAAGGATTGGTACATTGGCCCAAAGTCCGATCAAGATGCAACTTGCGGCAGAAAGTATAATCGTGGCAATCACGGCACCATTAATCGGTACGCCTGCTTCAGATAAAATCAGGGAATTCACAATGAGTATATAGACAATTGTAAAAAAACCAACAACTCCTGCAAGAACCTCACGTTTTCCATTCGTTTCGTATTGAGAAAAATGAAAAAACGCATCTAAATTTGTTTTTTTCATATGGTATCCTAATTAAGTTATCCCTCGCCCACCCGCTTGTATAAGTGACAAACTGCACTTTGCGATTTTAGCAAAGTTTCCATTAAAAATAAATAGAATGGCCTAAAAATAAAAAAAGCTGATGGTTGAATTCCATCAGCTTTTAAAATATTCATTAATTGTTTACTTTATCATACCCGTTGACGACCAATTCTAATTCACCTTTATCCGGTGAAATGATTAGACCATGAACCGGGATATTCTTTGGAATTAAAGGATGGCCCTTAATGACTTCCACACTATTTTTAACACTTTCATATACGTCATCGAAACCTCGAAGCCAACTCTTTATATCGATACCAGACGCGCCGATTGTATCGATTGTTTCCTTTTGAACACCACGCTTTACCATCTTTTCTACAGTCACATCCGCATCTACCGAAGCCATGCCACAATCATGATGCGGGATGACAAATACTTCATCCGCCTGCAGTTCATATATAGCTATCAAAATGCTACGCATGACGCTACCGAAAGGATGTGAAACGATCGCTCCAGCGGTTTTCAATATTTTCACATCACCATTTTTGACATTCATAGATTTTGGAAGTAGCTCTACAAGCCGAGTGTCCATACAACTGATGATAACCATTTTCTTTTGAGGGAATTTGTCTGTTTTATACTTAACATATTCCTCTTTTTCAACAAACTTTTCATTGTAGTCTAGAATTTCATTAAGTAAACTCATACCATCACCCTTTTTCTATGTATTTCAATATCATTATAACAAATATTAAGACGATTAGCGAAAGCTATGTTTTAGCTAATTAGAACGATGGTGCAAAACCGCTGCGCAGAGTCCTAAAATCGCAACTTTAGCCCCCCCATCAACTCGGGACAGAAAAGTAAGAATAGGTGTGTTAGTCTTAAATCTCTTTCCCCAATCCAAAGGCATCCAACCTTCTTGATACATAGCAACCTTTTCCCCATTACAAGTCTTGATTTCGAAAGAACGTAATCCGGTAGATGTTTCTACATACATCCAATCTGTCTTGTCATTCTTATAAAACATTCCTGCGATTTTAACGAGGGATTTTTTTTCGCTTTCTTGATAATTTCCAATTTGATTCCCTAGATGGTCCATAATAGACACCTTATTGGTTAACCCTCCTCTTACATTGAACATGGCTAGTAAGTGGCCTTCGTGGTTTACTAATTCATACCGTTTGGGTAGCAAAATGGACAAAGTATTCGGGACCATCCACATGAACCACTTCATATTCCGATCGCGAATCTCCCCAAGCATAGAGCCATTGGGTGTAAATAAGAGCAAACGTAAAGTAGGAGCCGGCATGAAAGTAAGCAGGAAATTTTCGCTCTGTAAACATTCTGTTCCTGATTCAACCGATAGGACAGGCAAATCTTTTATTCTATGTTCATATATTCGATGATTGGTAAACTGAAAGAAACTCAGAACGATAAAGGGAGCTGTTATAAGTAGAATATTACCCGAAATTAGAGTGAATGCATGACAAATAAAAAAAGCAATTGCCAAAACAAGAGAAATCCAAGATGCATGAAAATTTGAAACGCTCGTTTTTTGATAGTATTCGCGAATATTCATATTTTGCTCCTTACTCCTTATCAAAAAAGAAGGATGCGCCACTTCTTTCTTATTAAAGTGTACTGAAGGAAATATCCTCTTACTTTATTCGCCTTTATCTAGTGTATTCCCTTTTTTAAAAGTAAAAATTCAATGACACCATTCGCTCATTAAAAAGAGATCCTGTCTAAGCAGAATCTCCTGTATTATTCTATAAAATTCTAAATATAAACGGAATGCGGTAATCAACACCTTCATATGCCCTCACTGCAGCAATGATGGTAAATACAACTAGAGCTATCCCTATGACCGGCAATATAACCGCTCCAATCAGTATGATAACCAGTAGACCTGCGACAATGGAATATACTGTGTAAGATATAAAGAAGTTCAAATATTCCCTTCCATGATAATCTACAAATTGAGACGAATCCTTCTTAATTAGCCATATGACTAGGGGACCGACAAAAGCGGTAAAGAAGCTGATGACATATATTAAAGCAGCAAACACTCTTTCATCTTTAGTAGGCATGCGTTCTGTTCCTCCTCTCTTACTCTTATATGAAATATTACGTATCAAAAAACAATTAGTTTCATTTCTTACAGGATTTTTTAAAAAAACTTAGTCCTTTCTTTTCCCACCATAAACGGTACCGGTCATTATGTTATTAAAAAGCCGAATATGTTTGCCCTTCCCACGCATACAGATTAAATAATGGATTGTCCATGTATGAATGGAGGGAATATATTGTTAAATGAACTTCAGGCCTTCATCCTCGGGATCATTCAGGGGTTAACTGAATTTTTGCCGATTTCAAGTACAGGCCATTTATACCTAGGGAGACACATTTTCCATCTGGATGATGCAGGCATCTTTCTTGATACTATGCTACACATCGGGACGTTGCTTGCACTATTGGTCGTCTATAAAGACGAAATTTTATACTTATTGAAGAACCCGTTTTCAAAATTGACACTGCTTCTTGTAATAGGGACAATTCCAGCTGTTATTGCCGGTCTCCTGCTTAATGATTGGTTTGACGCTCTTTCCAAAACAGGGTCGACTATCGGCTGGGAATTTCTCGTTACCGGATTGATTCTATGGTGGGCCGATGGAGTGGATAAAGGGAGTAAGAAGCTACATGATATTTCCTTAAAAGATTCGTTTATCATAGGAACATTCCAGGCAGCCGCTATCATGCCCGCTCTATCCCGTTCCGGCTTGACCATCGCTGCCGGTCTTTTTTGCAGGCTTGACCGGGCAACCGCTGCCTATTTTTCTTTTTTACTTTCAATCCCCGCAATTTCAGGAGGAATCGTCTTTCAGATGAAACCCATTTTCACCGGTGAGGTGGAAAGGATCCCTTTCATGGCCCTATTAGTTGGAACCCTCTCTGCTGCAATCTTTGGCTATATAGCCGTCGTCTGGATGATTGACTTCTTAAAGAAACGGTCATTGAAAATATTTTCTGTTTATGTCTGGGCACTTGGTGCAATCATTTTATTCATGCAATTCACAGGTAAATTTTAACGAGGGAAAGTCAGCCTTACCTAAATAAAAGTAGGCAAAAAAATCAATTTTTCGAATTGAAAAGGAACCTAATCTTTCCTATTTTCTACCTTCAAAAAAAAGTTGGAATTTGACGAAAAAAAAAGGCAAAAAACCTATTCCCAAACCATTTATTTTTTAGTATTATACCTTCGTAAGGTTCTTTAGATTTAAATACTTTCTGAAAATAAAAATAGGGAAGGCAAATGGTGCGCCACCGGTTTCCGGTTCTAGTGGGTTCGATTCCCACCCCGAAATTTTTTGATGAACGACTTAAAAAATTTCGAGGGTGGGCAGCGGCTACGCATAAGGACTGCCCTCAAACGGAGGGACGGAAATGTTAAAAAAGAGAGATTTTGCAGATTGTTTTTCTCTTTACGAACACATGACTCATCCAGATGTCTTCCCTTTCGTGCGCCATAAAGTAGATTCATATGAAGAATATGTATTCATTACTAAGCAAACGATTGAGGCTGAAGAAAAAGGTGAGCTCATTTCACGAACAATCTTAGATGAATGGGATAATCCCGTCGGTTGTATTTCTTTATACGATATTGAAAACGGAGCTGGTTTCCTTGGTACATGGCTTGGTAAACCTTTTCATGGTAAAGGGTATAATGTCATGGCAAAAGACGCCTTCTTCAAGGAATTATTTTTTGAGCTAGGCATGGATACGGTTTTTATGAGAATACGTAAAGTAAATATCCGATCCATAAAAGCTGCCGAAAAACTTCCCTATGCGGTCAAAGCAAATGAAACGAGAAAAACTCTCTATGATCAAATAAATCAGGAAGAAGAAATTTATGACTTATTTGAAATCCCTAAAGATTTATACAACCTTCACATTCTTAGACAGGATAATGATGAAGAAGAACAACAATTGCTTGAGGCATAAAATAGCTTACAATTTCATATAAAAATGGAGCGTTCCAGCCTTGGGACGCTCTTTTATGTATTCTAATCCATATTTCCTAAAACCGAATTTCGATAGCTCTATTAATTTACTATATATTTTTCTATAATAAATATAATTGACCAATTGCTAAATCTATTCAAATAGTCATGGAAAGGATCTAATTATGAAAAAAACACTTATTTTTATCATGCAACTTTCCCTATTGCTTATCATTTGTGAACTAGGAATTCATTTATCCGATTTCTGTAATCTGCCCATTCCAGGTAGTGTAATTGGCATGCTTATTTTATTCATTTTATTACAAACTAAGATCTTGAAAGTCGAGTGGGTCGATATTACAGCCAGCTTTTTAGTCAAACATCTTGCCTTTTTCTTCATTCCGATTTCTGTAAGCTTAATGACCATGGGCTGGCTATTTCTAAAATACGGACTTCCCTTAGCCCTAACATTGTTAATTAGCTTGATTATCGGGTTCAGCATCTCAGCTTGGGTCGTACAAAAGTTATCCCGAAGAGAAGAGGTTAAACAGCATGACAACGCTCATAACACTCTATAGCATATTGATAACGGTCCTTGCCTATTCTGTCGGTAGGAATATATATCGTAAACATCCTTCACCATTTACGACACCTGTTTTTTTTGGTACAGTTACCATCATTCTTGTGTTACTACTATCCGGATTGGATTTCAAAGACTACACTCCCGGTAAAGACATCATTACTTATTTTCTAGGACCGGCTACAGTTTCTTTGGCCGTCCCACTTTATAAAAATAGATCCATCATCGCTAAATATGCAATACCTGCCATCAGCGGCATGATTTCGGGACTGACCGTTACATTATTTCTTGCCTTGGCCATCGCTAAAGCCCTATCGCTTCCGCTTTATATCCTCCAAGGATTGGCGGTCAAGTCGATTACAGTACCCATTGCAGTAGGGATCACTGAAATTTACGGCGGTAACCCTAATATTTCTGCCGCCTTTGTCATTCTGACCGGTGTTTTAGGAACCATGATCGCACCTAAATTGATGGACAAGCTGAATGTCACGATGCCTTTTGCCCGCGGCATCGCATTTGGCACAATCGCACATGGATTGGGTACTGCTCAAGCGACACAGGAAAGTGAATTTACGGGAGCTGTCGCAGGTGCGGCCATGGCTATCTCTGGAGTACTCATTTCTTGCTTATTTCCCCTAATCAATCACTTTCTGTAACATGGTTTAAGGAGAGATTCCCAAAGAAGATAGTAAAAGGACCGCAACGTACAATGACGTTGCGGTCCTTTTATGTTTTTTCTTTTTTACTGTCCTCATACAAACGTCGTAACTCAAACGTTTTGTATAGCTCCAACTTTCTTCGTTCAATGGGATGATAACGAATTCCAGCGGTTTTTAACTGTTGAACGAACCATCCTTTGGAATATTGGTGAGCCATCTTTTCCCCTCCTCTTTTCGAAAAAAGATATGCTTCAGGAAGGGAAATGATTCTTATTTATTCCTTTTCATTACATTTGTCAATAATCGATACATTTCTGCTGCAGTTTTGAACGGACGCTTCTGACGCATGATCTCTTGGTAATCATCCGAATGGTTAACCAAATCGGCAAGAGCTTGGCTAAATATTTGATTCGATAAATCTTCTTCCTGGATCACTTTACAAAATCCTTGTTTTTCAAAACTTGCGGCATTTAAAATTTGATCGCCCCGGGAGGCAGCAGCACTTAGAGGGATAAGTAGCATTGGCTTTTGCAGACCAAGGAATTCAAAGATTGAATTCGAACCCGCTCTTGAAACAACAACATCAGCCGACGCTAACAAATCGAATAGTTCTTCATGTACATATTCAAATGGAGCATAGCCTCTTTGTTTAAGTTCCGTCTTGACATTGCCTTTACCGCAAATATGAATGATTTGATAATCCTTTAATAATGCATCAAGATTATCCGTTATCAAGTTATTTATTTTAACGGCCCCAAGGCTGCCGCCCATGACGAGTAATACGGGCTTGCTGTTCGTGAAATCACAAAGAGCCTTGCCTTTCGAAGGTTTGCCAGTAAAAATCCCATCCCGTAAGACTGCCCCTAAATACATAGCCTTTTCTTTTGGCAAGTCTTTCTCCGTCTCTTCAAATGTCGTGAAAATTTTAGACGCAAGTGGCATGGCAATTTTATTGGCTAGACCTGGCGTATAATCAGATTCATGAATCGCGATAGGGATTTTCAGCATCTTTGCCGCCAATACAACGGGAACGGACACAAATCCACCTTTGGAAAAAATGAAATCCGGTTTAGTCTTTTTCAATATTTTTCTTGCATCAAAAATCCCTTTTATTACACGGAAAGGATCTTTTGCGTTTTCTACTGATAGATACCTGCGGAATTTCCCAACGGATATCGTTTCATAACGGATTTGAGGAAATTCTTTTTCAATGATATCTTTTTCGATTCCTTTTTTAGACCCAATATAAGTAACATCCCACTCATGTTTTAAAAATTCAGGGATGATTGCTGCATTAACAGACACATGACCGGCTGAACCGCCACCGGTAAACACTATTTTTTTAGTCAAAGTTTCCACCTTCCATACTTAAAAAATCACTTTCCATCCATAGTACCACATTTCGCGAATATATTTACTCCAAAAAGTAAACAATGATAATGAATATGACGTAATAAATGCAGTGAGCGATTATTTTTTCTTTTTTACTCTGAATATATTATAATCTTAATATTCTACAATACTACAGAATACATTGGAGGAACAATAAATTGCAAGAAGTTTCTGAATCTCTTAATCAATTTGAAGGAATGGAAGCATGGACACAACTCGGGATTTCAATAGGTATTTTCCTGATTGTCCTTTTGCTTAGGAAGGCATTCACCACTTATATATTCAAATTCTTCCTGAAGATTGCTAAAAAACGAAAAATCGACTTTGCTGCCAACCTGATGCTGGCAATAGAACAACCAGTAAGGTGGCTTATTGTTTTGCTCGGTATCATTATATCGATGCATTACTTTCCAATCGATGACATACCATCCGATATAATACGATTGAGGATTTACCGTTCGGTCTTTGTTTTCTTATTCTTCTGGACGATATTCAACATCAGTTCGATTTTGACGATCTTATTCCCTAAATTGGTCGGGAAATTCGGTCTGGAAGTCGATCAAATCGTCATACCATTCTTTACAAAAATCATCAAACTGATCATCGTGGCGTTGGGTGCATCGATCATTGCTGAAGAATGGGGATTTAACGTTAATGGATTTGTTGCAGGTCTTGGACTAGGTGGTTTAGCCTTTGCCCTTGCAGCAAAGGATACCGTCAGTAATTTCTTTGGCGGAATCGTTATCGTCACCGAAAAACCCTTCACCATCGGCGACTGGATTAAAACTCCAAGTGTGGAGGGAACGATTGAAGACATTACGTTTCGTAGTACGAAGGTGCGGACGTTTGCTCAGGCACTCGTTACGGTACCGAACGCTACCCTTTCGAATGAACCGATCATCAACTGGTCCAAAATGGGCAAAAGACAAATAGCCTTCCATCTTGGTGTAAATGTCGCGACACCAAAAGATAAGTTGGAAACTGTCATTGAGCGAATTGAAAAAATGCTTATTGATCATCCGGAAGTCCATCCGGAAACCATACTGGTGAAATTTGATGAGTTCAGTCATACCGGATTCAACGTGTATCTATATTTCTTCTCGAACGAGACCAACTTTGGGGATTATTTGGCAATCAAGGAAGATATCAACTTTAAGATTTTGGATATCCTTGAAGAAGAAGACATCCAAATCGCCATTCCTTCTCAAGCATTTATCCTACAAACCGACTCACATACAGCAGACATGAATGATTTTCAATCCATGCATGACTGAAAAGGGAGACTGCCGGAATAATGGCGGTCTTTTTTTAAATTTCACCTTAAGTTAAAACTGAAAAGTTTGCGGATATTTATGATATAATTCTTTCATTGTGAAAAATTTCATACATGAGGTACATCGATGAATCAAACCTTTAAAAAATCAGAGAAGATCCGTTTGTTAGCTTACATTTTGATACCGATCCTCATCACTCAAATCAGCCTGTATGCCATGACTTTTTTTGATGTGATGATGTCGGGGCAATATAGTACAGAAGATGTTGCTGGTGTCTCGATTGGAAGTTCACTTTGGACACCAATTTACACTGGATTGAGTGGGATTTTAATTTCCTTGACTCCGGTCGTCTCCCAGTTAATAGGGTCCAAGCGGCCAAAACTGGTATCCTATTCGGTGATGCAAGCCGTATATTTGGCCATTTCATTAGCTATCATTGTCCTAGTAGCCGGAATATTTGCTCTAAATCCCATCTTACATGCCATGGATTTAGATCCAACTGTCCACCGTGTCGCGCATGATTATTTGGTTGCCCTATCAATCGGGATCATTCCTTTGTTCATTTATAATGCTTTAAGGTCCTTCATAGATGCGCTGGGTCAAACAAGAATTTCGATGATTATTACGCTGATTGCACTCCCCATTAATGTCATGTTCAATTACTTTTTAATTTACGGAAAATTCGGCTTCCCAGAACTTGGGGGGGTAGGTTCTGGTTATGCTACAGCCATAACTTATTGGCTAATAGCTATAATCGCCATTTTAGTCGTGGGTAAAATAAGCCCATTTTCTTCCTATCAAGTTTTTCGTGAATTTTTTCGAGTATCATGGATTGAATGGCGGTCCCTTTTGAAAATAGGTGTACCGATCGGACTGGCAATTTTTTTCGAAACCAGCATTTTCTCAGCTGTCACCCTTTTCATGAGTAAATATGATACCGTGACAATTGCTTCCCATCAGATTGCAATGAATTTTGCATCATTGCTTTACATGATGCCGCTTAGCATATCGATGGCACTGACCATTGTCATTGGCTTTGAAATTGGAGCTAAACGATATAATGATGCCCGTGAATACAGCTGGATAGGAATAGTCATGGCACTGTCGATGGCACTGCTCAGTTCCGCTATCCTCTATCTCTTCCGGGAACCTGTAGCTGCTCTTTACTCCAAAGATCATGCAGTAGTCCTGCTGACATCGCACTTTTTAATCTATGCCATTTTCTTTCAAATATCCGATGCCCTGCAGGCACCAATACAGGGTATATTGCGTGGATATAAAGATGTCAACGTTACTTTCGCTATGTCACTTGTTTCCTATTGGGTACTCGGATTGCCTATAGGCTACTTGTTTGCTAAGTATACCTTCATGGGAGCCTTCGGATATTGGGTCGGCTTAATTTCCGGTTTGGCATTAGGAGCAATAGGTCTCGCTGCACGCTTAAGATTCATTCAGCATATAAAATATAATAAAGCAGCATAAAAAGGTGAAAGGGTATGCCCTTTCACCTTTTTTCCATTCTGAAGATAGAAAGAAATCTACACTTTCTTATTGACTTTCCCCAGGATATCATTCCCACCGGTAACTGGAATGACGCTCCCAGTTATGAAATCGGATTGATCTTCACACAAAAAGGTGATGACCCGGGCAACATCGCCTCCTGTTCCTTGCCTTCCAACAGCAACCGTTTCATCCTTCTCCCCAGTGGCCACGTCAATGTCCGCTTCCTTCCAGACACCCACGATATCACCAGGGCTAACCATATTGACTGTGATACCATTTATTGCTTCTTCCAGTGCCAATGTTTTCGTTAAGGAGGTCAATCCACTTTTTGCCGCGGCAAACGCCGAGCGATAAGACCAACCGGGTGCCGTCTCACATCGGTCAAAACCAAGGGTAATGATTCTTCCCCATCTTCTCTTGCGCATATCAGGGATGATTTCCCTTGTCAAAAAGAAAAAACCATTTAAATTACCGTTCACCATGTAATGCCATTCTTTACTGCTATATTCGGTCATACGTTTCCGTTCATGCAAATATGGTCCTGCATTATGGATGAAGAAGTCGATTCTTCCGAAAGTATCCAAAACCATGGCCACCAATTCCTTGCAATCTTTCTCAATCGATGCATCGCTTTCTATTGCCAATGCCTTGACCGAGTATTTGTCCCGCAATTCTTGTATCAAACTTGTGGCTTCCTGTTTACTTTTCCGAAAAGTAATGACTACAGATACTCCCATACCAGCTAACGAATATGCAACTCTTCTACCAATTCCCCTAGCTCCTCCAGTTATGATCGCCACTTTTTCATCCATGGGCATCCCCTCTTCATAAAATGATTTAATGTATATTTAAATACATACCATATGTAACCCACCTAAATTTTAACATATCCAAAAAGAACCTATAGGCTTCAGCCTGCATAAACTACAATAAATAACCCTGTCACATGATATGCAGGAGAAAGGAATTCAACATGTTTCCTTGGAATTCACTTTTTTCTTTTCAAAAAAACCCAAATCAAAAGGACTTCCTTAAGAATATGCAACAAAGTGATGTACAGTCATTCATTGAAAAAGTATTTACCCAGGTACTTCCGGAAAATATGCAAGGAATGACGAACCAAAAGGATGGTTCCTTCCAAAAAGAAAATAAAAAGTCAGACCATCCCTTACATGCTGAGGTATTCGAAACACACTCATATGTCTTTATAAGAATCCCCGTCAAGGACGAAGCCTGGCTCAAGCAAATGAAACTGTATCACACCTCTAATCAATCAATTGTTGAAGGTATTCCCGAAGCTACTGATCGCCATGTGATTACGCTGCCAGCTCTAGTAAAGAAAAAAGGAGCGGCTGCTCAATATAAAGATGGTACACTGGAAATTCGCCTGCCGAAAAGCTTCAATTCACAGTACTCGGAGATCGATGTATCCGAATTTTAATCCTTCAAACCTTATTTGATAGTGTAATCTCAAATAAAACGGCAAAAAAAAAGAGTGTACCCAAATTTAAAGGGTACACTCTTTTTAAATCTATTAACCTTATTATTTACCGATGAATTGTTGAGTCCAGTAGTTACCAGATTCTACATAGCCAACACCGATATGTGTAAAGCTTGAATTCATGATGTTTTCACGGTGACCTTGGCTGTTCATCCAAGCTTCAACCACTTCTTCAGGTGTTTGTTGACCTTGTGCGATATTTTCTCCAGCTGATGTATAGCTAATTCCGAATTGTTTCATCATATCGAATGGAGAGCCGTATGTTGGGCTATTATGATCAAAGTAATTATTGTCTTTCATATCTTGAGATTTTACACGGGCTACCTTGCTTAATTCCGTATCGATTTCAAGCGCGGATAGACCTTGTTTTGCACGCTCAGCGTTCGTTAACGTCACCACTTCTTTTTCAAAAGCGCTTAATTCTGAGCTTGTCTCTTTTTGAGCGTCATTTGTTTTATCTGTTGCTACTTCTTCTGTTGCCTCAGGTTGTGCTTCTGGTGTTGCCACTTCTTCTGTTGCTTCAGGTTGTGCTTCTGGTGTTGCCACTTCTTCTGTTGCTTCAGGTTGTACCTCTGGTGTTGCTTCAGGTTGTACCTCTGGTGTTGCTACTTCTTCCGTTGCTTCAGGTTGTACTTCTGGAGTTGCCACTTCTTCTGTTGCTTCAGGTTGTGCTTCTGGTGTTGCTTGCACTTGCTGTTTAAGAGTATTGAATGTTAATTGTGATGCAGGAAGTACAATATTATACTTAGCTAAATATTGTTCAAGTACCTTTTGCACTTCTTCTTGGTTGATAGATTTATATGTGACTTGTTTCACAGTTTCGCAGTTTGCCGCATCTGCTTGACTAGCACCCGCTCCTGTAAAAATAATAGCTGCGGCTGCGGCTGCTGAGATAAACATTTTCTTTTTCATTTGTAATTCCTCCCGTTAGTACGTTGATGTGTCTTGCTTCTGAAAATATCATATCATGCGTTTTTTGTAATAAACGATCCATCAATTTCCAGATAAATGATTAACAACAAACGTTTGGAAGGAATATATCCCTAGTTTCAAAGTCATAGAGAAAAACCTTTATCTATCAATGTTTTGCTTTTTTTTACATCTAGATAAATTTCCCATGATTTTTTTGTCAATGGTAGATACATATTACTATTACCATGGAATACTAATAACTTTTAGTTGACAACTTGTATAAACCTATTTTGATATGACTTTTTTTACTTTTATGTTACAAATGTTTCGTAATAATCTTCTATATTAGCTAGTACTTTTCCTTTTCCCCATAATAAAGAAGAATAGTATGCAGGAAATAAAAAAGTTCGAGTTTTCACCCGAACAGATTCACACCAAAAATTAACTAAGCCTTGTATTCACTGGTCACTCTTTTCATGATTCATTTCATCCATACTTTTAGAACCGCCATTTTCCTCAGGGGAACTAGGCTTTCCAATGACGAATTCCTTCTTAGGCATATTGTGCATATCCCTGGCTGTTACATGAGCGTATACATAATAGGTCCCTTCTTCATCAAAGGATTTCTCCATTTCATAGATACCATTCTCTTTATGAATGGCAGCTACCTTCTCATGGTCTTCACTATTTGCAAGCCAAATTTCAAAACTCACATCATCCGCATCCTTCACTGCCTCATCACCATAGGTCACCTTTGCCTGGAAAGTCACGGGCTCATTCCTTTCTCCATTAGTAGGTTCGACTGTTAAATTGACATTCAGCAGCTTTGGAACCTCTTCATCTTTACCGCAACCAGCCAATAAGACTAAAGCTGTACATATTACAACCATCATTTTTCTCATTGCTTATTTCCCCTTTGTTATAATTTCCAATCATCATTTATTGTTGGAAGTATAATGCGGACTTTTGTACCCTTCTGCTCCACACTTTCTATATGAATCTTTCCTTTTTGTTGATCCACCAGTTTTTTGACGATGGAAAGCCCAAGCCCCGAACCCCCATCAAATCGACTTCGAGCTTTGTTCACTCGGTAAAAGCGTTCCATCACATGGGGAAGATCGACTGCCGGTATACCTCTTCCCGTATCGTTGATGACAAGCTCACACTCTTCTTTTCGTTGGTGTAATGAAAGGGATATGGTACCTACCCTATCCGTATATTTAATAGAATTATCCAAGATGTTATGAAGGATTTGTTCCACCCTTCCTTCAACTCCCAAAATAATAGGGTCGGGATCCAGTTCAATCTGTAAACGAATTTGCTTCTCTTTTAATATAGGTTGATATTTAGCAATCACATCTTCAATGAATTGGGCAAAGGCAATCGGCGTGCTATCAGAAACGATTTGCTCACTGTCCAACTTGGCTAATTCCATCAAATCCCTTAAGAGTTTCTGTAACCTGTGCGTTTCCCTTGAAATGAGTTGAAGGTATTTTTGTTTTTCTTCCTCACCCTTCACAATACCGTCCTTTAGGGCCTGTGTATATCCCATCACATAGCTCAGTGGTGTTCTTAACTCATGTGCTACATTTTCAAGGAATTCTTTTTTTCTTTCTTCTTCTAAAAAAACGGACTGAGCCATCTCATTAAAAGCTTGTGCCAATCTTCCTATTTCATCTTGGCTTTCAACTTGAAGTTTTATGTTATAATCACCTTCGGAAACGCGATGGACTGCCCTTTCGATTTCATTGATTGGGCTGATCAGCTTTTTCAACCATTTTGTCATAAGGAAAATCGCTACGATTAAAAATAAGAAAACGGCAGCTAACCATTTTTCAGCTAGTTCTCTAAGTAACTCTGTAATGGAATCGACGGGAATGTATGTATAGATGATTCCTTCAAGTCGGTCCTCATCAATTAGAGGAATAACTGCGGCAACAATATTCTTTTCGAATCTTCTCTCGTATCCCTCTTTTTCAATGGCATGTCCCTCTAAAAGCAATTGTCTTTCTTCTTCGGAGATGAGGGTGTCATAATCAATCTCAAATGGCAGGCAGGCACTCAATTCCCTTGGATTGTTGACAACAAAGACTTCACTGTCATTTTTACTATTGAACCATTCCACCCTTTGCACAAAATCTTCAGTGATTTTCCCTCCCGGATAGTCCTCCCCAAGCAAGGTAGCTTCATTGACTAAATCTGTTTTTATTTTCTTAACATATAAATTTTTATAATAATATTGAGATAGCGAGTATGCGAATAGGAATGAGAGAATAATTGCTGCAATAACTGTAAACCACAGTTTAATAGAAAGGGACTGTCGCTTATTCCACATGTTTTTCCTCTATTTTATAGCCAATCCCCCAAACCGTATGAATATAATCAGCTATTCTCATTTTCATTCTTAGCGTTTTGATATGCGTATCTACCGTCCGTAAAGAGCCTCCATACTCTGTGCCCCAAATGTTCTCAAGGAGTTGTTCGCGGCTTAGCACTTGATTTTGGTGACGCATGAGGAATACAAGCAATTCAAATTCCTTCAATGTCAAAATGACTTGCTCTTTCTCAATGAATACATTTCTAGCATCAAGATTCACGCAAATTTCACCCAACTGTAACATATTTACGTTTTCTCGGTTCAATGGCATTTTCCTTTTTCCTGTCCTACGTAATACAGCTTCGACCCTTGCCACCAGTTCACCTGGATTAAAGGGCTTTACCATATAATCATCGGCTCCCATCCGTAATCCTTTGACCTTATCCCATTCTTCACCTTTAGCACTGACAAAAATAATAGGGACTTCAGATTGAGAACGGATTTTTTCACATATGGAGAAACCGTCCATTTCAGGCATCATGATATCCATTAGGATTAGATCGACTTCACGTAATTCAATCAGGTTTATAGCTTGTATCCCATTTTCAGCTTGAAGACATGTATACCCTGAGTTAAGCAAATACATTTCCACTAAATTACGCATATCTTCTTCATCATCAACGATTAAAATGGTGTAATGATGCATATTATCTACTCCCTAATCATCATTTGAAATGGACCTTCTCCGACTTCGACAGTTTGCTTGACATCCATGGTATCAGTATTCACTATATACACTTTGTCACTATCATACCCTGCCACTATCAAATCTCCTTTGAAGTTTCCCATTTCAAAAGGGTTAACACCCACAACGAGGCTCTTGATCTCTTCATACTTGTCATTCATCTTATATAAAGAACTTGTACCGTGACTCAGGATAAAGATCCCGTCTTCATTTTCAATGAATTTTATTGGCATAGTTGGAACCTTAAGCTTTCCTTTCATTTTTCCCGTTTCAGTCGAATACATATAGAGATTTTCTTCAACCTGATTTCCTTCCCCATGGCCACCGATCCAAATCTCCCGTTGTTCTTCCCTTAAAAGCGCTCCAGTGGAAGAACCCTGTATCGTAAACTCCCTATCAACCTGTTTCGTTTCAAGGTCAATGACCGAACAAAGGGTATCACCAAAGTTAATTACATATAAGTTACTACCTAGCTTTCCTTGAAGAACGGTCAAGGGACTCTCGCCAACCTTGACTCTCTCTTGATGCTTGCCTTCTTCATCGAAAAAGTAAATGGAGTGATTCAGTTGGTTGACAGCAACAATGCCCTCCCCATTGTGAAGCAAAAGCATGTTGACGATTCCCTTCCCTGCTTTCCAGCTGTCAATGTGTTTACCAGCGGATAACGAGTACACCTCAATTGTCGCCATCTCCTTTCCATACAGAAGCACCGTATCTTTGTCCGCTAAGAGTAAAGCACCGGTAAATGGTTCGGAAATATCCCACCTGGCAAAACGCTGATAGTTTTCATCCAGGAATGTCAAGCTCGTATCTTTGATGTTGACTGTAGCCAAAAAAGATTTATCCAGGTTCACTTTCGTATATGTATCACTGCTGTTGCACCCACCAAGTAGGATCACCGCAAATAAAAGGACAATAACCTGCCTCATGATTTTGGCTCCTCATTCATTTAAAAGGTATTTTTAGTAAATTTTATCACCAACGTGTGAAAAAAGTGTGAAGCTGAAACGAAAAATGACCGACATGACTCACTTTTTTACTTTGAAGCCAATATTCTTTCATGGACCGTTCGGTAAATTGAGACGATTTCCCTCTTTTCTTCATCGGTTAATGGAGATTCCATCACCCGATTTACACTCAATCGGAATTTTTCATGGATGGGCTTCCTGGCTCGTGGATGGGCATTTTCATCCAAGAGTTCACGGCGGATAAGTTCTGATAGAACATGTAGCGGTTCTTCCTTCTCCTTCATCAACTTCCTGTTATTCCATATCCTTGTATAAGCTTCCAACAAAGTTCGTTCATTCACTTTATCTTTCATCCCTTTCCCTTCCATCGATTACTTTTTTATACATATTAGCATTCACTTTCGTAAAGACTATCCGTAAATACGTATTATCTATTAAAGGAGTGAGTGCATTGTCTCAAGTATATCGCTGTCCGAATTGCCGGACAAATAAATCTCGCTTCAATCTCATTGAACAAGTACCGACCCCTGTTAAGAAAGATCCACAATCAGGTGAGATTGTTGAACAGTATTCAAATGATTCCCTTCAGCCCTTTCACTTAGCATATAACGGGCCTGATGTTCGAGTACAGTGCGCAGCCTGTGGCTTAATTGAGGATGAAAAAACATTTGCCGCTTTTGGTCTCCAGTCATAAAAAAATCAGGCCCTTTTAATGGGGCCTGATTTTTTTCACTCATTTCCGACTGCCATTTTTGCTCGATCAATGGCTATTGGAATCGCTTTTCCTTCATCATAACCTTCATCAAGTAATGCATTCGCAATCTCGATTGCTTTTTCACGGACATCTTCATCCAGGTTTTTCATTGAATTAGGATAATCACTTTTATTCCACGGCATCTATATTGCCTCCTTGAAGACTTGTTTACCCTTCATTTCCCGGTTTTGATGGGAGGTAAACACCTACATAGCTGCCTTTGCTTCCAAAGATTTCAACTCACTGATTATAGTGTCTTTATTCAGTTTTTCTCCAATAATCACGATATTCAAAGGCATTTTAATCATTTCATTCATATACAATGGCATGCCGTATGAATACTGAAATAAAGTAGGGTATTGCGAATGGGTGAAGGAAAGATAACCCTTCATTCGATACACCGTTTCAGGTAAGGCCCTGAGCCAATCTTCAAAATCGGTTTGATTAATGGCCCCTTCAAAAGTGTGCACGATTGCACTTAAATGGAGATGGCTATGTACATCTAGCTTTTGATGGTTTGTATGTTGCTTCCTATGCATTTGCTGCAGGGAACTAAGGGCAACGGCAGCATATTCCGTCAATAAGCATACAGCTTCGGGATTCAATCCTTGAATCGAATAAATAAGTTGAGCGGCTTCCATTTCACTTACCAAATCAGCTTTATTTAATAGTATGAAATCTGCATGGTGGATCTGTTCGGATAGTAACTGACGAAGTTGCGGCGAAAGCTGTTCACGATCACGCCACCTCAATAAATCGACAACTGTGATAATCCCTTTATACTCCAGATTATTAGCAAAAAGTGGTGACATAATTCCATCAAGTACTTCAACCGGATGGGCAGCCCCTGTCGTTTCAATATACACGGCATCTAAATCATTTTCGATCAGTAATTCTTGCAGCTGAATTTCAAGTTTGTCCTGAATGGTACAACATATGCATCCATCGAACAATTCCTTCAACGGTACATCATCACCAATAAGGCCGCTGTCTACCGACACACTGCCAAGTTCATTTAAAAGCACAGCCACTTTTCTGCGCGCTTCACTTTCCTGCTTTAATATATTTCGAAGAAGCGTCGTTTTCCCACTGCCGAGAAAACCGCCTAATATGTATATTTCGGTCGTTTTCATTAATATCTGCTCCTATGATCCATGCTATTTTTATCCCCGTTAAATTTTATCATACTTCTCCTGCTAAAGCACACTGGGAAACCACACAAAAAAGCCAGCCCGAAAGCTGGTTTTTAAATCGTTTATCATGCCTGAACTTCATCTTTTTCATAAATGGGCACCCAGCCGGCTGGTGTAACGAAAATGCGGACGGCCACTGTTTTTCTATCTTCTGCTAGTGTAAAATAATGGCGAGTCGATTCAGGTACGCTAATTAAATCTCCAGGGTTGAGGCGTACATCAAACCATTTCCCCTCACTGCCTTCAATGGCAAAGATACTAGTTCCCCCAGCGATGAACCGTACCTCATCATCTTCATGATGGTGTTCTTGCTTGAAGTTTTGTAAGAGTTGATCTAGATTTGGATTGGCATCTGATAATGAGATAATATCATGCGCTTTATATCCTCTTCTTTCTGATATTTCACTAATCTCAGACTGGAAGGCTTCAAGAATTTCATTTTTATCGGCATCCGTTAGGTCATATTTTTCTACCAAATGAGCTGGCAATTTTGAAATGTCCCATTGTTCGTAAATGACGCCTTGTGTCTCTAAAAAGCTATGAACCTCTTCATTTATTTCTATTACCTCATTTGTTTCATGAAATCTAATTGTAGCCATTAATTTTCCTCCTTTAAGGTTTTATATGATGGTTCCTGCCACTACCTTTTGCTGATTAAGCAGCAGCTGGTATTGGAACAGAAATTCACATGCTTCTAGTATTTTCTTTGCTTCCAGTCCACTTTTTCCCCAAACGGTGATGCCATGATTTCTGATAAGCACGACACCCGTGTCTGCAACGACATGAGGACTGAATGTTTCGGCCAACAGAGGAATATGTGCATGATTATGGATGATGGGTATCTTCAACTCTGAATCTTCCAGCCATCGGCCAGTCGCTTTGATGATTTCATGATTTCGGAACGTCACTTCCCCCACTTCACCATACAACTCAGACATCACGTTATTTTCAACGGTATGCACATGGAGGATGCAATTCGCTTCGGTCTTCCGATAAATCTCTGTATGAAGGAGTGTCTCGGCAGAAGGTCTGAGTTCGGTCATTCCGACTGGTGCTCCAGACAAATCCACCAATATAAAATCTGAGTCTGTCTGCTTACGCTTATCTTTGCCACTAGCCGTTATATAAAAATTCGAGCTTTTAGCCACACGGATCGATAAATTCCCACTCGTTCCCATGAACCAATCCCGCTCCGCCAGTTCAGCCTTTATTTCCGCTAATTCCTGCCACTCTTTTGAAAGCATCACTCTTACACCTCCTGTAGCTTTTTTAGAATATTGATTACATCATGGAAAGTTTCAAATTCATGATGAGGAATAGCTTCTTTTCGACACTTTTCAAGCAGCCGGTCACGTGCAATTACAAAATCAGCTTGTTTAGCGGCTTCAAAATCCGTAACCGAATCTCCGATAACCAGCCTGTAGTCATTTCTCGTTGAAAGTTTCCTCATAATTGATGGTTTACAACAGCCACATTCATAATCACAATGCTCATCACATGTATGCGGCCACTCAATCAAAATTTTTTCTTGATCAAAATTGGCATGATTACAATAGACGCGGTCTGTAGACAATAAATCATTCAAAAGTGGTTCAACGAAGAAATCCATTCCACCACTTACAATATAGAAAGGAATATCTTCTTTTCTTGAAAAATCAACAAAGTCACTGAATCCCGGACGAATGCCCGCTGTATCCTTCACATAATGGATGATGTCATCCTTTAAATCGCTGTCCAGCAGGGAAAACATCTCGCCCACACCTGTAGAAATACTGATTTTTTGCTGAAGGACGCCATCTTTTAATGCCTCCCAACCTGGCGGGGCGAACTTCTTCATGATTGAGATGATATTATCCGAGTTGGTAACCGTTCCATCAAAATCACAAAAAATAATCGGTTTGATCATGCTTATAATCCTCCCCATAGGGCCAGCGCTTTTTGAAGGGCATGATCTTCCCTAGCTGCTAGAGACAATGATTTCCCAGCAAGGACAGCTTCTACTGCTGAACGGAATGCCTGTGCTCCGCCCTTTGCTCCTTCAGGGTGACCATGGACTCCACCACCCGCATTTATCACGCTTTCCACTCCAAAGTCCTTGATGAGATCAGGTACCATACCTGGATGTATGCCCGCAGAAGGGACCGGGAACGCCTTTTTCCATGATGGCTCATTTTTCGTCAACGCTTCAGCAATCGCCAATGTCTCTGCTTTATCGAGTGCCACATTTCCATATGGAGAAGGGAATAGGGATAAATCAGCACCTGAGAGCCTTACCAACTTTCCAAGGAGAAGCGAAAAGCTGACTCCATAAAATGAAGATGAAGCTAATGCCCCGCTATATGCCGGATGAGCCATGATCGGCAGGTTAATCCGATTATTTTCACGTAAAGCCTGCAGTACATCTAACCCATATGTATGAACGTTGAATAATAAGGCATCGGCCCCTGCTTCAGCTGCACGCTCTGCTTTATCCATTAATTCGAATGTTTTCCCTGATAGATTCACAGCATATAAAGTCCGATGCCCCGTTGTTTCATAGACATCTTCCAAAATGGTCTTCCCAGTTCTGACTCTATCGAAAAATGGCGTCTGATCTTGATCAAAGAGGATTTCATCATCCTTTACAAGGTCGACTCCACCCAATGCCTGCTGCAACAATTGTTCATTGTGATAAGCAAGATCCCGACCTAATACCCCTTTAAAAATACTCATCACGAGGGGACGGTCAAATACATTAATTTTTTCCCTGATTCCAGTAATGCCAAATCGAGGACCTGGGAATGCCTTTTGAATATCACCGACAAAATCCAAATCTATCAATTTGATTTCCCCATCCAATGATAGTTTACCGAATACCGTCGTCAGGATGGCCGGTAGATCATTAGAAAAATTACCTGCCGGGTAGGCAATCCGGATAATCGAACGGTATACTTTTTGACCGAAATAGAGATTAGCCCTATTTTCTTCAGGAAGGGGTGTTACGGAAATCACCCTCCCTTTATGTTTTTCCAATTGCTTCTGCACCAGTTGAGGCAGTTCGGTCCAAGTGCCTACCGTCAATCCTAATGCAATGCCTTCTGCTTTTTTCTCATGCTCTCCTTTGAAATCATGAAGTAAATACGTAGCGATTATTTCGCTCATCTGATCACCCCTAATACGTTAAAAGTCAATGTTGAAGTATTCTTCATTTACCCAGCTCTGCCCATTTGAAAAAGAGTGATATTTACCCATCCATTTTTGAGCAAAAAACAAAAGCCCCTTCCTAAAGAAGAGGCTTTAAAAAGCCATCTTCTTATCTCCCAGCCGGATAGCTGCAAGAATTAGCACCGTGCCTTATGGATCCAACATGGATCCGGCGAAATTTCCGCCCCATTTCACAATGGAATTACAGTCGGTTGCTGGGTTTCATCGGGCTAGTCCCTCCACCTGCTCATAATAAGAAAATGCTATTATATTTTTGTTCAGTTTCTATTTTAAAAATTTAGAATTATTTATATATTCTTTCACGCAATTCATACTTTGTCAATAGGTTTTAGTGTTTTAAATCATTCAAACCTTAAACTGACTATTTTTCTCAAATAAGTTCAATGCACCAATTCTGTCAACCGCTTCTTGAAGTCTCTCTTCTGAAGTAAGAAGTCCTACCCTGACATAACCTTCACCAAACTCACCAAAACCATTTCCTGGTGCAACAGCGACATGAGCGTGAGTTAATAAGTGATCCGCAAAGCTCTCAGATGTAAATCCTTTTGGAACCTTAAGCCATGCAAAAAAGGAAGCATCGGGAGAGTTAACTTCCCAGCCAATTGACCGTAATCCTTCAATCAATACATTTCTTCGACTTTCGTACAAGTTCACCAGTTCATTCACACAGTTTTGGGAATTCAATAAGGCACATTCCGCCGCTTCTTGTATGGCGGGAAAAAGGCTGACATAAAGATGATCCTGAAATAATTCAATCGCTTCAATGATACTTTCATTGCCAACAGCAAAGCCGACTCTCCACCCCGCCATATTATAGGTTTTAGATAGAGTATAGATTTCTACTCCGACTTCTTTCGCTCCTTCTACCTGGAGGAAACTTACCGGTTTTTTTCCATCAAACCCAATTGCACCGTATGCAAAATCATGAACCACACAGATCGAGTGTTCTTTGGCCCTTCTCACGGTTTCTTCAAAAAACTCTTCTGTTGCCGAAGCACCAGTAGGATTATTCGGATAATTCAAAAACATCATTTTGGCTTTTTCAAAGATTTCATTATCTATTTCCCTGTAATTGGGGAGAAAATCATTTTCTTGCGTCAAAGGCATAATTTCCGTTTTAGCCTGTGCTAAGGTCACTCCTGATAAATAATCGGGATAGCCAGGATCAGGCACTAAAATTGTATCGCCTGGATTCAGCAAGCACTGCGGTAATTCCACCAGGCCAGCCTTTCCACCAAATAGAATCGCCACTTCCGCTTTAGCGTCTAGCTTGACGCCATATTCACGTTCGTAAAAGAGAGCCGCAGCTTCTTTTAAATATTGATGGCCGCGGAAAGGAGAATATTTGTGATTCATGCTATTTTCTGCCGCTGTCTGCAGTTTTTGCACAATATGACCAGGAGTCGGTTGATCTGGATTTCCCTGACCAAGGTTAATGACATCATGTCCTTGCGCCGTTATTTTATTTACTTTCTCAACTAAAGAAGCAAAAAATTGCTTGGGAAGCTCCTGAAGCAGTCTGGATTTTTCGAATTGTACCATTTTTACACCTTCTCTGAAATTTCTTGAAATTATAGTCACAAATGATATATGGTTATCATAATCTTGTAAAGTTCTTTTTTACATATGGGGGAATAAAATGATGAAATGGAAAATTTCCTGTCTACAAATGGATATTGCCTATGGTCAGCCAGATATTAATTATCAGGTGGCAGAACAATGGATTGAAAAAGCCTCACAATCTAAGCCCGATATCGTCATGTTGCCGGAGCTATGGACAACTGGCTATGACTTAACTAGATTAGAAGAAATCGCAGACGAAGAAGCGGAACGAACCATTACCTTCCTAAAAAACCTTGCAAAAAAACACCGCATTCACCTTGTTGGTGGTTCGATTGCCAAAAAAACCACGGAAGGTATCTATAACACCATGCTAATCATCGATAAGGACGGGAATCTCCTAAAAGACTACGATAAGCTCCACCTGTTTCAATTGATGGATGAACACCATTACTTACAACCTGGTGAAAGAGATGGCTTATTTACCCTTGATGAAAAAGTTTGTGCAGGATTCATTTGTTATGATATCCGTTTCCCGGAATGGCAGCGGGCCCATACGGTACGCGGTGCGGAGATTTTATTCATATCAGCTGAGTGGCCAAAAACGAGACTCAGTCATTGGAGGTCACTGTTAATCAGTAGGGCAATCGAAAATCAAGCCTTCGTTGTCGCTGTGAATCGATCTGGATCCGATCCCAATAATGTATTTGCCGGACATTCCATGATCATTGATCCATGGGGAGATATCATTTGCGAAGCAGGAGAAGAAAAGGAAATACTACTGGGCACCCTTGATTTGGTCAAAGTGACAGAGGCAAGGAGTAAAATCCCCGTATTTGAAGACCGTCGTCCTGAATATTATTAATTTTACGTTGACAAACTATTTAAAATATTGATATCATTCTATCGAAGATTAATATTTCTGAAAATAAAAACAATACTCTTATCAAGAGCAGGCTGAGGGATAAAGGCCCTATGAAGCCCAGCAACCGACTGTAATTCCATTGTGAAATGGGGCGGAAATTCCGCCGGATTCAAATCCACAGGGCACGGTGCTAATTCCACCAGAAAAGATTACTTTCTGGGAGATGAGAGGTCCGAAGATAAAACTTCTGCCTCTTTCTATATGAAAGAGGCTTTTTACATTATATTCAAAGAACTGGAGGGAACGAAATGACTCAACCATCGAATTTCAAACTTTTGACCAACGAAACGGCAATCGCCCTGACAAAAAAACTTGGCCTAATCCATACAAATGACTCACTCCAATGTAATGAAATCGGTGATGGAAATTTGAATTATGTTTTTCACGTTACCAATCCCGACACCAATAAAGGAGTCATCATCAAACAAGCAGTTCCTTATGCAAAGGTCCTTGGCGAAAGCTGGCCATTGACTTTAAAAAGAGCCGCAATCGAAGCTAATGCACTCATCCAATTTGGAAGCTATTGTCCTGAATTTGTCCCAAAGGTCTATTATTCTGATGAACAGCTTGCCATCACCATCATGGAAGATCTATCACATTTGAAAATTGCCCGGACTGGATTAATCGATGGCAATCATTTCCCATTATTATCTAAACATATCGGTGAATTTGTCGCTAAGACCGCCTTTTATACGTCAGATTTTCATCTGGAACCGTCAGCGAAAAAAGAGGTTGCGCGAAACTTCACGAATCCTGAACTCTGTAAAATTACTGAGGTCTTCATTTTTACCGATCCTTTTTTTGAGGAGCATCCAGGTGAGTTCGAGCTTGAGTTAAAGGTGGCTGCCCAGACCATCTGGAATGATGCTGAACTGATACTTGAAGTAGCTAAGTTAAAACAGTGTTTTGAATCCGAACAGGAAGCCCTCCTTCATGGCGACTTACATACAGGAAGTATTTTTGCAAGCGATATAGAAACAAAGGTGATTGACCCTGAATTCGCTTTTTATGGTCCTGTTGGATTTGACCTTGGCCAATACATTGCGAATCTTCTCTTCCAAGCCATTACACGCCCCGCTGCTGAAAAGGAAGAAATCTTTACATATCTTCAGGAATTTTTGGATACGTTTGAAGAAACATATACGGCTCTTTGGAATTCGGATAACAAAAGCCCGTACAGTAAGGTTGATGGTTATCTTTCTTATGTACTTACCAAATTCAAAAGTGATGCATATGGCTTTGCTGGCTGTGAACTGATCCGGAGAACCATCGGTTTATCTCATGTTGCTGATTTAAATGGCATCGAGAATAAAGAAACTAGAATTGCAGCTAAAACGGCCACCTTGAAAGTCGGTGCCTATTTAATCAAGAATCGAAAAGAACTGAATATTCCAACAGTAAATGAAATCGTAAAGCAGTATACACTAGCTTCATATTCAACATTATAAGGAGAAATACATATGACAACTACAATACCATTACCCCTTTCCGTCCAATGGAAAGATACCCATATTACCTTGTTGAATCAACAGGCCTTACCTTCAAAAACAGAATTCATTGAACTTTATACGGTTAAAGATGTTTATGACAGCATCTTAACCTTGAAAGTCCGCGGTGCCCCGGCCATCGGTATCACTGCAGCATATGGCGTAGCTCTTGGTGCGACCCAAGAAAATACTACGGAATTATGGCAATTCAAACAAAATGTCATGAAGCATATTACGAAACTTGCTTCTTCAAGACCTACAGCGGTCAACCTTTTTTGGGCACTAAAAAGAATGGAGAAAACTCTACAAGCAGCCAAAAGCATACCGGCAGCCAAAAGTGCCCTTGTTTCAGAGGCAAAAACGATCTTTACAGAGGATGAAGAGATGTGCCGAAAAATAGGTGAATACGGGCTATCCTTATTCAACGAAGGTGACTCTATCTTAACCCATTGTAATGCCGGGGGCATTGCCACGGCACGGTACGGAACAGCGCTTGCACCCTTTCATCTAGCCAGGGAGAGGTCCTTGCCCATAAAGGTTTATGCCTGTGAAACCAGGCCTGTCCTGCAAGGGGCGCGGCTTACCGCATGGGAACTCATGCAGGCAGGTGTCGATGTTACTTTAATCTCAGATAATATGGCTGCTCATACCATTTTGCAGAAAAAAATTGGAGCCATCATCGTCGGCGCTGACCGTATAGCGGCAAACGGTGATACTGCCAATAAGATTGGAACATTAGGTTTAGCAATTTTAGCTAAACATTATGATATCCCCTTCTATGTAGCCGCACCATCGAGCACGTTCGATTCATCTCTTGAATCGGGAAACTCCATCCCTATCGAAGAACGAAATGGGGATGAAATCACTTCCATACAAGGAGTCAGGATTGCTCCTGAAAATGTAAAGACATTCAATCCTGCCTTTGATGTCACACCGAATTCACTTATAACAAGCATCATTACCGAAAACGGAATCATAACACCCGATTACAGGAACAATATCCCTCTATTTGTTAAGTGAATCTATTTATAAACTGATATATCAAAACAGACTTATTAACGAAGTCTGTTTTATTTTTTTATATTTATTCTGCCGAGGTTCTTTTTGGTAGATATTAATACGGTTCGTTCCCATAACGAAAAAATGGCCTATCAGCGAAAACTGCTGACAGGCCATTGTAAAACAGATTATTTAATTTCCTTTTTTAAAACTTCCACCGCTTTTTTCACTTGAGTATCATTTTCAAGGATTTTATCCCTGATAACTTCCATCAATTTAACGGTTGTGTCGTCTTTAATGACACCTGTCTCTTTGATTTTATGATCGCTTTGGAATTCTTTGACCGCTAATTTTGTATCTTCATCAAAGTAATTATCCACTTTTCCTGGTTTATAACCCGCTTCTTTCAACATTTTTTCAGCAGCTTCCACTTCACTCGATGAATCAGACACTTTCAACGCTTTATCCGGCGAGATATATGGAAGAGTAGCATATTCAGGAAGTTTCACTTTGATATCTGGCTGTATTCCTTTTTTATGAATCCAATTACCTTCTGGAGTCAACCATTTTTGTGCAGTATATTTAAAATTGGAACCATCCTCAAAGTCTTCGGCTTTTTGTACAGTACCTTTCCCAAATGACTTTGTTCCTATTAACTGAATATCCGCCGATTCACTTACAGCAGCAGCAACGATTTCAGATGCACTGGCACTGCCATCATCGATCAACACGACCACAGGTAATTTCATTTCTCCATTATTTTGCGATTTATAAACTTCTTTTTTTCCATTTCGATTCTCGACCTGAAGAATTACTTCTCCATTCGGGATAAATAAGTTTGCCATTGCTATGGCTTGGTCAAGCAATCCACCCGGGTTGCCACGCAAGTCCAATATAAGGCCTTTCATTTCTTTTTTATTCATATCTTCCAGAGCTTTATTTAACTCTTCAACCGTATGCTCAGAAAAACTTGTAACCTGGACTTTGGCGATTCCACTCTCAAGCATTTCCGAATAAACCGTTTCAATCGGAATTGTATCACGCTTAATGGATAAGGAAATCGGTCCCTTTTCACCGACTCTTGAGATAGAAAGCTCTACCTTCGTTCCCTTTTTACCTCTAATTTTCAAAACAGCTTCCGATGAGCTTAAACCCTCAAGGTTTTTGCCATTGACACTAAGTATGATGTCATTAGGCCTGACCCCTGCTTCTTCTGCCGGTGATCCTTTAATTGGGGAGACCACCATGATTTGTCCATCTTTTTCTTGAATCTCGGCACCGATCCCTTCAAAGGAAGATGAGATACTCTCATGAAAGCTTGATGCTTCCTTTTCATCCATATAAGAGGAATAAGGATCATCCAACGATTCAATCATCCCATTTATTGCTCCGTCCACCAGTGTGTTCTCATCGATTTCTTGATAGTAGTCATCTTTTATCTTATCGTATGTAGAATACAGCTTTTCAAATTCAGAATGATTATTCGGTGCTAGTGACTCTACTTTTTCATCTCCAAAGGTCAACGCAATAGTTGTAATTCCTGCGGTTAAAAATATGAGTAAGAAAACTCCCATAATAAATGTAAACTTCTTTATTTTCACATATTTCCCTTCATCTTTGGGCTGTTGTCGATTTTCTTCTTCCACTGAAGCTTCACCACTTTCATTCTTCATGACAATATAAATTAATACAACCTATTTTAACAGCTTTCTTGCCATTCGAAAAACTTTAGTTATCAAATTTTATGTAATCGTTCGCTTTATTCCTTTAATTCAATAAAATATCATGATGGACTTTCCACACTTTTATTCTATGTAAGTGCAAAAAATACGGACACCAAGGATTAAGTAAAAAACTAAATAACTATCTTAGTCTCATTTAATCCTGGTCACCCGTAAATAATTAAAGCTTATAATCACTCTTTAATGGCTGCTTCTAATGATACTTCAATCATTTCGTTAAATGTTGTTTGGCGCTCCTCGGAAGTGGTTTCCTCACCTGTTAATAGATGATCGGAAATCGTTAAAACGGATAGGGCTTTACGACCAAACTTAGCAGCGAGTGTATATAATGCAGCCGATTCCATTTCTATAGCTAGGATTTGGTACTTCGCCCATTTTTCCAATTCACTATTATCATTATAAAATTGATCTGCCGTAAACACGTTACCGACCTTTAATTGCAAGCCTTTCATCAGTCCTGCATCATATGCGTTTTTAAGCAAATCAAAATCCGCTGTAGGAGCATAATCAACGCCACCGAATGTCATCCGATTCATTTGTGAATCTGTTGAAGCACTCATTGCCAAGATTACATCTCGGACCTTCACATCTTTTTGAATGGCACCTGCAGTACCGACACGGATAAGTTTTTGCACATTATAGCTACTCATCAGTTCATTAACATAGATCGAAATAGAAGGGACTCCCATTCCTGTACCTTGAACGGAAATACGTTTCCCTTTATATGTACCTGTATAACCAAACATGTTTCTAACTTCATTGTATAATTTAGCATCCTCTAAAAATGTTTCTGCGATATATTTTGCACGTAACGGATCTCCAGGAAGTAAAACCGTTTCTGCTATTTCATTTTCTTTAGCACCAATATGTACGCTCATTATTAAAATTCCCTCCTTGACTAGTGGTTGAAATGACATTCCCAATTACTATAACATACCAACCCCTTGTAAGGAAAACAGAACTTTTTTGTTTAACGATGGAAGAAAGAAAATAGGATATTTCATCTTTCGAAATTATATGTAAGACCGCAACAAAACGGCGGAAATCCGCCGTCTTCTTTGTTGTTTTAAGGAGTAATGGCAAGGAAAACGCCCATTGATGGATGATACATCACTCATCGACTTCTTCATCAATAATACATTTTTCAAGAAGGTATTCGAATGTGATGTCAGCAAGATCTTCTACTTCAGATTCTTTTGGAAGATAGCCCCGCTTCAACAATTCTTGGAAAAAGAATTCGGCTATCTCCTCTGTATCAATAAAAACCTCAATTTCTCGCAAATCATCGCCCCCTTAATTAAAGGTGTATGAATGTATCGTTATAAATATACCAGTAGTCCACATTCTGACCAAAACCTTTTTGACCCTAATTCATAGATTCAAGATTTCATTAGCGTTAACACTCCATTGGCAAGTACTACATGTATAAATTTTCATTGAGAAAGCCTTTTATTTCGTATGTTCTTTTTTATGACCTGGATACATATCTTCAGCCGCTTTCTCAATTTTAGCAAGCGCTATTTTCATGATATGTTGATATTCATCATCGCCAAATTGTTTAAAAAGCTTACAATAATCATTATATAAATCTAACAGTCCATCAATCATTTCCTTTTTTTCGTTTTTTGTCATAGTCATATCTCGCTCACCTTTACCAGGGTTGTTTTTTTTAGCAATGATAGTAAGCTCGTTATTCTTTTTAGGTAATATCAGCCCTAATTTTTGAATGATTGCATCTGCACGTTTGGCGTCGGCTATTAACGTCAATTCTTCTTCATGCGCTTCCAGCCATTCCCCGTCGGAGATACGTGATAATTCATATATCACATCCTCCCAGGCATTCTCTTTATAGCGCCAAATCTCTGTTCGATAGCCTATTATCTTAAAATAATCATACTCGTACCCATCGACCTGGACTAAATCACCGATAATATACTTATATTCGATATCAATTTGTTCCTGTTGATACAGGATTTCTCCTTCGTACTCAGTTATTGACTGCAAGGTTTTTTCAATATATAGGCCTTCACTGTAATTTACTTCATACACATAAGAACCATCGAGATATTTTATATCGGTTATATTCCCGACTGTCCCATACATTATAATTACGACTGTATCGCCTAATTTGAATTTCGGCTGATTTTTCTTGCCCATAAGAGACATCCCCCAATATGGTCCTTATCGTTTGATTAGTAAATTATATGCATGAACAAACAAGGTGGTTAATAGAAAAGAGGGGGCATTTTACTCATTTAGAAGGGTCTGGCCAAAATCTTTCAAGATGAATGTCATTTCTACTAAGTAAGGCAAAACAAACAAACCGTCTTTTTAAATGAGACGGTTTGTTGTTGGAATCGTCAAAATCACTTCCGTACCTTGACCATATATGCTATCAATTTGAAATTTGCCTTTTAGTTCATCCATGATTTGGATACATGTAGCCACTCCCAAACCATTTCCTTTTGCCTTTGTCGTATAAAAGGGCATACCAATATTCTTTAAATCTTCAGGTCTAATTCCTTTTCCATTGTCCCGGATTTTCAACTGAACAAAATGGGGATCGACATCGACTGTTATGTCTATCTTTCCTTTTACCTCGACCGATTCGCAGGAATTATTCAGGACATTAAGGATAACTTGGCGTAACCGGTTTTTATCAGAATATGTATAGACGCGTTCTGTCAATGAATGAACGATTGTTACATCAGGATTTAGATTAGAAGCGGAATAGACGTCCACAAGATCATCAATGAACTCTTTTAAATCCAAATTCTCCAATTCAAGCTGGTGAGGTTTTGCTAAATCAAGCAATTGAGTGACAAATACATTTACCCGATCCACTTCACCAAGCATCACATCACTATACTTCTCGATTAGCTCTTTTTCATAATCCTGATTCTTCAATAGTTGGAGAAATCCCCTGATTGTCGTCAATGGGTTCCTTATTTCATGTGCCACTCCTGCAGCCAATTGTCCGACATACTTTAACTTTTCAGTACGGACAATCTCCCTTTCCCTGTCCCTTATCGTATCCATCATCCTTTGAAAGGCGTGATTCAATTTCTCCATTTCTTCAAAGCTTTTTTTATTTGAAACTACGAACTCTTTTCCCTGAACGAAATCTTCAGTGGCTTCCACAAGATCATGTACAGGTTTCACCAGAGACCTTGTAAGTATATAAACTCCTAGAATGATTAATACAAGTACAAAAGTATATATGGATAGATAGCGAGATAAGAGATCATTTAACGGCTGATATACTTGTTTTTTATCAGCACCGACCACCACAAACCATTTATTTTCCGTTTGGGCAATCGTATGGACATACTGTATGGAGTATATTTTCTCCCCATTCTCTGCACTAAATAAGTCTTCTGATTTAGCCGATTCCAGTAACTGTTCTTTTGTAAGACCCATATCCTCTAAGGTAGAGCTCTCTTGTACACCATGTGGATCATTTTTGGAAATCATGATTCCATCCTGATTAATCATATAGAAATTTACAGGGTACTTTTCACTAATATCATTGGCCTTTTTCTCCATCATTTCCCAAAGTCCTGATAACCGGAAGGCTGGAGAAACAATACCGATCATTTCACCTTTGCGATCATTCACCGGTGCACTTAAGGCTATAATCGGTTCAGAAAATGCTTTCGTATTATAAACATCCGAAAGGAATCCTTGACCCTTTAAGCTTTCTTTAAACCATGTTCTATCCGCTAAATTAGCTCCAATCATCTTATTGGAAGTATCAGCCACGACCTTACCTTCCAAATCCACATACACGGCACCATAATATTGTCCTTTCGCATCTGTGAACCTTTTCAATTCTTCAGTCTTCTCTTCTGTAGAAGAGTCAGGATTGATCAATACCGAATTTGAACTCAATAAATTAACATCACTAATCCGTTCATTCAAATAATTATACATTTCATTTACGATATTAAGAGAACCTGTAGTCAGTACATTCTTTGCTTCTTTAGCAAGCAAGGTACGTTGTGATTCATAAGAAATCACTCCCAATATCAAAACAGGTAAGCTGGATATAATTAAAGAATAAAACAAAATTCGGGCCTGAAGGCTTTTAAACATCCTTCCGCTCCCCCTATTCCTGAATCTCTAATGCATTCCTTCTTCTATTTGGACATATTGATCCCATAATTGATCAAATATAGTCATACTATCTAAATAATCACCATTCAACTCTAAATAACTGCTCACTTCATGATAGTCATCCGATTGCTTAGGAAAACTGTGATCCTCATAGGCATGATTGGCGAATTTTGTAATCTCATCAACTTCCTTGGGCTGCCGATATTTCATTAAAAATAAATAAAATGGTCTCATGTTGAGCCCCCTTATCAAAATACTATGATTTAAATCCTAATATATCGGAAACTAACGCTTTCGTCTACAACTATAGAATTCTTCGTTGTTATTTCCCTTTTGATTAAAGATTCCACCTCGATACTTTACCATGAATTTTGTTTATATAGTTTAAATTTTACGGTGAAAATAATGTTTTTCTCGTAATTTTTACAAATTATCCCTTTTTGTGATTCATTATCAAAATCTCATTGGTTCTTCAAGCTAAGCGTATTGCTTTCAAAGAAAATTAAATATGAGTGCATTACAGAATTCCCTTTTACATTCATTTCCTTTTTAATTCTCTTTATGCCTGATTGGTGTACAATTTCTTCACATATGTATCGATTCTAGACAACCAATCATGCATTGAGGAGCTATTTCTTTTGAAAACTAAAAAAACATCCATCCAATCCTTGGGATCAGATGAATGTTTTATCAAGAATCATCGTTTTAATTATTTATAGAGTTTGCTCCTCCTATGAAAAATCAAAGTAATTCCGTTTCAGCATTCGCTTCATATTTATTAATTCTTCATACGTAGTCTGCTTTTCTAGCTGTTTCGTATCGATTAAAAACAACTGGTCTTCAATTTCCTTCACAATCTGGTCATCTTGAAAAAGAGCATGACAATTTTCACAATAGGATGATGGTGTCTCTGTAATCTCAACTGCTCTCGTACCATCTGGCAATTCCCAATAAACCGTACCCATTACCGAAGATAGTTTTCCTGTTTCACACCATGGACAATGTTCCACTTACTCACCCTCTTCCTTTTGGCGTTGGGGCGCAGGATTCTTTATTTGCTGTGCCTGGAATTTCTTTTCTTTTAGCTGATCACGTTTTTCGCGTTGGTTTTTTAGGGAGGCATGCTCTGGGTTGGTAACGTATTTTTCACGGCGGTTCATCCGCTTCAGGCCTTCTGGTACTAAATTGAATTGTTTGTCATTCATCAGACCGGATATCCCCGCATCCGATTGTTTCGTTTCAACATTCGGATAAACCTCTTTGAAGTAATCGTCTGCAAGTCCTGGTGTATAGTTCTCCGGTTCTGGATAGGTTGTGATTACACCTTCAAAATTCCTTAGCACCGTCTTCGTCGGGGATTGGGACAGGATATAATTAGGCTGCAAAGTGATCTTCCCCCCTCCCCCTGGTGCATCAACAACGAATGTAGGTACCGCATACCCCGAAGTGTGTCCGCGTAAGCCTTCGATAATCTCGATTCCTTTTGATATCGGGGCCCGGAAATGACCGATACCTTCCGACAAATCACATTGATAAATGTAGTAAGGCCGAACACGAATCTTGACAAGATCATGCATTAGCTTCTTCATGATCGGCACACTATCGTTAATGCCAGCTAGTATCACTGCCTGATTGCCAACTGGCACACCGGCATCGACCAACATCTCACACGCTTTCTTCGATTCTTCCGTTATCTCTATCGACGTATTGAAGTGCGTATTTAACCAAACCGGGTGATATTTCTTTAAGATTGCACACAGGTTTTCAGTGATACGCTGGGGAAAAACCACAGGAGCACGCGTTCCAATCCTAATTATTTCCACATGGGGGATTTCCCGTAGGTTCTTCAAGATATATTCGAGGATGGTATCATTGATCAGTAAACCATCACCACCAGAAATAAGTACATCCCTGACCACTGGGGTATCTCTTATATAATTGATTGCTGCATCTAATTGTTTTTTGGGAACCCCCATACCGATTTGGCCTGAAAAACGTCTTCTCGTACAATACCGGCAATACATGGAGCACTGGTTCGTCACCAAGAATAGGACACGGTCTGGGTAGCGGTGAGTTAATCCAGGGACTGGCGAATCTTCATCTTCATGAAGCGGGTCTTCCATGTCATATTTGGTTTTATGCATTTCTTCCGAGATTGGGACAGACTGCATCCTTATCGGACACCTGGGGTCTTCTTTATTCATGAGTGAAGCATAATAAGGGGTGATATTTAATGGGATCGTTTTTGTGGAGATCCTTACCCCTTCCTCTTCATCAGGGGTAAGATCGATTACTTTCTTCAAATCATCCACATTTCGAATGGTATTCGTCAACTGCCACAACCAGTTGTTCCATTGTTCATCTGTAACATCTTTCCATAGCTCTATATCTTTCCAGTTACGGTCAGGTTTGTATAAGTCAAATAACATAATGATACCTCCTAAGTCTTGATAGTAGTATTTAATGCAAGAAGGGTGCCAAAATTGCCCACAAACTAAAATATGAACGGTAAAAAACCCGGTTTTCCGGATTTTTTACCGTTCATATATGTTTCTTGATTTTATATTGGAGAGTCTGCCTTGGGATGTTTAAAAGCTTTGAAGCTTGAAAGACATTGCCATCGGTTTGCAAAAGCGCCTCAGATATCAATTTTGTTTCCATCTTCTTCATGGCCTCGCGTAAAGGTAAGATTGTCCTTTCAGGACCTTTGCCTTGTTTTAGAAACGGAGGTAAATCGTCTTTTGTCAAAACTTCCTTTTCGGTATGAATCATCATGAACTCAACGGTATGCTTGAGCTCCCTTACGTTACCTGGCCATTGATAGGTATGTAAGATTGCTTTCGTCTCTTCATCTATACCACTAATCGAGCGATTTAACTTCTGGTTAAAGTGTAAAACAAAATGATTGATCAGCAATAAAATATCATCTGGACGACTTCTTAATGGGGGGAGCTCATAACTTAAAACATGTAAGCGATAAAATAGATCGTCACGAAGCTTCTTTTCTGCGACAGCCGTCTTCGGGTTTATGTTCATCGCGGTCATGATTCTTACATCCACCTGTATGCTCTTGGCTCCCCCTATCCTCCTGACGAAACCATCCTCAAGCACCCGAAGCAGCTTAGCCTGTAAATCGATTGGCATCGATTGCAACTCATCTAGAAACAGTGTGCCTCCATTCGCCAGTTCAAATAATCCTTGACGCTCGACCGCTCCGGTATAACTACCTTTCGAGGTACCGAATAATAGTGAGTCCAATAAATTTTCAGGAAGTGCCGCACAATTTTGAGCAATGAATGGCTCATCTCGCCTATTGGAGTTTTGGTGGATACTTTGGATGAAAAGTTCTTTTCCTACTCCACTTTCACCATGTACTAAAACCGAAGATGATGACCGAGCGGCCTTTTTCCCTTGTGCAATCAGCCCCTTAAATGAGGCGTCTTCGGTTAAAATATCAGCGAAGGTATATAAGGTTCCATTTGTCGCTACTTTTTTATCTTTGCCAGTCGTCGGTTTAAGCGAGCTTTCCAGATCTGCTAATCGTTCAGATAGTTGTTTCAAGCTCGAATAATCTTTCGCAATCTCTATAGCGCCCATTATTGAGCCATCTACATAAATAGGCAGGGTTGTATTGAATGTCTCTATGATTCTGCCATGTGCATTCACATACGACTGCTTGTGGTGGTAGATGGGCTTTTCTGAATGGATTACACGCAGTAAGGTCGAGGATTTATGGGTTAAGGACGGAAATGCTTCAAGCAATGGTTTTCCGAGCACTTCCACTACCTTCATTCCATCATGGTTAGCTGCCACTTCATTATAAAAGATAGTTTGTCCTTTCATATCGATGACATGAATTCCTTCATCAATGCTTGCTAGAATTGCTTCTAAGACCTCATTTGTGTTGAAACATTCACTGATCAATGTCTTCCCCCTCTCTAATTCCTTACTTCATCTATATGAAACAGTGACGAAAACTTGTCAAAATTGTGCCTAAAAATGGGCGGTCATGTATGATTCTTCACCCATAAGTTCATATCCTCCATTTTATCGAAAATGAAACAGTTATTGGCCAACCGTCCTCGATAACGATAACCATGCTGATGCAGTACTGCATTCATTCCAAAGGAGAGGGAGCGTGCGATTGAGTAGATACAATAAATCCCATGCGAGACAAGGTGCCTTTCAAGCTTTTCAATCAAGTGCTTCATCAAACCATACTGTCGATATTCGGGCAATGTCGCACAATCCGTAATCTCCGCATTATGGTAGAAATCATTTATTTCAGCGGATGCCGCACTGACGATTACTCCTTCATGTTCGAAGATATAAAAGACCGTTCCGTTTTCCATACACTTCTTAACATATAAAGGATCATTCATGGGTGTTGGGTAAACTTCGAACACTGTGCGGTACAATCCTGCAAGCTTAACTGCATCCGTTTCATCTGCCATCCTTCCATGATAGGAGGATGGGGGAGTATCTACCCCTACTTTTAATGGAAGTCTCTGCACACTAGCGAGAATTTGGTCCTCTTTTACCCAGTAGGAACTGTTTCTCCGCTCAACGTTGGTGTATTTAACGAGGAAATAACAGTCACTTCCTAAGAAGAACTTATCGATGCTTCCCTCATATAAAAAACCTCGTCCCAGCAACTCAGGTACATTTTCCTTTCGTGCCTTGAAGATGATTTTCTCCGCCGATATTTTTTCTGCCACTTTTAGGGACTCATCTATGCACTCTTGTAAGTTGCCTAGATAATCTTCAACCCGTACCCTCTTGTTAAAACGATCCAAGGTAATATGTAATGTAGAACGTGATAATTGAATTCTTTCTTCAACAATGTCCATTCGACTCGCTCCTTTCGTCGTTTGCAAACGATTGTAACAAGGGCCTAACCCTATCTACGAATCAGACCCGGGAACCTTTTACCTTTGTCCCTCTACTCCACACCACTCCAATATAGTTAGAGCTATGATCTCGGCTGCTTCAATCATTTTATCCACTTCGATATATTCATTGGCGTCATGTGCCAATTTCGTTTCTCCAGGCCCGAAGACCACTACGGGAATCAACCCGACCGTGGATAAATACCCTCCATCCGTTCCCCATGGGGAGGCTTCAACATCCGGCTGTTCACCCACTACTTTTTCATAGTGCGTTGAAAGGGTCTCCATTAATGGATGATTTATCTCAAGGCTTCCCGGCAACCACCTAGCCCCGAACCATTCCAGTTCAATCGGCTTTTCCTTGAACCATTTGTCTGTACGGTTCAAAGCGTCAATCCGTTTTTTCAAAGAGAGCTGTGCCGCTTCCATCGTTTCCATTGGGGCAATGCCAAATCTACCTTCTAGAATGGCTGTATCTGGCACAGAAGAAGGCCAATTCCCACTTTGGATGCTTCCGACATTAATGGGGATGGGGATCGGAATGTTACGATAAAGGGGATGATCCATCGTTTCGTTACGCTCCTGTTCAAGTTTCTTGATTTCATCCAACACACCATAAGCTTTATCTATCGCGCTTATTCCCTCATAGCGGGTTCCTCCATGTGCTGATTTCCCTTTGATTTTCAATCGAAACCACATCGACCCTTGTTGAAGGGGAAATAATTTCATATTCGTCGGTTCTGGAATAATCGCACCATCCGCTTGATATCCCCTCAATACTGTCGCGAGCGAACCAGCACCCCCACTTTCCTCTTCAATTACACTTTGGAATATCACATCGCCCTTTAATCGTATGCCCGTTTCAACGATAGATTCAAGCGCCAACAACAAAGAAACATTCCCGCCTTTCATATCCGTCGTTCCCCGTCCATACACTTTTCCGTTCTCTACCTTCCCGCTAAATGGATCATCGTGCCACGCAGACATATCACCTTCAGGAACCACATCAATGTGTCCATTCAAAATAAGCGATTTACCGCCACCACTTCCCTTCCTAACCGCGACAAGGTTTGGATTCCCTTTAAAGTCTTTACGGTCACAATAAAAATGAGGATGATTACGTAATTCACCATCCCCAATCTCCCATAGATCGATGTCAAGACCAATCTGGCGGCACTTTTCGACTACAATGGCTTGTGCCCTCCCTTCCTGGCCTCGTTTGCTTGGTTCCTGCACTAATTTTTGTAGTAATTTTATTCCATCATTCCGATGTTCCTTCAACCACATACTGATTTTCTCTTCATACATACCACATCCTCCTCTCTCATTCTTTTACTATACAAAGCTTGCTGGACACATGAACATAAGCTTCTGTTCTATTTTTGACTTCTCCTATGGTCGTTGGAGTGAATAAATCAGTTAAGAGGAGACCTTCTGGAGTCACAGAAAACACGCCAAGCTCCGTGATGACCATATTTACACATCGTTTGGCCGTTAATGGCAATGTACAGTTCTTCACTAATTTAGATATGCCATTTCTATCACTATGCTCCATTAAGACAATGACCTTTTTTGCCTTAGCAGCAAGTTCCATTGCCCCACCCATTCCGGGTACCCTCTTTCCAGGCACAATCCAATTAGCCAAATCACCAAATTCACTCACTTCCAGAGCACCCAAAATCGTAATATCCACCCGGCCACGCCGAATCATGCCGAAGGAAATCGTACTATCACAAAATGATGCCCCTTCTCTGATGGTTATCGGAAAGCCACCTGCGTTACAAAGATGTTCATCTTCGAGGCCCATTGCAGGCGAACTGCCCATTCCAACAATTCCATTTTCAGCATGAAACATTACTTGGTGATCAGCTCTTAGATGATTCGGCACTAATGATGGTATGCCAATCCCTAAATTGACCAGCATTCCATCACAGATTTCAGCGGCTGCTCTTTTGGCTAACCGATTTCTGGCTTCGGCTCCCAAACCCATTTCCAATCGACTCCTTTTGATGGAATGATATAATCTACAAAAGCACCAGGTACAATGATTTTCTCTGGATCCAGGGAACCTAGCGGAACGATTTCTACAACTTCGACAATCGTGATTTGTCCTGCAGTCGCTACGAGTGGATTCGTATTTCTAGCACTTTTGTCAAATACCAAGTTGCCATAAGGATCTGCCGACTCTGCATAAACAATGGCGATATCGGCAGTTAATGCAGGTTCGACCAGGTAATTATTCTCCGCAATCTTTACAGTTTGTTTATCTTTAGAGACGGTACCATTATCCAGACCGATATCGGTTAAAATTCCGCCAAGGCCCATTCCCCCGGCACGGATGCGTTCTACGAGCGTCCCTTGCGGGGAAAATTCCACTTCCAGCTCCCCATTATTCATGAAAAGACCAGCATTGGGATTGGAACCAATATGTGAAGCAATGATTTTCTTTGCACGTTTATTCGTCACAAGCTTCCCGATTCCGATATCGGGAAACCCCGTATCATTCCCGATTAAAGTTAAGTTTTGTACACCCGTCTCCAAAATTAGGTTGATGAGTCCCGGGGGAGTCCCTATTCCCCCGAACCCGCCAAAAAGAATCGATTGCCCATCTTCAAAGAGATGGGCAACATCTTCAAAATGACAAATTTTATTAAATGAATTTTCATACATACCAGCTCACATCCTAATTAAGACGACATAGATCCTGGCAGGATCTGTTCTTTGAATTGAAGGAGCGTAGAGTCCATTCTTCTTAGCAGTTCCGTGCATTCATCCTTCGTGATGGTTAACGGCGGAGATATGATGATGGCTGCCCCATCTATGCCATCAAGTCCCGCTGCCGCAGGGTATAATATAATTCCATTTTCCATACCTGCCTTTATGATTTCATTTGTCACATCCATCGTTTTTGGAAAGGGGGTCTTCGTTTTTTTATCCTGGACAAATTCCATCCCAATCAATAGACCCTTACCGCGCAAATCCCCAATAAAAGAGTACTTATTAGCCAGCTCTTTCAATCCGATGATTAGGTCCTCCCCTCTCTTTGCAGAGTGTTCGACAAGATTGTTTTCCTCTATATATTTCAAAACGGCAAGCGCTATGGCACTTGATAACGGATTGGCACTAAGCGTATGTCCTCCCATGATTGAACGGGATCCATTCAGAATGGGTTCCAATACTTTTTTTGTCACAACAGTGGCTGCGATAGGTGTATACCCCCCGCTTATTCCTTTTCCAAAAGTAACGATATCAGGCTCTACCCCCCAATGTTCCGAGGCCAGCATCTTTCCCGTCCGGCCGAAGCCAGTCATGACCTCATCGGCAATGAATAGGATGTCATACTCTTCACAAATTGACTTGATTTTTTGATAATAACCATCAGGCGGGACGATGGCCGCACCTGCAGCACCGATAACTGGCTCTGCAATAAAGGCTGCGATATTATCAGCTCCTATGCGCCGGATTGATGCTTCCAACTCCAAAGCACAGGCCATACCACATGTGCGGTGATCTAAATTATACGGACAGCGGTAACAATAGGGAGGAGCAACAGAGGGGTATGATTCAAGTAAGGCGGTAAATCGCTCTCTTCTTAACGGATGACCAGACATTGAAAGAGCGCCAATCGTGATGCCATGATAGCTCATCCATCTGGAAATGATTTTTTGTTTTTTGGGTTTCCCTTTTTCCTGCCAATGCTGGATGGCAATCTTCAGTGCAGTTTCAGTCGCTTCTGAACCACTATTTACAAAAAAGCTATAAATGAGATCCCCTCTTGTAAAATCGGCTATTTTTTGGGCAAGTTCCTCTGCGGCTTCACTCGTAAACTGAGATCTATACACAAAGGATACTTGATTTGCTTGTTGGACCATGGCGTCTGCAACTTCCTGTACCCCATGGCCAATATTGGAAGTTACAGCACCAGAAGATGCATCGAGATAGTCCTTCCCTTCTTTGTCGTACAAAAAGACGCCCTTCCCATGACTAATAGTCGGATAGGCACCGCCGAGGAACGGCTTGATCAATGAAGACTGCTCCATACCCTCCCACTCTCCTTCTTGAGAAACCAACTATGTTCTATAGTAAAGTCTATGTCCCCAGTGAAGAAATCTTGCTAAGGAATTAATGCTCCCATTTTAAACTATGTTTATATGGAAATGAAAAGTCTATTCCGTTAGGATTTTCAATAAAAAGGGCAAAAAAAAGTGTATCCACTAGAGATACACTTTTTTCTTATAAAGAGCTATTTAGCTTTTCTTGACGAATCGATTCCAGAAAGCTTTCATCCTTTAAAACGGCCAACACATTCTTATAAAAAGCCGTTTTATCAATAACTGAGGTATGTACGTACTCATACTCTTTTAAAGATGGATGACGTAACACATCTTTCATGCAAGAAAGACAAACTTTTTTAGTGCCTAACTTATAGTAATTCAAGTTGCTTGCATCCCCATTAGAAGTATCTTCATTACACACGAAACAAGTGTGGCTTACCCGACCTTTTTTATTATATTCGGATAAAGCTCCTTCTAAACGAATGGATGCGGGAATTGTTAATAACACATAATCACCTTTTCTATTTTAAATCTCTTAGTATTATATCAGAAAAATAAAGAATTTGAACTATTAGCCTCATATTCCCTAATAATGCTTGTAAAATAGGAAAATATGCAGGGATTGATCAGACGATATCTGATGGTCAGACCTTCATCCCTTTAAGCCATCATACTAGTTAACTTCCATCTTTCTAACCACTTTTCATGAGAGGATGGTTACACTTGCTTTTCCGTTCCTCACGGTCATCTTTACATTTTCGCCTATAGGGAGAGTAACAAAGGGATGGACATGTCCAAAATTCGCATTCGCTATGACAGGGATGCCATTCAGTTCCTTTTTGGAGGCAATGATCTGCTGAAGTGCGTAAGGTGTCATCCCGGAATTATTTTGAAACCTTCCTATGACAACTCCCTTGATTCCAATTGCATCAGGCAACTGTAACAAAGACTGTAAATCTCGGTCAAAACTAAAAGGATGGCTTTCTTCATCATCTTCAATAAAGAGAATGCGATCCCGTAACGAAGGCATGTACTCTGTTCCCTGTAGAAGATTAATCGTACAAAGATTGCCTCCTAGGATTGTACCATCCGCTTCGCCCTCCTGTATGACCATGTATCCCGAATTTGGATGGAAGGTACGGTCATCCTGCTCCAGGTGCCATGAATCATCACTCCATGTTTCACTTTGTTCCAAGTCAAAGGCCTCATCCTGAAGGACAGCTTTTTTAAAGTACTCCATTGTATAATCCAGACCAGCCTTCATCCCGAAAGTAGAGAAATGAGGACCAGAGTATGTAATCAAACCAGTTTTTTGATAAATGGCCAAACTGATGGCCGTTATATCACTATATCCCATCAACACTTTAGGATTTCCCTTAATTAAATCGTAGTTGATATAATGAAGCAATTGGTTGGCATTGTATCCCCCAATGCTTGTAAAGATTCCTTTAACAGACGGATCTCTAAACGCATCATGTAAATCCTCGATCCGGTCTTCGATTGAATTCGAGAAGAAGTCGTCATGTACCAAAGTAGTTTTACCATATGTCACTCTAAAGCCAAGCTCAACTAACCTTTCCTCTGCCAGTCTACGTTGTTCACCTTTTACAATCGCCAGGCTTCTCGATGGTGCAATAACCCGGATTTCATCCCCCGCTTTTAAACGAGCTGGTTTCATATCTCTTTCCCCCTATATATATCACATCATAATTATTTTAGCAGATATGTAGAGCAAAGGAAATCGTGACCCACTAATGATTATACCACAAAAGAAACGTACGTTCTCACTTAAAACATCTTATTGATATATACAGCTAGAATATCAGTTATTAAAAATTCCTAGGTCCATGCCATCTGTAAACACTTCCTATCAAGGTTGCCTAAGCTCACCTGTCATGTAGACGATTTACCACATTAAGAAAAGACCAGCTTTACCAACTGGTCTTTTAGTGTTTTATTTAGCAGCAGAATGATGCGCCGATGATAACCAACAGAATGAATAAGACAACGATCAATGCGAAGCCTGAACCAAAACCGCCACCGCAGCCGCCACCATATCCTCCGCCATAACCATAACCGCCGCCGCAGCCGCCACCATATCCTCCACCATATCCGTACATAAAGTTTCACTCCTTCTTGATTTCTGTTTTCTCTTTACATCCTTACCATATGTCGATACGCCCGCCTTGGTCTGTGTATTTGCCCATTTTTTTTTATTTAAGCAAAAACTCCTTAGTTTCTTCTATATACAATCATTTTCAAATTTCATTTCCCCTAAAGAAAATCGGAATCAATCCTTATTGTGTTACGCTAAATTTGCGATATAATAAAAGAAAATATGCTAAATAGCCTAAGGGTAGTAGTTACTCCTACTCACCTATAAACAAAAATGTTAATCGGAGGAAACGAATTGAAAAAAGTTTCAAGATCCCTCATCCCATTCACTGCCGTATTCTTCATCCTTCTTCTCATGTACATCCCTCAAAAAGTTCCTAAAACATACGGGTCCGATGAAACTCTTAATGTTTATCAAAAATTCCAAGACGGTCAGCCGATTGACTATCTGGTTATTGGGGATAGTATCGGCAGGGGATCCGGCGCTGAGAATCCCAACATGACTTGGTTCAGACAATTAGAAAACAAGATGAATAAATACAATTCAGTCCCTTTTAAAGGAGACTACGTTGTTCAAAGCGGGTCCACTGCTTTTGAAGGACTTTATAAATTCTCTCAAAAAAAAGATAGTGGCCATAAGGATTTGATTTTCATTGTTTTCGGTGAAAATGATCGTAAATATATGAATGTGAACGATTTTAAAATGACATACGAAGCTCTAATCAGGAAGGCCAAACACCTATACCCACATGCTGAATTGTTCACCATTACGGAAAGTTGTTTAGAATATGAGGAATTTGCAAATGCGATCGGTCTTTTGACTGACTATTATGGCGCTACCAATATCGACATGCGCCCAATCTTCAAAAATTCGGGATTTACTGAAAAACAATTGACCAAAGACTTGATTCATCCGAACGGCCTTGGCTATCAATTCTACGCAAATGCAATTTACGAACAGTTCCTTGAAAATGCCAAACAGGAAAAGCCTGTCGCAAGCCTTCCTCCTAAAATTCATGAAGGCTCCGAATTGGAATTATTAGAGCATGACAACTATGACACAATGGTCGGCTTTAGACCAAGAGCTGGCTATTACACAAGTTCTGAAAAAGGTAGCTACATCGAATATCGATTCGAAGGCAATATACTTGGCGTTAAATTACTTAGAAGTCCAGATGGCGGGAAAGTCGATATATTCATTGATGGCAAATTGAATACTTCAATCCATACGTGGTGGCCCTTTGCACGTGAAAGGTATTTATTCGTCACAAATGGCCTTTCTCCTGGACCACACACCGTACGATTTGAAGTCTCAGGAAGGGAAACCGCAAATGACATTCCCAACACTTATGTCAGGCTCTCTTCGATCATCACCAATAATATGCATCCCTAAACAAAACAGCCCCTATCCATGATAGGGGCTGTTTTGTTAAATAAATAGCTTCTTATATTCCCCGTATCCTTCTTTTTCAAGATCTTGGAGTGGGATAAATCTAAGAGAAGCAGAATTAATGCAGTACCGTAACCTGGTTGGCCCTGGACCATCATCAAATACATGACCAAGATGGGAATCGGCTGTTTTCGAACGAACTTCGATTCTTCTCATTCCATAGCTCGTATCCAAATTTTCAACTACTTCACCATCGTCCAAAGGCTTGGTAAAACTCGGCCAGCCACAAGCGGAATCAAATTTATCTTTGGAAGTGAAGAGCGGGGTACCCGAAACGATGTCCACATATAGGCCCTCTTCCTTCAAATTCCAGTATTCATTATGAAACGCAGGCTCCGTCCCGCTATTCTGTGTGACTTCATATTGTATCGGTGTTAATTTTTTCTTTAACTCGTCTTTATTACTCATTTCTTTCCCCCCAATGATGTTCTTGAAATGCTTTGCGACCCGAACCAACTGAATACCTCTCGTAATGCTCTGGTTGCTTTTTATAATAATGCTGATGATATGTCTCGGCTGGATAAAAGGTCTTAGCTGGTAGGATTGGGGTGGCAATCGGTTTAGAAAAAATGCCACTCTCCTGTAGCTTCGCCTTGGAAGCTTCCGCAATTTCACGTTGTTTTTCATCATGATAGAAAATGGCCGTTTGATAGGAACTGCCACGGTCAAAAAACTGTCCCCCAGCGTCCGTAGGGTCGATTTGTTGCCAAAATAAATCGACCAAATCCTTATAAGGATAAACCGTAGGATCAAAAGTAATCTGAACAGCCTCATAATGGCCCGTCGTCTCTGAACAAACCTCTTTATACGTAGGGTTCTCCGTCTTTCCCCCTGTGTAACCGGAAATAACGGATTCGATACCCGGCTGTTCATCGAAGGGTTTCACCATACACCAGAAACATCCTCCGGCAAACGTTGCTTTCTCTAATTGATTAGTCAACTGTAATATCCTCCTTTTTGGGAAAGGCTCTGTTTAATGCATTTTAACCCTTTTATATGGCCATGTAAAATCATCTGCTGTTCAAACTACATTTCCTTAACACCATACTTTTCTTTTTTTTAGATATTAAATTGGTAGAAATGAAGGCACATGCCCAAGCATGCTCCCATATGATGTTTTCATAATGATTCAAAATGAAAGGTGATTGACATGAAAAATAAACATACACATTTACAAAAAGCCATGAATTACGATGCTTTATCTTGCTACTATAAATATAGTAACCCTCATTTACATGATTATTATTATCACAAACACTTGAAGAGTATGGAAAAAGCAATTCAACCAATGCGAAATGGTCAAATGATTTCTCTCAAACCAGCAAAGGTCCGTGTATTTCACGCGGCTCCTAAAGCTCCTGCGGTCGATGTATATGTTAATGAAATGCGCATCCTTCAGAATTTCGCCTATAAAAACAAAAGTGACTATTTATCATTGCCTCCTGGTAAGTACCAAGTTGATATATACCCTACCGGCCAAACCACTTCCACCTTGCTTAGCCGTAAGCTCGATGTGGAAAGCGAAAAAATGTACACAGTCGTTGCTGCAGGATCAAATGAAATGCTGAAACTACTTACATTTGAAGACAATCCTTATGTTCCACAAGGTGAATCCAAGATCCGTTTTGTCCACTTATCGTTTGATACACCACCAGTCGATATTGCTGTAAAAGACGGCGATGTCGTATTCTCGAACCTCTCTTACCGTAAAGCGAGCGAATATCTGAACCTTTACCCCATGCACGTTGATTTTGAAGTCAGATTAGCCGGTTCTAAAGAAGCAGCACTTTCCTTGCCCACTGATATTCAGGCAGATACCCCATTATCGATTTATATAGTGGGCTCCAGTCAAGGTGAACCTGGTTTAGAAGTTATCACCCTTTCCCCTTGAACCACACACGATAAAAAGCCAGGATTGCTAGACCCTGGCTTTTTATCGTATGTTTTCAATTACTGCAATGAAGAGGGTACGGTCAATAAGAAAGAAATATCATCATTCTTCAAATCAAATTCATTGGCTTTTACCCTGACGTCACTTTTCAATTCCATGTCTTGCAAGGAAACATAAATATTTTCCTCATTAGGATTGATAGTGACCCACTCAGGCATCTTATACCGCTCATTAATTAAATTCATCACGTAGGAAACAGGTAGGTTCATTTGCCCAATGGAAATGGATTTTTGTTTTAGAACCAAGTCTCCATTCTTCTGCGCAATTGGTTCGAATGTTAATTTCATTTCCACTTCACGATTGAAAAATGGCATTTTCCCGTATAACTCCACTTCATCCTTTAAGTACACTTCATAATGCATTAATCCAGTCAAGCCTTCTTTATCAAGGTACTGGTTGATTAGTCTGGTCAAATCTTCCCGATTCGTATGAATCTGAAACTGGATATCTTCTTCCTGACTTACAGCTGGTTTCATCTCTTTATCTTTTGCCGGTAAATTAATTAGGATTAGAATAGTAAAGATGACCAGGATGTTAAGGGCTAATAAAGTAATAAACAAAGTCTTCCATTTGACATTTGTCATTCTTGGTCATCATCTCCTTTGGCACTGGCTTCCATTGCATCCTTTCCGATAGTCAATACTTCCATGTTATTGTAGATTCTTTCGGCGATCAGTTCATATCCTCGATCATTGGGATGGAAGTAATCCTCAGTATATAACAAGTCTTCTTTGGAATTTTGAAAAATATCATCTATTTCGATAAAATATGCAGAGTCATATTCGGTGATGATCTTTTTCCCACTATCATTCCAATCATTCATAATTTCATCGAGTTCATAAAAGTCGGCAAACCATTTTGAAAATGGGTTATATACGCCAACTAAATAAATCTGAGCCTGTTCATTTTCAGAACGGACCTTATCCAATATCTGTCTTAATCTTTTTTCATATCCTATTTTTGCAGAATCGAATTGGTTCAGTTCCAAGTTGGAGAAGTTCTGTTTAAATACCCTCATGATATCGTTACCACCAATTGTGACTACGATGGAATCGGCTTGTTCAATATCTTTCTGAACGCCGGCCTTTTCCAATCTTTTTAATAATTGGTCGGTCCGATTTCCACGAACTCCATGATTGATCATCTCAACTGAAGTGATCGTCGGTTCTCTTTCAAGGCTTTTCTGCAGATAAGGGAGGTATCCTCCCTTATCTTTACTGTCGCCAACACCTTGCGTAAGGGAATCACCTATTGAAACAATTTGAACAGGATCCGGAAAAAAGCTGGCTGGAATGGTTTCTTTTTTACTCAATTCAACAACGTGATGCTGTTGAACGGTTGGTTGTTCTGAAGCAGTGCTCTGAGAGCAACCTGAAATCCATACTAGGCATATAAAAAGACAGGTGATTTTATATCTCATACTCTCACCTTCCCTACCTAAATATTATATCATGGAGAAAAAAGATAATTGCAATCATTTTATCCCTTTACATGACTGTTTTAAATAATCTTGACCATTGTATAGTATGAAAAAAAGCAGGAAATTAAAGCTTGTCCTTTAAATTTTAGCATGTACTTAGTATGTAAATTCATTCTTCGCATCCACTCATTATTACCTTACAACCAAGTCTAAATAAAAAAGGATGATTAAAGACTTTTTCCCTCCATTTTTAATTTGTAAACTAAAAAACTATTGAACAGGCCATTTACCTGTTCAATAGTTCTGTAAAATTTTTATATGCTTAATCATTTCATCAAATGGAATACCTTGAAGTCCTGTATAATCACGAATGATTTTTCCATCTTGGTCCATTAAGTAAAAGCTGGTCTGATGGATCACCTGATCTTCATTGTCCGGTTTCTGTACTATCGTCTTGAAGTTGTCCATTGCAAAGGCCTCGATGTCATCTTGGCTATATCCCGTTAAAAAATTCCAATTTGTGTAATCCACATTAAATTGGTCTCCAAACTCTTTCAAGACTTCAGGCTTGTCAACTTCAGGATCAACAGAAAATGACACGAACTCAACATCCGATATCCCCTCATCCTTCAGCATTTGTTGCAATTTCACCATATTTGCCGTCATGGGAAGACATACATCCTCGCAATTTGTAAAGATGAAGTCAGCAACCCAGACCTTCCCTTTTAGATTTTCTTTTGAAAAGGGTTTTCCATCTTGGTTAACATTACTAAAGTCTTCCATGTCCCAATTTTTCGCATCAGGTACTCCATTTGAACCACATGCCGTAAGCATTAATATTACCGCCATGCCTATAGCTGCCTTGAATCTATGCAGCTTCCTCATTCTTACCCCGCCCTTTATGTATAAAATATTCTGTCACTTCTTTCATTTTACCAGACCCTGGGCAGGAAAACAGCCTCTCTTTTTACATAAAACGGCGTTTCAGGAATTCATAACACGACTGTTCACTCTTAATGGCTCTAAAAAGGGATATGATCAATCCCAATAATACATAATTGCCATGGCACCTTCACCGGTATGCGTGCTGACGACAGCGGTTGTTGCCTCCAATTTAATATCTTGAACTCCGGATATTTCGGTAATCGCCTGTCGGCTCTTATCTGCCATTTCAAATCCATTGGCATGCACATAACCAACACCTTTAATTTCTTTTCCCTGCGTATCTTCTAAGAATTTCTTTGTTATGAATTTTACAACTTGGGATTGGCTCCTAGCCTTGGAAATAGGGTTCAATACGCCTTGTTCAACCCTTGCGATTGGTTTAATATGTAAGAGGGAACCGATGAAAGCTGACACCTTGCCAATCCTCCCACCTTTTACGAGGTTGTCCAAGGTGCCTATGACAATGATTAGACTTGTCTGACTTCTTATGGTCTCTAACCGTTTCATTATCTCTTCGACGGATTTGCCTTCATTCGCCATTTTGGCAGCCTCAATCACTTGGAATGACATGGCTTTAGAAATAAATTGCGAATCAAAAACGGTAACTTTCGCGTCAGCCATACCAGCCGCAGTCTCTGCGGAACGCACTGTACCACTCATTCCACCAGTCATGTGGATCGAGATGATCTCACTGCCATCCTTTCCAAGTTCATTGTACACCTCTAAAAAGGTACCTACTGCTGGTTGAGAGCTTTTCGGAAGTTCCTTTGATCGATTCATTCTTCTTAAGAATTCTTCCTGCTCTATTTCCACTTTATCCAAAAAGGTCTCACCATCGATATAAATCGATAACGGAACCATCGTAATGCCATAATGTTCAAACTCTTCAGGTGTCATATCCACTGTTGAATCGGTAACGATTTTCACTTTATTCATCTATACACATCCCTAAATTAACGTATCTATTGTATTATACCTATTCGAAGTATGCTTTCAAACTAAAGCTTATAATTTTTTCAGAGTATTGATTTTCAATGTTATATATATGTCGGATTCCAGTTAATCCTTTACCTACTCAAAGTTAAAGCTCAATACCATTTTCCATTACGACGAGGAAACTTTTTTCACCTGCAAAAAAAGACCCAAAAGGCTGAAACCTTTGGGTCATTTTTTATAAACCTTCTTCATTCCGAAATGAGTCTTCCCGCATGCTTTCTCGTTTCACCCTACGTTTATAGACAATTTTCGAAAGCGATATACTAACTTCGTATAATAACAATAAGGGAACCGTGACCAGGAAATCCGACATGAAATCAGGAGGTGTTATGGAAATGGCTATTACCACCAATACGAAGTAAGCATATTTTCTTAATTTTTGAAGCACATAGGGGTTGATGAGTCCGATTGAGGTCAAGAACATGGTGACGACAGGGAGCTCGAATAAAAAAGCAAAAGGAATGGTCATATTAAAGACAAATGAAAAATACTTATCCGCTGTAAAATTGGTTATGAACATACCTTCACCCAGCTCAATTAGAAACTGAAGGATCGTCGGAAAAATGACATAGTAACCAAAAGCCAGACCGCCAATAAAAAGGATGAAGAGAGCTGGTATATAGGAAAGAGTCGCTCTCACTTCATTCGGCATCAAAGCTGGTTTAACGAATAACCAAATTTGAAGAGCAATGATTGGAATGGTTATGGCAATGGCAACAACACCGGAAAGCATAAAATAAATCCAGATAATATCGCTCGGGCCCAAGACCATCAATTCAAAATCAAGATCTTTCACAAACCAATAATAGATTTTTTCCACATAGATAAAACTAACGATAAAAAAGATGAAAAAAGCAACAGCCGTAATGATCAGCCGTTTTCTCAATTCCTCGAGATGATCGATGATATTCAATTCTTTATCTTCCAAAATAAATCACGCCTTCATCTGAAAATCCATTTCTTTGCTACAGAATAAAAGACGTAAGAAGGTTCTATCTTACGCCCTGCATTCAATCATTCATGATTTTTTTGTGGTATTTTCTTATCATCTTCATAGTCACCTTTTGTCAGTTCATTCGTGGACTTCTTAAATTCTCTAAGCGTTTGTCCAAAAGCACGCCCGATTTCTGGAAGTTTCTTTGGGCCAAAAATGATTAATGCCAATACCAAGATGATGATTAAACCAGGTATTCCAATGTTCGACATGGATACATCCCCTTTGATGTTGTATTTCAACCTATTCTAATTATAATACCATTTTCAGCCAGATGAAAGAAACTTGGCATTTCGTCATACAACGGTAACAATTATCGACAGAATGCGCAACTCACGGCAAGTTAGAATAATATGTAAAAATATATACATTATTCTAACCTAATTTTCAATTTTGTCTAGTTTAAATTAATAAGTGAAATAAATTACTGTCCTTATTAACTTCCACACTTGAAAAACCCTTTTTATTCATTCTCTCCATAAGCCCTTGATAATCGGATTTATTTTTCAATTCGATTCCAACCAGTGCCGGTCCGCTCTCTTTATTATTCTTCTTCGTATATTCAAAACGGCTAATATCGTCATTGGGTCCCAATACTTCATCAAGGAATTCTCTTAATGCACCTGCACGTTGTGGGAAATTCACGATAAAGTAGTACAGGAGGCCTTCGTATAATAAAGACTTTTCCTTGATTTCCTGCATACGGCCAATGTCATTATTTCCCCCACTGACAAGACACACTACCGTTTTGCCTTTAATTTGATCTTTGTAAAAATCAAGTGCCGAAACTGAAATCGCACCCGCTGGTTCAGCAATGATGGCATGTTGATTATATAGATCAAGAATCGTTGTACAAATATGCCCTTCAGGAACAAGAACGATATCTTCAAGATTTTCTTTACATATTTGATATGTCTTTTTCCCTACACACTTAACGGCAGCACCATCCACAAAGGTATCAATGCTCTCTAGCTCAAACACTTTTCCTTCATTGAAAGAAGACTTCATCGAAGGCGCACCAAGTGGCTCGACCCCTATACACTTCGTTTCCGGGGATACCGATTTGAAATAACCGGATACACCAGCCATTAATCCTCCACCACCAATGGCAGCAAATACATAGTCAATTTCATCTTCACAATCATTCATGATCTCTACAGCAGTCGTGCCTTGCCCGGCAATTACCTTTTCATCATCGAAAGGGTGAATGAAAGAACGACCTTCTTTTTCACAACACTCCATTGCACTAGCAAATGCATCATCGAATGTATCTCCAATTAAGATAATTTCAATATTATCCCTTCCGAACAATTGGACTTGATCGATTTTTTGCCTTGGTGTCGTAGCAGGCATGTATATTTTTCCATTAATGTCTAACTCACTGCAGGAAAAGGCCACTCCCTGTGCATGATTCCCGGCACTCGCACAAACGACTCCGTTCTTTGTTTCTTCCTGAGTCAAACTTTTCATTTTATAATAAGCTCCCCTCAATTTGAAGGAACGCACATGTTGAAGGTCCTCACGCTTTAAATAAACATTGCATTCGTACTTATTGGATAAGCGCTGATTTTTTTGTAAAGGAGTATGTAAGACAATTTCTTTCAATTCTCTATAGGCAATTAGAATTTCCTCCAATTGGATCCCCCTATTCATGGATGCAGTCTGGTTCATAACAATCCCTCATTTCCTTCCTAATCAATTCAATAATTATAGCACTTTATCACAAGAATGTAATTGATTTTTCTAAAAATTCCATCTTTTTAGAATGCAAAAAACCGATTATGGCTTATACTCCACAATCGGTCATTCATTTCATTTTTTTCGTAAGACAATGAAATCATGTGCATAAATATTTTTGTCATCAATTACGCCTGGAATAGTTACTACGCTTTCCCATTCCGTTTCATTAATCACAGGAAAATACGTGTCCCCTTCAAACTCTTCATGAATTTGAGTGATATATAAGCGATCCGTTACAGGGAGAATCGCTTGAAAGATCTCTGCCCCCCCAATAACAAAAACCTCTTGTTCGCTATTGTCCGCAAACGTCTTTATTTCGGAAACATCATGCAAAATGGTGCAACCCTCTACTTGAAAGTCATGATTTCTGGTGACGATGACATTTTCCCTTCCAGGCAATATCCGCCCAATTGATTCAAATGTTTTACGCCCCATTACAATTGGATGACCCATCGTTACCCGTTTAAAATACTGCAAGTCCGCTGGCAAATACCAAGGCAGCGCATTATTTTTGCCAATTAACCGATTTTCATCCATGGCTACCATTAGGGAAATCATATACTCACCTTCCCTTTAATGTGAGGATGTGCTTCGTAATTTTCAAGTTCAAAATCTTCGAAACGGAAATCGAAGATGTTTTTCACCTCAGGATTGATTTTCATCATGGGCAACGGTTTAGGGTCACGTGTCAGCTGAAGCTTCACTTGTTCCAGATGGTTTGAATAGATATGGACATCACCAAAAGAATGTACAAACTCACCAGGCTCCAAATCACATACTTGAGCGATCATCATCGTCAATAGAGCATAAGAAGCGATATTGAAAGGCACACCTAAAAATACGTCCGCAGAACGCTGATACAGTTGGCATGAAAGCTTGCCATCCGCTACATAAAATTGAAAGAAAGCATGGCAGGGCGGTAAGGCCATATCTTCCAGCTCTCCTACATTCCAAGCACTTACGATCAATCTTCTCGAATTTGGGTTTGTTTTGATTTGCTCAATCACTTCACTGATTTGATCGACTTGCCTTCCATCCGCCGCGCCCCAAGAACGCCATTGGTGACCATATACAGGACCTAGGTTTCCAGCTTCATCAGCCCACTCATTCCATATTCGCACATTATTTTCTTGTAGGTACTGTACGTTTGTATCACCTTTTAAAAACCATAGAAGTTCATGGATGATTGCTTTTAAACTAACTTTTTTCGTAGTTAGAACAGGGAAACCCTCACGAAGGTTGAACCTCATTTGATATCCGAAAGTACTGATCGTTCCTGTCCCCGTACGATCGCCTTTTTGAGTTCCATTTTCAAGTACATGCTTACATAAATCCAAATACTGCTTCATGGTAAACCACCTTTTCTACATTCATTCTTCTCATTTTAACTTTTAACGGTAGCCAGTTCAATCTAGTTGTTTAATAAACTGATAGGTCTCCGGTGCTTTCCTTCTTAGCAAATGATTTTGTTCCGTATTTACATAAAACATCGCAAATGCTTCCGCAAAGTATTCTTCTGGATAGGTGGAAAAATATGATTGACCAGGAAAGAGAGTATCCACCTCTTTTCCCCATATCCTTAAATAATCAATGTCCTCACGGATGCCATCAAAGACAATCTTATCGATGGAATGGGCAATTTCATGCAATTCCAGATTGATGGAACTATGCCCCTTCCCTTTATCGCTTGCACCGATTTTAACCAAGACTCTATGAGCTCCTCCCATACCAGGGACGTCATCCCAGGTAGTGTTGGGGTTTACATATCCCCTTGGTGTTTGACCCTTTAAATGGGCTGCAGATTGATTGTCTGTCAGGCTCCCGCTGAACAACTTTACTTTTACGCCCCGATCGACAATTTTCCCTTGAAGGGAATAAGGAAGTTTATTAATCCTTTGGACAATCTTTAGTGCTTCCTCTTCGTCGAATTCTTCTTCAGGGTATATAAACATGCTTTGCAACGTCTCTTGTTCCTGTAAAATCCCGGCCTGCCTTAAAAGGTTATCTTTTTTTAATTCCCGCCACTTTAAACCGTCTTCCCTAGCTAAAGAAAAGGAAATCATGGAAAGTAAACATCCTGTCAGAATAATAAAACCAACCCACTTTTTACTTGTCACCTTCCCCATTCCTTCCCTAAGTTTTAATTGGGTTAATTAAAAATATATGTTTATTAAAATCTTAATTTATTATTTCAGTATACCATGACACCTTTCTATACCGGTTCGGATTATTTTTGGTAAATAAAAAAACACTCTCTGAGCGGAAGCACGCTTCACCCAGTATGTTCATATATAATACTATAATCAAAAAAGGTTCAAGGTGATTACATGAAAACTCTGCCCGAACCACATGAAATTGCTGAAGAAGTGCTTGAAATTTACAGTTTAAAAGTGTTCATCATCCTGGACCTTTTGCTGTTTTCAATCTTCTTAGGCATATTGCTGCATCCGTTCCTTGCTTCACTATGGCTTAACTTGATATTCCCTTTGCTTTTTTTTACAACATTCGTTCTCCTATTTCATTTATTCGAGCTTTCTTTCCAAAGAAAGAGCTGACATCAAAAATGATGTCAGCTCTTTTAATTGAAGGTAGGAATTCATCTATTGCTTTTAAGCTTTTTTTCTTTTTGGAAATGAATCAAGATTGTTGTACCAAAAATAATGAGAATAAATATAAAGAAAATAGCATGTGGAATATCTATTTTTGCCACTGAGAGAAGCATTTTAAGTGATATGAACCCTATTAAAACATAGGCGGCCGTTTCCAGTTCAGGGATCTTATCAATCAATTTAAGGAATACTCCGGCAACCCCACGCATCATCAGGACACCGATCATTCCCCCAATCAAGAGGACCCATATTTGTTCACTTACCCCAAAGGCAGCTAACACACTATCCACGGAAAAAGCGATATCCATCATTTCGACAGCGACAACCGTTCCCCATAAGTTTCCGAACATACGGATTAACAAGCTGTTTTTACTCATGCCTTGTACATCTTCATCCTCGTTAGCCTGTTTCTTCCTCTTATCTCTGAAGTATTTGAACGAAAGCCAGGCAAGATAGAGAGCCCCAATAATCTTTACCCATGAAATCTTGATGAGGTAAACCCCTATTCCGATGGCTAGGAACCGGAACGCATACGCACCCAGTAAACCATAAAAAAGGGCCTTTTTCCTTTGGTTCTCCGGAAGATGGCGAACCATTACAGCCAACACTAAAGCGTTATCAGCTGAAAGAAGCCCCTCCATTAAGATAAGCGTTCCTATTAACCCCCAGCTGACCGGGTCTGTTAGTACTTCTCCCCACATACTCCAATCAAAAAATTGAGAATAGGTATGGATGATGTTGTTTAGCAATTCTGACATAACAAAAGCACCTCTACAAAACTATAAAATTTACTGCCTTGTCCACTAATAAAACCGTGCAGTTTTTCCTTACTATGTTTAATTACAAACAAAATAAATACGTTGCAGAGACAACGTATCTAAAAAATAATGAACTTATCTTCTTGATAATCATACTCTTACCACTAAATAAAATCAATGAACGATGACCTTAAGAGATTACTTGTTGATTTGTCCAATGAGGTGGAGTATTTTTATCCCAATATATTTTTCCGATATCATGGTGCGTCGCAAATGAATCATGGTAGGTATGATAATGAAAGTTAAACCAATAACCCTCTAATGGAGGATTTTCCTGTCGTACATGAAACCGGATGATATCGTTGCCACTTGGAGCATCATAAATATGGAAAATCTTTTCCGATCTACCTGCACTTGGTTGTTCGGTTACCGTAAGTTGTTTCAGCTTTTCATCAGGAATTTGATTTGCAATGTCGTTTATCGTCTCTTCAATTTTCGGTAAAATGACCTCTTTGAACTCATCGCCAATTTTCGGATTGATTTTCTCACCAAATTTTACATAAGCATTTTCTTCCGCTTTATCAAGCATATCCGATATAAAGTTCCCCCGGTCAAAATGGTCATCGGTTTCACTATGTTCTTGGGCAGAAGGAAATGGTGTATGGTCATCTTGTACGAATCCCTTTTTAGAATCTTTTAGAGTATCTGCTTCAGCAAGCCATGCTAAATCTGTAGGCGTCACAAGTCCAAAAGTTAATACGGAAACCAATATGACTAGACTTTTTCTTAACCATACAGCCGATTTCAAACCATTTCCCCACCTTCTGTTATTAATTAATTCTAGTATACTTTGATTATTTAGAAAATACGAATATATACTACCTAGGTTTCAAAAATAACAAAAAAGGATAAATACCTATATCTGCTTTGTGGCCACTTCTTTTTTACCATATTTCTACTATTTATATATTAAACAAAGGATTATTGGGTATTTTGTAGAACTTAAATAGATTCAGTATCTTTTTAAGGAGGGCTCTTTTATGGCTTTGACTACAACCGCCATGGTGGCTTTATGTCTTGTGACATTAGCATTTTTTGTATATTTATCATTTGCTGATTAAGACTAAATTTCCTTGTCGTTACTTCTAATGACAAGGTTTTCTTTTCAATAAAGTTCGTCTCTGGCTCTATAAGGAACTTAAGGCGATATACTGGAGGAATTCTGATGGAAAACATCGATGAAAAAACTAAACAGGAAAACTATAAAAGAGAAACGGCAATTGGAAAAGCGGGTATGGTCGTTACCGCCCATCCGGTTGCGACTCAAATCGGGGAACAAGTCTTACGTGAGGGTGGCAACGCCGTAGATGCGGCTGTAGCCATCCAGTTTGCCTTGAATATTGTGGAACCTATGATGACGGGGATAGGCGGCAGCGGCTTCCTCATGGTATATGATGCAAAAAGTAAAAAGACGGAAATATTCGATGGACATGTAAGGGCCCCTAAAGCTGCATACCCTGAGTTATTTCAGGATGAAAATGGAGAGGTGATTCCCTTTAAAGAACGTTCGATCAAGGGAACGGCTGTTGGCATTCCCGGAATCTTAAAAGCCATGGATGAAGCGCTCGATGCACACGGAAGTAAGCCGTTGGCCGATCTTATTGAACCGTCCATTGAATTTGCTGAAAATGGAGTCCCAGTGAATTGGGTACTTTGTGATGCACTTAAAAACTTCGAGTATCGGTTGGGTGAAGAAGCTCGAAACTTCTTCATGCCTGAAGGAAAAGCCTACCAAGTGGGTGATATTCTAGTGAAAGAAAAATTGGCGAATACTTATAGGATCTTGCAACGTGAGGGAGTATCCGCTTTTTATGAAGGCGAAATTGCGGAAGGTATCATTTCCTGTATCAAGGAACAGGGCGGATTCATGGAAATGTCCGATTTAAAAGACTATAAGGCAACCGTTGACGAACCCATGGTTGGTACCTACAAAGATTATAAAGTCGTTTCATCAATGGCCCCTAGTGCTGGAGGATTCACCGTCATTCAAATCCTGAAAATCCTGGAGTCCTTCCATTTAGAACAATATGATGTACATTCATGGGAGAAATATTATTTAATAGCTGAAGCGATGCGCCTAGCATTTACAGATAAAAAGGCATTTTTGGCTGACCCAGAATTTGCCGAATTACCTCTAAAGGGTCTTATGCATGATGATTATATAGCTGAGCGTCGGAAGTTCATTAATTTCAAGACAAGAAACAATGCCATTGATTTCGGGAACCCATGGAAATATGATTCCGTGAAGCAAAGAGCTGTCATTCCACAGCCAAATGATGAAGAACGCAGTGAAACGACACACTTTACAGTACGGGACAGATGGGGAAACATTGCAGCCTGCACCTCCACCGTTGAACACCCATTCGGTTCCGGAATCATGGTTTCCGACTATGGTTTTATGTTAAACAACGAATTGACGGACTTTGACTCCGTTCCCGGTGGCATGAATGAGGTTCAGCCTAATAAACGTCCTGTCAGCTGCAAGAGTCCAACCATCATTTTTAAGGACGATCAACCCATTTTAACACTCGGTTCCCCAGGCGGTCCGACAATCATTAGCTCAGTCGTCCAAACCATCATTAATGTGCTCGATTTCAATATGGACTTAAAGGCGGCTATCGAAGAACCAAGAATCTTCACTCCTATGGGACCCCATATTGAATGGGAAGCTGGAATTGATATGAACAGTAAGGGGCACCTCGAAGGAATGGGCTTTGTCTTCAATGAAGTCCCACACTCAATCGGTAATGTTCAGGCAATACAAATCAATCCGTTGGATGGATCTAATTATGGGGCTGCTGATTCCAGCCGAGAAGGCTGTGCCATGGGTCTAGATGAAACGGATTACCAAATGAAATCATGAAATAGAAATGAAGCCAAAATGAAATTTTGAGGTTTTTCGTTTTAATACGTCAAATCCAAATTGCTGAAAGCGGGTGCTACGGAAATGGTCTTTCAAGACCACTCTTTTTCGAGCAACCCGCTTGGCTTCATTGATTATTTCCATTGTCAAATTATTGGCTGCGGCAAAATGAGCAAGACCTTTAATGCCATTAGACTCCTGTATGGTTTCCTCGAACATCGGATCGAAATAAACGACGTCGACATGATTATCCGGTAACGTTTTCAAAAAAGCATTATGATCAGCTTGAATAACCTCAATCCTCCTCATTGCGGATATCATCCCATCATCTGCATCATTCCAAGTCTTCAAGCCCTGATCGACAAGTAAAGCCAAGAATTGATTATCCTCTAAGGCTACTACATGACCATCTTCACCGACTGCAAAACTTGCGACAATGGAATCAGCTCCTAATCCCAATGTACAATCAAGGACGGAATCCCCTTCTTTTATATCCCCAGCAACAAGCAAAGGATCAGACTCCCCATTTTTTAATCTTTTCAATCGAATCATCGCTAAGTTAGGATGGAAAAAGAAAGGCTCCTTCTCTTCATATCGGTATAATTCCAATCTATCTTTCCCGTAAACAAGGCAATCGTCAGTGCCATTTTCGAATTGGATATCATGAATCGACCGTTTTCTCCTAGGTATAAAAGGGATCTTTAAGTCCGTGGCTAACTTTCTTGCCAACTCTATGATTTCTATATCAGCTCTTCCAGCTGTTGTCACAAACATGCATCCTGCTCCTTTAAGTCCTTTAAATTTGAAAAAGAATGCCCTGTTTCCAGGACATTCTTCATATCATATATGTTTATATTACTTCACTTTGCCGAATGCTTCTAGAAGGTTTTCCATGATGGCTTCCATAGGTTGGCCTTCAATATCATGACGAGGTATGAAATGGACGACCTCTTTACCTTTTAAAAGAGCCATGGATGGAGAAGAAGGTTCGATTCCATCGAAATACTCACGCATTTTGGCTGTCGCTTCTTTATCTTGACCAGCAAATACGGTTACAAGATTATTTGGTTTCTTCTCAGCTTGCAGTACAGCTTGAGTCGCTGCAGGACGCGCTAAGCCGGCGGCACAACCGCAAACTGAATTCACGACAACAAGAGTTGTGCCTTCAGCCGCTTCCATGTATTCTTCTACCATTTCGGCTGATTCCAATTCCTTGAAACCTGCTTGCACCAATTCAGCACGCATTGGCTTTACCATTTGTTTCATGTACTCATCATAAGCCATGGACATAACAAAATTCCCCCTTGAAATAACTAGATGACTATAAGGATACTATAATCTATGACAGTAATGCAAAATTGACGCCTATGTCATTTTGAAAGTTTGATGAATGTAACTTTTATAATTAACTATTCTTATCGATCTTAGAAAAAAAAAAGGGCAGCATATTCTGCCCCCCCATTCACCTGAAAATTAAATTTTCATGACGCCGCCCGTACTTGCATTGGTAACTAGTTTAGAATAACGACCCAGATACCCTTTGGTAACCTTTGGCTCAAAGCCTTTCCAATCGGCTTTGCGTTTTTCGAATTCCTCATCAGGAATTTCCAATTGAATGGTACGATTATTCAGGTCGAGTTCGATGATGTCACCGTTCTCAACAAATGCGATTGGTCCTCCTTCTGCTGCTTCAGGAGATATATGACCAATGCTTATTCCTCTTGAAGCCCCTGAGAAACGTCCATCCGTAATCAAACCTACTTTAGCTCCTAATCCCCTGCCGACAATTTGAGAAGTCGGCGCCAGCATTTCCGGCATGCCCGGCCCACCTTTAGGCCCTTCATAACGGATGACCACGACATCGCCTTCTTTTACTTTACCGGTAATGATTCCAGACAGTGCATCTTCTTGAGAATCGAAGCAGATTGCAGGACCTCTATGATACCCGCCGACCGATTCATCAACGGCGCCTACCTTTATGATGGATCCTAAAGGAGCCAGATTACCGAATAATACTGCAAGTCCTCCACGTTCAGAATGTGGGTCATCCAAAGGATGGATGACATCCGTATTCAAGATCTCGCAGCCCTCAACATTTTCACGCAGTGTTTTACCGGATACAGACAAACAATCTCCATTGAAAGCTCCCGGCTTTTTCAGCAGCTCATGAATGATTGCACTTACTCCTCCCGCATTATGGACATCTTCAATATGATAATCGGATGCAGGAGCAATTTTGGCAAGATGTGGTACCCTTCCGGCTATTTCATTGATTCGCTCCATCGGATACTCAAAACCCGCTTCATGTGCCAATGCCAGTGTATGAAGAACGGTATTTGTTGAACCACCCATTGCCATATCCAGTGCAAATGCGTTATCAATTGCATCTATCGTAACGATATCGCGTGGTTTACGATCCATTTTTATAAGTTCCATCAATTGTTTAGCGGATCTTTTAACAAATTCCTTACGTTCTTCGGCCACGGCCAAAATCGTGCCATTACCGGGCAGCGCAAGACCTAATCCTTCCGCTAAACAGTTCATCGAATTCGCTGTAAACATTCCTGAGCAAGATCCGCAAGTCGGACAGGCAACTTCTTCGATTTCTTGTAAATCTTCAGCATCGATATTCCCCGCTTGATACGCTCCGACACCTTCAAAGACAGATGTTAAAGATAGTGATTTACCGTTTTTATCTTTACCTGCCTTCATAGGTCCACCACTGACGAACATCGTCGGTATATTGACACGTAGCGCGCCCATCATCATTCCAGGTGTAATCTTATCACAGTTTGGAATACATACCATCCCATCAAACCAGTGGGCGGAAACAACCGTTTCTACGGAGTCAGCGATGATTTCACGACTTGGTAAAGAATAACGCATACCGATATGTCCCATGGCAATTCCGTCATCCACCCCAATTGTATTGAATTCAAAAGGTACCCCGCCTGCTTCCCGGATAGCAGCTTTCACGATTTTACCGAATTCCTGAAGATGTACATGTCCAGGAACGATATCTATATATGAATTACAAACCGCAATGAACGGTTTGCCGAAATCTTCTTCTTTAACCCCTGCAGCACGCAATAGACTTCTATGCGGAGCACGGTCAACTCCTTTTGTAATCATGTCACTTCTCATATTCGATGTAGACATTTATGTAGCCCCCTCATTTTCATCCATTAATATTTTTAACTTTTTATAATACTCTAAAAATTCTAACATATATAAAGTTAAATGTAACCATTCTACTTCAACTTTTCTTTAAAAACATTTTACTAAAATAGTAGAACCCAGCTTGCTTGGGCGGTTTCGAATAGGAAATTGGTAAGATATGAAGAAGGATTTTTACTTGGAGGCAAGGAAAACTATATGTTACCTAAGATTGCTAGACGATTAAAAATCATATCTCTACTGCACTTTGCTAGTAACATAATCATTTCGCTCTGCGTTCCATGGAATATCTAAATTTGAAAAGGAGCAGAGAAACCAAATGCTCCACAATGCTTGCCAAAATTCTAATAGCATTACCGCCAATTTCTTACGTAAGGTATTAAAAACAGCCATTCCTATGTTGGAACGACTGTACTTATTCCACTAAAGCCCCCATTACTTGAATAACTTATACCAGTATAAAGTGGTTTCAATAGTAGCATTATTTGACTGCTTTAATGTGTCAACTCCACCTAGTATGAATCCTTGTTTTACATAAAATCTGCACGCACCAAGATTATCATCTTGGGCTTCCAAGGACATTCCTATAAGTTTTTTCTGTTTTGCCCACTCTTCCGCTCTATTTAAGAGTAACTTTCCGACTCCACTGCCTCTATAATCTTTTTTAGTAGCAATGTTTTCAATATAACAGAAGCTATTCCAATCCTTAGTTATTCTAATTTGTCCGATGCAAGTATTATCCATATAAGCTAAAAACAACGTTTTATCCTCTCGATTTATATATTGGCTCCAATCAAGTTTGTCATCTGGAAAACGCGTTACTCTAGTTTCATCAAAAAGAACTTCTTCATAAGACCATCTTCCTGATTGTAGACTGGGGACAACTCTACCATATAATTCAAAATAATCATTTGTCATATTGATATCCTCTATTAAGTCATTATTTAATGGAGAAATAATGACTTTACTTTCACTACCCAATATTACACACTTCCTTTTTTGGAGTTTTGGAAATACTTATTTAAGGTTCACTAAACCCTATTCTTATACAACATTACTGCCCTTTAACTGTATAAGACTCTCTTTATACAATACCATAAAAAGTAAATTGACTTACTATAATTACAAGCAACAATCCTTACGAAAAGAGCCTATAAAAAAAGAGGATAACCACCAAAACCGTTTAAATGGTTTTGGGATCACCCTCTTTCTCATATATAAACTTCCTCGTTGGTTATTTCCTTGATTCCGTCATTTGCTTCCATACGGAACCTTTTGCTTCTTCTCCATTTTCAATCCTATCCACGGCCATTTTAACCTGAAGAGCCACTTCAAATTCTGGATCCTGTTCTGCTTTCTTTAAATAAGGAAGGACTGTTTCGTCACCTGCCTCGTAAAGAAACATCGCAGCCCTCCATCTCACTAATTTATTCTTATCTGATAAAGATAGCGCCATCTCACCCATCGCTTCTTCAAAGCCAAGATCAGACAAACAGTCTCCTGCCGTTCTTCTGACTGCTGCACTGGAATCTCGCAATGCTTTATATAAGCTCGGAAGGACTTTAGGGTCTTCTATCATCCCTAAATATACAGCAGCAAGTCGACGAATAGATACTTTACTATCAGCCAAGGCTTTTTCTAATACCGGAATATCTTCAACCGTCGGGTCATTCATCTGATCCAGCAGTTGGTACCGTTTTTCCCAACTTTCATCATCCAGCATGTCGACGGTCAATTTAATTTTGGGACGATTCATGACCGGCTCTTTTTTATCTCCTGTTTCTTGTGCCGCAGCAACCAGTTTATTAATTCTTTCTTCTGGGTAAGCTGCAACCAATTCATCCGCCACTTCTCTGACGATGTCTTCCATTTCCCCGTAGCGAATGCCGTAATCTTTCCATTTACGAAGAAGGACGACATTATCATCTTCTTTTTGGGCAGCTGCTACACCCTTGATGAAATACTCCGGTAAGGCAAAACGGTTTTCCTGAGTGCTATCACTTGCTTTGATTTGCATGGGGATTCCTTTGAATTGTTGGATGGAAACCGTTACTTCTCCATAATGCTCGTTTATTTGCGCCTGTTGATTCTGTTCCCCGGTATTCTCACCGAAAACTTGACGAACCTGGACTAAAATATCCTGCCAGTCAAATTTCGCATTGCGCTCGACAGCTAAAAAGTCAGCCACATGATATATGCCCTTGACGCCGTCAATTTGAAGCATGTCTTTTATCATTTGCGGAGCGTGTTCTGCTTGATCTTTTTTATAATTATTACTTTTTCCTCCTGGTAGTTCTTCCGTAAGGTTAATTTTCATTGTATTCGGACTTGGTGTCGGTTCTATTGATTTTATGTTCAATGCATTTCTCTCCTTTATCATTACAATCTCATGTCCTAGATTTTATCACAACGGCAAGAGATTCTCATGCAATTGAGATTAACGAAAAAAGACTACGCCAAGCTTACTCCTCTTGGCCCAGTCTTCTCGTTTATTCCTCTTCTAGTTTTTCCGCTAAGTATGTCCATCTTTCCATTGTATACTCTAACTTCTCGTTAAGCTCTTTTTCTTCTTCCAGGAGCAGGCGTACCTTTTCGAAATCACTGCCCGCTGCTGACATTTCTTCAGCGATATCCTTCAGGCGATTCTCGACTTGCTCCATTTTACCTTCAATTTCTTCCCATTCCTTACTTTCCGCATACGTAAGTTTTTTCTTTTTCTTTTCAGTGCGGCTAGGCTGGGACTCCGAGACTTTTTCAGGAACAGTTTCTTCTGTCTTTTCTTCTAGGTACTCAGAGTAATTCCCATAATAAAAATCGATTTTGCCTTTATCTTTAAAGACAAGTAGTTGATGACATGTTTTATCAAGGAAGTAGCGATCATGCGATACGGTAATGACGACGCCCGAGAACGTTTCTAAATAGTCTTCGAGGACGGTCAACGTCTGCGTATCCAGGTCATTCGTCGGTTCATCCAAAAGAAGGACATTGGGTGCCCCCATCAAGATGTTCAACAAATACAGTCGTCTTTTTTCTCCACCTGATAGTTTACGTATAGGTGTGCCGTGCGAACCCATAGGGAACAAGAATCGTTCAAGCATCTGCGCAGCGGATATGAAGCTGCCATCTTTAAGTGCAATTGAATCAGCCGTTTGCCGGATATATTCAATCATGCGGAGATTCTCATCCATATCGGTGCTTTCTTGCGTATAGTATCCGATTTTGACCGTTTGTCCGATGTCAAGATTTCCACCATCTATCGGTTCACGGCCGGCCAAGATATTCAAAAGAGTCGATTTTCCACTACCGTTATTACCGACGATTCCGATACGGTCGCCCGGCTTGAAGAGAAAGGATAAGTCTTTAATGATTGCCTGATGTCCGAATGATTTAGAGATGCCTTGCAGTTCCAATACCTTTTTCCCGAGTCGGGCACCGCTTAATTCCATTTCAAGGCTTTCGTTCTTCTGCTTGTCCTTGACACCGGTTTCTAATGATTCAAAGCGTTGGATCCTCGCTTTTTGTTTTGTCGAACGTGCCTTTGCACCTTTGCGGATCCAGGCCAATTCCTTTTTGAAAAGGCTCTCTTTTTTAGAGCGCTCAGTCGATTCATTTTCTTCCCTTATAGCTTTTGATTCCAGGTAATCGGCATAATTTCCCTTGTATTCAAAAAGTTGCGCTTGGGCTATTTCCCAGATTTTATTGGATACCCGGTCAAGAAAATATCGATCATGAGTCACGAATAAGACGGATTTTTGATACTTAGACAAGTATTCTTCCAACCAAGTGATACTTTCGAAGTCCAGATGGTTGGTAGGCTCATCCAAAATGAGCAAATCGGGAGTTTCAATTAAGGTCTTTGCCAAGGCAGCCCGTTTCTTTTGTCCACCTGAAAGTTCGCCTAATTTCCTTGAATGGTCCGGAAGGCCAAGTTTGGTCAGAATCGTCCGCGCATTTGCGCTAGTGTCCCAAGCATTTAGTGCATCCATTGATTGCTGTTGTTTTAATAATCGATCTTGCACTTCACTATTTTGGGGATCAATCTGCAACTGTACCAGTGTTTTTTCATATTCCTTTATCAAGGAGAATACAGGTGTCGAACTTTCATACATATACTCCATGATCGTTAACTTTTCATCAAAATCAGGATCTTGCGATAAGTATGAAATCGTATAGTCATTCGGATGATCCTTCGTCCCTAGATCACTTTCTTCCAATCCTGCGATTATATTCAAAAGCGTGGATTTACCGGTTCCATTGATACCAACGATTCCTATTTTTTCACCTTCACTGATGGACAAAGAAACATCTTTAAAAAGAAGCTTCTCCCCTTGTGTTTTCATTACATGTTCCATACTAAAAACCTTCATAAACGTACATCCCATTCCTTATAAAATTCTTCTAGAAAACGAACCATATATTCATGACGTTCGCTCGCGATTTTCTTCGCTGTACCCGTGTTAAGTAAGTCTTGTAATCGTAATAATTTTTCATAAAAATGGTGGATAGAAGAACTATTACCCATCCGATATTCCTGCTTTGTCATCTCTTCGCGCACTTTGAGAGATGGATCATACATAGGTTGCCCCTTTTTTCCGCCATAGGCGAATGTTCTTGCAATTCCAATCGCTCCGAGTGCATCCAAACGATCGGCATCCTGAACAATTTCAGCTTCTATCGATGGAAGAACGTCTTCCCCGGCACTGTAGGAGATGGTAGAGACAATCTGCTTTATATCCTGAATCGTATCCAGATCCAACCCTGTCTCCTTGAACCATTCGTCCAGCTTGTTCCAACCTAATTCCGCATGATCGTTTAATTTATCATCTGGAATATCATGTAGGAGGGCTGCCATCTCGATAATGAATTCATTTCCCTTTTTTTCTTCATGTGCAATATGTAAAGCCAGCTTTCGAACCCGATCGATATGAAACCAATCATGACCACTGGCATCAGATTTCAATTGTTCATATACAAATGATTCCGTTTGTTTTATTATATATTTTTGCATTTCACCACTCCATGTCCTTTCTATTTTACCATGGTTCTTGTTTTTAGAAAGGGATATTGTCCTAAACTTCCTTGAACCAACTGATTCCGATTGTCTCTTCACCGGTATGCACCCCTATTGCACTACCAAGTGGGGATATATGTATGTTCACTTCCGGAAACTCTTCAGATATCTTCTTTTTTATATGTTCAACCTGAACCGGTGAACCCCCGTACAATATACTGCATTCTTTAACATTTCCTAGTGATATGGATTTACGAAATTCATTAAATAGATATTTTTCTGCTTTCTTAAGATTTCTAGTTTTTGTTTTATTTTGCAACAAACCATTTTCAATGGTTATAATCGGTTTTAAACTCAAAAGGCTTCCAAGGTAATATTGAGTCCCCGTTAACCGGCCGCTGCGATGAAGCTGGTCTAACGAACCAATCAAGACATAGGTCTCATGGCTATCTGCATACCTCCTCGTATGGGTGAAAGCTTCTTCGATTGAGTAACCTCTATTTAAATACATCATGAGTTTTTTCATGATTAAAAGCATTGGATACGAAATAAGTAAGGTGTCAAAGACGTCTACCGGTATCGTAACCAGGTCGGCAGCCTGCCGGCTTGAGGACACCGTGCCACTCAATTTACTTGATAGATGGATAGAAATCACACGATCATAGTCTTTTTCAAGTTTTCTATACAACTCGTAGAATGTGCCTACCGATGGCTGGGAAGTAGTCGGGGCCTCTTTTTCTTCCTTTATCCTACGATATAGTTCTTCTGGTAGTAGATCGACACCATCTTCATATTCCTTACCATTCATGATGACAATCATTGGAACGACATATACATGATCGTTTAAAGAAAGTTCTTTGTCTAATAAAGCCGTACTATCGGTTACCCATGCAATTCGTTCCATCGTTTCCCTCCTGAATAAAATAGTTGTTACCCATTATATTCAACTTTATCCTCTTTTTTCCCCTCTTTGAATTTACGGATGATGAAAAGTTCAAATAAAAAAGGCCCACCGATAACATTACGGTGAGCCATTTGAGTTATAGCAATTTTTTTATATCTTCTTCCATTTCTAGCGGTTTTGTTTTGGGAGCATACCGATTAACGATATTCCCCTCACGGTCGACCAAGAATTTAGTGAAATTCCATTTAATCGACTTCGATCCCATCATTCCTGGTGCATTTTCAGTAATATAGTTAAATAGCGGATGGGCATCCTTTCCATTCACATTCACCTTGGCAAACATCGGAAAGGTAACGCCATGATTGAGCTTACAATAAGAATCGATTTCAAGTTCATCGCCGGGCTCTTGGTTAAGGAACTGGTTACAAGGAAAACCCAGAACCTCCAATCCAGCCTCTTTATATTGTACATACAGACTTTGCAGGTCATCATACTGTGGTGACAATCCACATTTACTGGCGGTATTAACAATAATCAATACTTTTCCTTTGTATTCCTCAAGCGAAACGGCCTCTCCATTAATCTTTTTCACTTCATATTCATAAATGGACATATATGATCTCTCCCTTTTGCCTATTGATGACATTTTACCTTATTTGAAGCAAACTTTACCACTTTTAGTGTGCCCCTTTTATCGGTGGTTCACAGAATCTTCAACAATTTGCAAAGATTGAAGCAGATATTCCACCATATCTTCTAAATCATCCATTTGCTCTTCCTTGATAAGTCTTCCGAAAGATATTTGGAATGTTGAATTGCTTAAGGGCTGCTCCTTTTTACTTACCATTTCAGAAGTTGTCAATGTAATGGTCCTTTGACTTCCCCAAACATTCTCCAGTTCCTTTGAAATACTATCAACTTCGATACTGTTTAGCTTTCTGGGTATAGAAATGAATAGATCCACCGCACAACCGGAATATGCCTCATTTAGGTGGCCCTGTAACAGTTCGGAGCTTAAATTTTCAAGTGAAGCGTATAACTCAAAGCCTCCGGTCACAAGGATTGTACTCCCGGATTCTTTCATTTCCAATTCGATTTTGTATTTCCTTGCCATCGTTGAGAGATTAACGATATCGTCTCGTCCAATGACTAATATATCTCCAATAAGGTCACGATCATATATCGCTCCTTCCAATACCACTTTCATATTTTCAAATGCTGTAGGATCAAACACTTTTATACCCCTCTTCTAAGTTCTTATCTTATGAAATAAAAATTATGTATCAAGCTCATATTCATTTTACCATTGTCCTGTATTCTTATAAGCATCTATTAAAATTAATAAAATTGCTTTTCTATTTTAAATTTTTCTATATAATTGAAATATTATGATTTCAAAAAGGAGGCAAAGATAATTATGCCGATCAAAATACCAAGACACCTGCCAGCAAAAGAGATTTTAGAAGAAGAGAATATCTTTGTAATGGATGAGGAACGGGCAACCAGTCAGGAAATCCGTCCATTAAATATATTGATTTTGAATCTTATGCCTGAAAAAGAGAAAACGGAGGCACAGTTACTGCGTTTTCTAGGGAATACCCCCATTCAAGTAAACATATCTTTTCTTGGATTGAGTACACACGAATCGAAAAACACTAGTAAATTTCATTTAAATCAATTTTATAATTCGTTTGAAGAAATTCGCTCAAAAAAGTACGATGGCATGATCATCACTGGCGCACCTGTCGAAAAAATGGATTTTCAAGATGTTAATTATTGGGATGAATTAAAAGATATCATGGATTGGTCAAACGAAAATGTCACCTCCACTCTACATATTTGTTGGGGAGCTCAAGCTGCACTCTACCATCATTACGGTATAGATAAATATGAACTTCCAAAAAAATGCTTTGGCATTTATAAACACAAGGTTCTCGAGCCGAATGAAAATCTCGTCCGCGGCTTCGATGATTATTTCTTGGCACCTCATTCTCGCTATACTGACATTGACTTTCAAAAATTGGTGAATCATCCAGAACTAAAAATCTTAGCCCAATCCGATAAGGCAGGGGTGCTCATCGCCGCTTCGAGAGACTCCAAAAGAATAATGGTGACCGGTCATTTCGAGTACGATGCAGGAACGCTTGGTGACGAATACAATCGTGATATCGGACGTGGTATCGAAACTCGACTCCCGGAAAACTATTTTCCAGACAATGACCCTTCAAAAACTCCACTGCACCGTTGGAAGAGCCACTGTAGCCTCATGTTTTCCAACTGGCTTAATTATTACGTCTATCAATCCACACCATATGATTGGGACTGATAGGTGAATGGCAAAAGGGTAATCCCCCGTTAAATGATTCCCCTTATTTTGGGGGAACCTGCCACACTTGACGAAGAAACCCTGATTATTGCATCAGGGTTTTCGCTTAAGCCTATTGATTAAAGAAATTTGAATGTTTTGCTAAAAAGGAAAATCAATCAAGATTACAATGTTTTTGCAAATACAGAATACCTTAATGGACTTTCAAATCCAATAGTGTTTGCCATAGAAATCGAAGCGGGATTACCTACACTACAATCCCAACGTGGTGTAATGTTTTTCTCGATACAATGATTTATAAATGATTGCGCTGTAACCTTCCCTAAACCTTTTCCCTTCCATTCGTTCTTGGTTACAATATCCATTTCAGCTGATTTTTCGGCTCTGAAAATGGTAGTGCATTCGCTTACGAGCGTGTCATCATGTAATATACAATATCCAAATCCGTTCTCAATGAAATTGGATACCGACCCCCAATACTTTTCATAATACTCTTCATTGAATTCAGTAGATTGATGAATGTTTTCCAAATTAATTTTCTTCAGTGTAAATCCTTTAGGTAGTTCCATCCTATTACTATTACTTAAGTTCTTAAGCTTGTTAAACGCAAAGGCATATCGATTATATCTACAAACCATTTCTTCATTTTCAAATAGACCATCCAATGCTTCATCCCATTTTTCTGATGAAGAAAATAATGTGAATCTAGACTGTTCCTTTTTCCTATCATGATATAAACTGAATAATTCCTCTTTAAACTTACCATTTGCCTCTTCACCCATGACATAAAAAATTCCCGAAAAAGTTCCTATGAGAAAAGTACCTTCATTACTTAGATCTCTATAAACGAATCCAGGAATCATCTTGTTCAAGACTGAAAAGACAAAAGATGGGGATATTACTGGAATTGATTTTTCCACGTCCCCATAATCCGCTTCCACTACTCGAAACATACTATCCCTCCCTTCTATCACCACTTATAAAACATAAAAACACAACCAAGAGCTATTATTTAGACTCTTTATCACCGAAATACACTTCTTCATAAGGTTGGACAACAACAAAACCCTGCCCCTCGAATTTCATCTGAACGGACTCTCCACTCCCTCTCCCAAAAAATGATTTCAAGGATACGTCGGTTACAAAGTCTGGCTGAAGGTTGCCAGACCAGGCGACGGTGGCATTTGGATCCGTATAGACGGGTTTTCCCGGTTCGACAAGTAAAGTGAGCGGTTCATAATGAGAAGTGAATGCCACCATTCCATGGCCTTCCAGCCTAACATTGAACAAACCACCAGCCAGCAAACCGGCAATGCGACGCATCATTTTAATGTCCCATTTCATACTCGGTTCAAAGGCCAGCAAATCGTTTCCGTTTATAGTAATGGACTTACCATCCATTTGTAAGATCGAAATTTTCTTTCCTTGGTCCGCCACATATAGCTTCCCTTTTCCCGTCGCTTTCATTAAAGAAGCACCTTCACCAGTAAAGGCTTTCTTAAATAACTTTCCGAACCCGTGCTCCAATATTCCTTCTCTTTCAAATTTGATACTGCCCCGGTAAGAAATCATTGTCCCCATTTTGGCCCAGATCTGTTGTTCAAGATTAATTTCCAGTATACGTTCCGTCTCAAGTTCAAATAATCCCTGGCCCTTATCCTGCTGTTTCGTTTTTTCCACAAATTGATCTATTTTATATTTTTCCATCATTGAATACCTTCTTTTTGCAAGAGGAACAACCACATAAACGAAACGGCCTGTTTCAGTTCTTTTGAAAAGTGGCCTAGCTTGGTATAATCCACCCCTCTTTTCCCTACCCCGATTTCAGCCACTTCCTTCCACCCACTCCCAAGTGCTAGTTTTTCAAACTCCCAGGCCTGCATGGTATTCATGATGACATCCTCACCCACTAACCGTCGATAACTAAAGTTCTTACGTGGCTCCGCCGTGGGTCCAAGTATCCCAAAGCATACATGGCCTCCTGGTTTTATAATACGATGTATTTCCTGCATCACCGTTAGCGGCTCCCCAGTATATTCAAGTGAATTAATCACCATTGCCGCATCCATTTCTTCATCCTTGAATGGAAGGCTATAAAAATCCCCTTGAGTAAAAGATAGACCCGGTTGTTGATTGGCATTTCCGTTAGCGATCTCAATCATTACGTGTGAAAGGTCGATACCCGTTACGACATAACCCGTTTGAGCGAGTTTCAAAGAACCCATACCGTCACCGCAGCCTATATCTACAACCTTGGCCCCGGCCTCTACATGTTCAGAAAAAAAAGGGATGATACCTTTACGACTACCCGTTTCCCACATTTCCTGTGAATTCTTCGCCCACACAGGGGCAAAATCATCCCATTTCTTTTCCGCTTCTTTATGCCAAGTATGTATATTCAAATGTCATTCCTCCATTATTAGTATTCTTTAACCTTTGAATCATAATCGATGTTAACGAGTACCTACATTCCCTTTTTGAACCATATCAACGGCCATCTATATCCTTGCTTTATAGCTATTCTGCTCTAAATCTAAAAATCCTTTTTTAATATCCTATAGGCATGATTAATAATTCTAAAAAGCATGGCTTTTTTATGCCTAGATTCTCTAACAACGTCTTAAAAGGGATTTTTAACGCAAAAAAAACTGCCCATGGCAGCTTATTTTGTGTTTTCTTCATTTCTCTTTTGTATATTTCTTAAATCCTCGACCCGGCTAGAAGATTCCTCAAAGAATTCAACAAGGTCCCCAATCCGATCTATGGCATTCCAGCTAAGGTGGTGCTCGATTCCTTCAACATCTTGATAGATATTTTCTTCCTTGACCCCTATCAAACGTAGCATCTGTTCCAATAATTCATGACGGTAAACGAGTCTTTTACCCACTTTTTTTCCGTTTGCCGTCAAAACCAACCCACGATACTTTTCATAGATTAAATATTTTTCGTGATCTAGCTTTTGTACCATCTTCGTCACAGAAGAAGGATGTACAGAAAGATTTTCGGCAATATCGGAAACCCTTGCATACCCTTTCTCTTCTATAAGCAAATAAATTTGTTCTATGTAATCCTCCATGCTCGGTGTAGGCATCAGGAATCCTCCCATTCAAACGCATATCTAAAAATCTTACTATAAAAACGGCCCTGAAACAAGGTAATATCGTCTCAGGGCAAGGTCAGGGTCAGAAACACTTAATTTTGCTTAACGGGCTGATCCGAGAAAAATTTGAAATTGATTTTCTTTTCGGTATCAGACCATATCAAAGCAGCATTAAATGTCCGTTCCCCTTTTTTGAATCCACTGATCATGTCGGTTTCTCCATCGGTTAAAAGCTTTTTAACATTGCCTTGACTGATCTTTTTATTAAGGATTTTCTTTGAGACGGTAAAGTTACACTTCGTTTTCTGGTAACTCGCACATCCATAGAATTCCCCTTTATCGATCACTTTGGCGCCACAAAACTTGCAATTACCTACCGATGCCGCACTTTTCTTCTTATAACCCGGCCTTTGAATCGACTCAGTATCGAGCCCTTGAAAATCCCAGGCTTCGGAAGATTCGACGGCATCACTGATGATTTTCGTCGACATCTTTTTAACGGCTTCCATAAAAGCCCCCGCAGAAGCCTTACCTTGTCCGATTTCCCTTAGGCGCTGTTCCCATTTAGCCGTCATTTCTGGAGAAGCAAGGATTTTTTCACCAATCGCCGTAATGAGGACCTTCCCTTTGTCGGTGGCAAATACCTGGTTTTTCTTAACATCAATGTATTTGCGATCCTTCAGCATGGTAATGATCCCTGCACGCGTCGCTTCGGTTCCCAGGCCTTCTGTTTTCATCAGGACCTTTTCGAGCTCTTCATTGTCCAGGTGCTTGCCTGCCGTTTTCATCAAGGTAATCAGTTGACCCTCCGTATATCGCTTAGGGGGCTGGGTTTTCCCTTCTTTCACTTTCACTTTGGATACCTGACCGATATCCCCTTGTTTAAGGATCGGTAAAAGAACATCATCATCTTTCTCATCTTGAAAAATGACTTTGCGCCATCCTTCTTGAATTTGTTGCTTGCCCTTTGAAATGAACTCAGCCCTTTTCTCGACCATCGTCTGGATGGTCGTATAATCGAAAATGGCCTTTTCATAATGAGCCGCAATCAGCCTGCGAACCACTAAGTCATATATATTACGTTCCTCACCAGAAAGTCTTTTAGGATCCACAACCTGTTCGGTCGGGATGATTGCATAGTGATCAGTGACCTTTTTCTCGTTAACGAATCGTTTATTATCAATGATACTTGGTAGAGGCAATGGGAAGAACGATTGATATTCCGAAAACCCACTTAATTTTTGCAAGATGTCCGGGAATGTTTCAGCTTCGCCCTTTGTAACATAGTTGGAATCTGAACGTGGGTAAGATACAATTCCTTTTTGATATAAACTTTGAACGATGTCCAAGGTCTTTTTCGGTGAGTATTTATAGATTTTATTCACAGTTGCTTGCAACGACGACAAATTGAATAAGAGTGGAGGCTGAAATTCCTTTCTTTCAGTGGTCATGTCGGCAATTTCAGCCTCTTTTCCCTGACAAAACGCAGCTATTTTTTCTGCCATCTCTTTTGAAAGAATTCTCGAATCATTATTTTGCTGCCATTTCCCCTGATATTTCTTTCCATCCATCTTGAAGTCTGCAAACACTTCCCAAAACGGTTCTGATTTGAACCGTTCAATTTCCATTTCCCTCTTGACTATCAAAGCAAGGGTCGGTGTCTGAACCCGGCCTGCTGAAAATACATCGGATACACCCTTTTTCTTCAAGAGAATGCTATATACTCTAGAGGCATTCATGCCTACGACCCAATCCGCACATGCTCTCGTATATGCTTCATGATAGAGTGGTCTCGTCTTTTCTTCACTTATGAGATTTTGAAACCCTTCATAGATGGCTTTTGGCGTCAGTGAGGAAATCCACAAGCGTTTCATCGGTTTTTGGACATGACAAAGTTGAATGATATTACGTACAATCAATTCCCCTTCTCGCCCGGCATCCCCAGCATGAATGATTTCATCTACATTCGATCTTTTTAGCAGCGCTTTCACCACATTGAATTGCTTGGCCTTTTGGCGTGTCACTTCATATTGAAATTTCTCGGGTATCATCGGCAGGGTATCAATCGACCATTTTTTCCAGTTTGAGTGATACGTTTCCGGTGATACGAGCTGGCATAAATGACCGACTGCCCATGTTACATAAGCGCCATCCGGGAAAAGCTCATTCGGCATGATTTCTATATATCCCTGTTGTTTCTTCGATTTGAATTGAGCTGCCAACGTTGAACCTTGATCAGGTTTCTCGGCAATGATCAGCTTCATATTATCTTCACCTAATCCGTTACAAAATAACTTTCTTTCTTATTATACCTTAATTATAAAAATCGGAAAGATAAGGAGCCGTTTTTGTTTTGGCTTAAGATCTAGAAAAAACCGAACCTTTTCTAGGCCTGAATAAAGGAAATGATAGTTTGTAGCTATTCGAAAAGAAGTGTATATTCGACATAAAAAGACGACTACCTTATTGATAGTCGACTCTCCTAGAGAATGCATTCATTCATGGATCGATTACTTAAAGACTTTAGATATGATTTCGTCTGTCGTCATTTCACTATCTATCACATAAGAACCAGGACGTAAATTGTTCGCCTTGCCTCTTTTTTCAACTTCATCAAAGAAATCTTTTGCATCCGCGATGATTTTGGACCGTTTAAGATTTTTACCGACATCAATGCTTGTCATGCCTTTAGAAACTTTCAACACAGAACGATATATGATTTTTTCTTTTGGTCCTTTATCTTCCGCTACAACTTGACTTGACTTCAATTCAGCAAGTTGCTCTTCATACTCTTTCTCTGTATGGATGACATACCCTTCTGAAGTTAGCTTGCGTTTCATCTCATCATCCGTTACTTTTTCTACAGTTTGTGTGCTCTCCCTTTCTTCTTCAGAATCGAAGTAATATACTGCTCCGCATATACTTGCTGCTACAAGGAGGCCACCAGCAAAACTGCGCATCGATTTAGATGTCATTGGCAACTTTTCTCCTTTCATCCTTTGCTTTTATGTATGGAACAAGCATGTATTCTATTTCTTCTATAGACCGATCTTTTTTGGCTGCTATGCTATCTAGTGAATATCCACGCTTATATAAATCTAGTACATCATGCAACAAACTCCACTTTTCAGAAGGTCCTGACAGTAATCCCGCTTCTTGTGCCATAATTTCAGCATTTATCTCAAGAGTCCTGATTTGCATTTGTAATTGGTTCACTTCATCTCCAAAAGTACTAGTAATCTGTTCCATTTGCTGTTCCACCTTCGCTGAATCCGTTTTAATATACGACACAATGAACAGTATAACTGCGACACCGAACAAGATGGCTAACGCCCATGACATCATTCTATTCCCTCCTTAACTTAATACAACTTCTAGCTTATTCATTATATATGGATTCAACCGAAAACTCGATTTAAAGTAGCCGAGCCTCAGGAAAACAGAACAAAAGTCATGCATTTATGACAATAAATACGCATTTACTATTTTTTTATATAGTTTTGTATATAATCACTTATTTCTTTATTCCTATCAAGGGACTAATTTTTTTATTTACCTGACACCGCATTCCATCTATATATTAGTAAAGTAAAATACATGACAAATGATTTTCTACACGTTAAAATGAAGATATTGTGCTTTTTCAGTCTTTTTATCATTCATGATTAATCCTTTCTTAGTAATAATCGTAGAATGAAAAAATATAGTGAAGACCCATCGAAATACTGTGTTACAAATTGGTTAAAATAAGTTTTTTAATCTAACAGGTTCTCTACACACTACACATTAAAACTAAGAGGAGGATACGATGAATATTAAAATCAATAATATTCCACACTTTATGCAAAATGAGATGAAGAAAATTCAATTAAAATTGAATCCCTTATTGAAGAAAAATATGAAATATGGTTTCTTTTCGACCATAATGATTGCTTTCTCCCTCATCAACCTTTTTTTCCTCTTGTTTAATAATGATTCTTACCCGATTTCCAAAATAGCACTTTGCATATACGCTCTAGTAGGTGCCATAGGCTTTGCTCTTAAGAAAGAAAACAAACATAATAAAAAAGAAATTGTGAAAATGAGCCAAAAATATGTGTTAGAGAGAATGAAAAAAAGCGGTTATCTAACGGATGCCAGAAAAAATAATTACTATCAAAAAGTGAATGAATATCCTTTATTGACAATGAGTGTTTTTATTGAATTTCTAGCTGAAGAAGAGCAAAGGAAGAATGACTTCTCCGGGAATGAAAACAGATGATAAATGGTTTTCGATTATGATCTAGGATTTAGATTGACTATACCGGAAAATTCAATGTTAAAGGGAACTCGACAACATGGCCGGGTTCCCTTTTTTTTAATCAAGTTCGGATTTATTTGCTCTAGCAGTCATCGCCTTGTTCTTATTCCATACTTTAGACTTCATGTATATGGTTGCAAGGCTAATGATGACGATGAATAACAGGCTGACGAAGAAACCTGGGCGAATCTCTTTTTCAAGGAGAGTACCACAAATGGTTAATAGTATTAAAGTAATACCGAACCCCCCTGTAATTTTACTCCATATTTTATGTTCTAGTATTTTAAAAGAAGAAAGGATGATAAAAGCCCAGTTATACAAAAGTAGTATACCGGCTGACGTTGTAATGTATTCATAAATCTTTCCTGGCAGAAGCAAGGCCGTGATGATTGACCCTAAAAGCCCTATTGCCGCTAGCACTAGAGAGGGTAATGGTAGATCCTTGAATTTCTTCATTTTTTTCATGAAAAATGGTGGTGCATTGCCATCATCAGCAAGCGTGACCAACAGGTTTGTAACCCCAAATAATGAAGCGGTCATCGTTGAAAAACCTGCAATAATGATTGCACCATTAAAAACATGCGGAAAAAAGGTCAAATGATAGCTATCGAGTGCCGTAACGAACGGGCTTTCTTTTTCACTAAACGCATCTAAGGAAACCATGGTCACAGCTAGCCCCAATGATACTACATAGATGATTGTAAGCACTAAAAGCATGATGGTTCCAGCTTTTTTTGCATCTTCTTTCTTTTTCAAATGCATCGCCATCAAACCGATGACTTCAATGCCTCCAAAGGCATAAAAAGCATAAATGAGCGATGTCCAAAACCCTATCCATCCCTTCGGAAATAATTCATGATAAGTATTTGGAAATGAAGGAGGTTTCCCGCCATCGAGGCCAAACCAACCTACAACCGCACATATGGCTATGATGATGAACATGACGATTGCTGCTGTCTTAATGACGGCAAGGAGGTTTTCAACCCTGTCAAACCCTTTTGTACCCAACAATACGACCACGATTGACACGAGTGCAAATCCTGCTGCAATAAGCCATAATGGGACCTTAGGAAACCAAAACTGGGATAGTAGCGAAAGCGCGGTCAACTGGCTTCCCATGATCAAGATATTGGAGGACCAATAATTCCAGCCACAACTAAAGCCGGCCCATCGCCCAAATGCTTTATTAGCATAATAACAAAAAGAACCTTTTTGAGGGTCAGCCGCTGTCATTTTAGCTAACAAATTATAAACGATATATGTTCCCAGCGCTGCTAATACAAATGAAAATACAATGGAGGGGCCCGTTGTTATAATCCCTATTGTCGATCCAAGAAAATAACCCGTTCCAATCGTGCAACCAACACCGACTAAGGAAAGTTGCCACCATTGCATATCGCCCTGTTGATCGCTGGAGGCGTTTGAGTTCTTCCCTGTGCCTGTCTTCCCATTCGCTGAACTGCTATTATTTTTCTCCATAAGGTTTCCCCCCTTCCATCCTCCATAGTATGAATAAAGCCACTATGAATTATGTAAGGAAAGATTCTAGTCTTATGTAAGTAGGTTTATGTAACGATGGCCGTAATGCCTTATTAAGCATAAACTCCAAAGCCGAACAACACTCCTTTCGAGTAGGTAATAACTTGAACATTCTAAGTGACATTCCTTTACCTATTTCCTTTTACTGAAAAAAGAGGTGAATAATACGTAGTTCAAAACATGGGGATGATTCTGACTTTCTCGATTAACTGGTGGCAAGCCCTGTAAGGCTCGATCTAGAAATCATGTAGCTTGCCTATTAAAGAATGAAAAAAAAGGTTTGCAAGTCCATTAGTTTGAATACATTCAAATAAGCAAGATTAATGAAGGGGTGATAATTTGGATTTGGGTGTTTTCTTCAGCTATATATTCTTGGGCTTGTCGCTAGCTGCTCCTATCGGTCCTTTTAATGCCGCTGTATTGGACATAGGGATTAAGAAAGGGTTTTTACATGCATGGATTTTCGGTTGGGGGGCCATTTTAGCAGATACTATCTTTATTCTCCTCGTCTTTTTCGGTTTTATCCACTTTATGGACAACTCCTTCTTGAAGACATTTCTTTGGCTATTTGGTTTTTTCGTACTGACTTATACAGGAATCGAGAGCCTCTTAAGTGCTGGTAAAATTGAGGTCAATGGTCGGAAAGTGAATGATCGATTCGTTTCTTCATTTTTTTCCGGATTCATCATGGCACTTTCGAATCCTTTATCTATTTTGTTTTGGTTAGGAATTTATGGTTCAGTTATTGCAAACACGGCATCAAAATATGATATTCAGCATTTACTCGTATATAGTGCAGGTATCCTTCTTGGCCTTGTAACCTGGGATTTCATGATGGCCATCTTTTCAAGCACACTTAGAAGGTATTTATCTCAACCGATACTAACAGGCATTTCGATTATATCAGGGGTTTCCCTAATAGGAATCGGGATCTATTTCTCGATTCAAGCAGCCAAGCTATTATTTACATAAAAGTGGTTGAAGAAAAGAACTTCCCAATTTTTGAAAAAAGCTTTTATTTTAAAAGGCAAGGGCAGTATTTCAGGTGTAAAGCATGATCCGGATTTTTAACCTTATACTTCCTTCACGCCCTGTTTAGGATCCCTACCAACGCAAAAAGAAGAGAATGCTTGGCGCATCCTCTTCCACCTTAATCTATTATAAAAAATTCTTTATGTATGTAGGGGTCACTGATAACTTAATCTACTTGTTGCTTACTTAAGTTAGGATCGGCAATAACCAATATTTTACCATTTTTGATATCCTCTACATACTGTTTAGCTTCAGTTTTCTCTAGGCCGTAGTCCATTAAAGGTTTTTCCAATCCACCTGCACCAGCTGCTGCGCCTGCCGCTGCTCCACCAAATGTAGCAAATAACGGACCAGCTGCCAAAATCGGTCCGATACCAGGTACAGCGAGTGCACTCATTCCTATAAGTAAACCAGTCAAACCAACTGCACCTCCAGCTGTTGCACCTGCGATAAGACCATCAGTTTTAGTCGGGCTGACTTCTTCGACTTCATTAGATAAGCTCTTACTATCTTTCGCAACCACTGAAATTTGATCTGTTGTATATCCTTCTTTTTTTAAAGAATTCACTGCTACCAATGCTTGATCTTCATTATCGAAAATTTTTATATATCTCTTGTCCATGATATCTGCTCCTTTTAATGTAATGTAATATACCATTACCCTTTAAAAAGATTTATTAATCATCATGAATCATGCTTTTTCACTCCCTAATATGTCCTTGACCATATATAAAGTACTTGCTTGAAGTTAATGCAGGTAAGCCCATAGGTCCGCGCGCATGAAGCTTTTGTGTGGATATGCCTATTTCGGCACCGTAACCAAATTCAAAACCGTCGGTAAAGCGTGTCGAAGCATTATGATAAACTGCCGCTGCATCCACCTTGTTCAAAAAGACATTTGCATTTTTTGTGTCATTTGTAAGGATTGCTTCAGAGTGCTTTGTACCATATTGGTTAATATGTTCAATCGCCCCAGAAACATCTTTGACAATTTTGACACTGAGTTTCAATGCTAAATACTCAGCTGACCAATCCTCTTCCTTCGCGGCTATAGCTCGTAAAGAAGTGGAACAAACCGTTTCATCCCCGTATATCTCTATCCCTTTATCATGCAAGACCGACAACAACCGTTCTCCGTTTTCTTCAAACCATTCAGCATGAATAAGCAAGCTTTCAATGGCATTGCATACGGAAGGGCGCTGAGTTTTTCCGTTTAATACTATCTTCTCCACCATTGAAGGTTCAGCCGTAGCGTCAATGAAAATATGACAATTTCCTGCCCCTGTTTCCAGGACCGGGACGCTGGCTTCTTTCATCACTGTTTCTATTAAATTCTTTCCGCCCCGAGGAATCAAGACATCCAAATATTCGTTAAGATGGAAAAGCTCTTTTGCCGTTTCACGGCTTGTATCTTCTATTAGCTGGACAGCCTCCAATGGGATCTCCGTGTTTTCCAAAGCTTTATGGATAGATGAAACCAAAGCCATATTAGAATGTTTCGCGGATGAACTTCCACGTAAGATGACCGCATTGCCTGTTTTTAATGATAATGTGGCGGCATCGATTGTCACATTGGGCCTTGCTTCATAAATCATGCCGATGACGCCAATAGGGACACGTTTCTTTTTAATCAATAAGCCATTTTCTTTTTCAATGTTTTCCAGGATTTCACCAACTGGATCTTTCAAGTCAACTAAGAGAAGTATGGCCGCTGACATATCATCAATACGTTTCCCATTCAACATGATTCTGTCTAATATCGACTCGCTCATCCCTTTTTGTCTGCCTTGTTCTAGGTCTTTTTTGTTTTCTCTTAAAAGATATTCCTTATCAATGATCAGTTGATGGGCAATTTTTTTCAATGCCTCATTTTTCATTTCAGTAGATAGTCCGATTAACTGATAGCTTGCATTCTGTGCTGCCTTTCCCTTCGCCACCACTTCACTCATTTCTACAAACCCCCTTAATTACTTTTCTTTAGGCCTTCACCCATTTATCACGATGGATGACCTCGATCGATGAAATAACAAGCTCGGTTGTCCGCTTGCCCATCGCTTGTTTCAATTCGGAGGAGGAATATAAGACCTCCCCTCGCCCCAATATACCGCTCGCCCCAAAAACTTCGACGACGTCACCTTTATTGAAATTCCCTTTAATATCGTATATACCTGCAGGCAATAAGCTACTTCCATATAAAATTAAAGCCTTTTCGGCACCTTCATCCACGTAAATTTCCCCTGATACTTTCGAGTGCAGGGATATCCACTGCTTATTTTTTGTTACTGTCGTTAAGACCTCATTACCGATATATGTGCCATCACCGCTACCTTCAAGAATGGTAAGAAGTTTGTCGCTACCCTCGCCGGATCCTATAAAAACTTTCACTCCCAAGGAAAGAGCAGTCTGCGCAGCAATCAGCTTAGATTTCATTCCTCCTGTCCCAACACTTGAGCCTGGACCTTCAGCCATGCGTAGCAAATCTTCTGTGATATCCGAAAGCTGGCTGAATCTCTTTGCCAACGGATTGGTCTGCGGGTTGGAATCATAAAGTCCATTAATATCAGTTAGAATAATTAACTGATTGGCATGGACAAGGCCGCTAACAAGCGCAGATAACATATCATTATCACCGAAAGTCAATTCCGCTATGGATACGGTATCATTTTCATTAATTATCGGGAGAATTCCCCGATCAAGCAGTTCCATCAATGTAGCATATGCATTTTTATAACGATCTTTATTCGAGAAATCATTTCTTGTCAATAAGATTTGGGCGGGAATAATCCCGAATTGTCCCAGTTGCTCCATGTAAGATTGTATCAATAAACTTTGCCCGACCGCGGCAGCCGCTTGTTTTCCTTTTAATGTAACTGGCCTTGTCGGATAACCCAATTTTCGAAAACCGGTTGCGACCGCTCCTGACGACACAAGTACTACTTCATGTCCGACCGAACGCAATGCAGCCACTGCTTGAATATGATCGGAAAATTTATTCTGGTCGATTTCACCTTGGTTGTTCGTTAAAGAACTACTTCCTATCTTTACAACGATGCGCTTCTTTTCCATCGGTTTTTTCCTCCAATTAGTATCTTAGACATGAAAAAAAGCCCTTTTCATCCTCAAAACAAGGACGAAAAGGGTTGCTTTCCGTGGTACCACCTTCATTGGATGCACAAATAATGGCATCCCACTCTGCCTATTAACGCCAGGATTCGCGCCTATGTTTTGCATAGGACTCAAGAAGCAGGTTCAGCGCTTATCTGTCGCGGGTCTTCCAGCTATAAACACCGCTCTCTGTCACAGTAATGTTTCGCATACTAATCTTCTCTCAACGTTCATTGTTTTAATATAGTATGCAAAATTATCATTGCGATGTCAACAACATTCAATGTCCGAATAAAACCTAAAGCGCCATTGCCGGACCGAAAAACTCATAATGGATTTTTTCAGAATCGACTCCTAGCTCTTTCAAGTGAGTGACGATACTTTTCATAAATGGTACAGGTCCACAGACGTAATAATCGGCATCTGGTTTTAAATGATTGCCCAAAAGCTCAGCGTCCATATAGCCCTTTTTTTCGTAGTTGGGTAGATTTTGATCATCTTGACTTGGGTTCTTATAGACAAAAGATAATTGATAGTTGCGTAGTTTTTCTGTCAGTCCAGTCAGTTCTTCTCTAAATGGCTGAACTGCCCCATTTTCAGAAGCGTGTATGAATTGAATATCACGTTCAGACTGTTGGTCAGCAAGTGCATGTATCATACTCATGAAAGGAGTGATTCCAACTCCTCCACTAAGAAATACAAGCGGGGTTTGCATTTTATTGTCGAGAGTAAAGTCTCCGGCAGGCACCGTTATATCAATACTGTCCCCCACTTGAATGCTCTCGTGCAAGTAATTTGAAACCCTTCCATCAGGAGAGATTCCTGTTTTGTCTTTTTTGACGGAAATCCGGAAATATTCTTTGCCTGGTGCGTCCGATAAACTATACTGACGATTGAATAAGTATTGTTCACCTTGTATCTCCATGCGGACGGTTAAATACTGTCCAGGTAAAAATGACGGGATTGAATCGCCATCAGCAGGCTTTAAATAGAAAGAAGTTATAACATCACTTTCACGTACCTTCTCTACAACAGTGAAAGGTTTGAAATCAGCCCACCCCCCATTCTGGTTGGCGGCTTGGTCATACATGTCCTTTTCCATATTAATAAAAACACCAGCTATGACACCATATGCGTCTCCCCATGCTTGAATGATTTCCTCGGTAGCGGCATCGCCTAATACTTCCTTAATTGCAGCCAATAAGTATTCTCCCACAATAGGGTAATGCTCTGGTTTTACAACAAGACTCCTGTGTTTTTGAGCAATTTGTTTGACTGCTGGCAAGATCGTCTCAAGCTGGTCAATGTATTTAGCGGCAGCTAACACCGTATTCGCAAGTGCATTTTGTTGGCGCCCTTTTTTTTGGTTGGTGTGATTGAAGATATTCAATAACTCTGGATGTGCTTCTAAAAGATTTTTATAAAATACAGTAGTTATGGTAGTGCCGTGGACTTCCAAAACAGGTACAGTAGATTTTATGATTTCAATGGTTTTTTGAGATAACATATATAAGCTCCTCTTTAAAAAACAAGTATTTTAAATACATGTTTATCTTAAATCGAAAATACAATTAAAGCAATATATTAAATACTTCTTTTAGGCACTTTAGTATTAATGTTTAAAAAGTGTTCACATTTATGATATAGTCAAGGGGATAGAATGTGAGGCGATAGATATGAGGCTAACGAGTTATTCAGATTATTCATTAAGAGTATTGATTTACCTAGCTTCCCAAGAACAAAACAAATTGACGAATATTAAAGAGATTTCTGAAGTTTATCATATATCGAAAAACCATCTCATGAAGATTGTATATAACCTAGGTAAATTGGGTTATATCGAAACAATACGTGGACGTAACGGTGGTTTTCGGCTAGCAAAATCTCCAGATGGTATCAATGTTGGAGAAGTGGTACGGAAAACCGAAGAAGATTTTTACCTGGTAGAGTGTTTCAAAGATGATGATAAATGTGTGATTTCTCCGGTATGTTCTTTGAAATTCATACTTAATAATGCCTTAGATGCTTTTTTGAAGGTACTTGATCAATATACAATAGCTGATTTCACTGAAAATAAGGTAATGCTAAAAGCCTATTTCGATTCAGTAAAGCCAATTGAAAAAGAGCCCGATTTATAAATCGGGCTCTTTTTCTCATTTACTTATTATACGGTCAATCTGTAATTCCTTTTCCATTCTTAAGTCCACGATGCCAGTATCTGTTTTCATGAGTACTTTAAGGGGATCATACGGGTTGATCATGAGAATTGTGCCCGTTTGTTGATTTGTTAGCACAACTTCTTTTCCTATTAAAGTTTCCATCAACGTATTAATGAAAACCAACAAAATTTTAGGATTGAATTTCCCAAAAACATCACGATTCATTTGTTCAATTACCATATAAAATGGCATGGCCTGATGATATACACGATTTGAAGACATGGCATGAAACACATCAGCGATAGCTACGACCTTGGAAAGGTAGTAAATGTCATTCCCATTGAGATTTAATGGATAACCATGTCCATCTTCACGCTCATGGTGCTGAAGTGCCGTTAATGCTATAGATGGATGAATGCCCGGAATGTTCTTGAGCAGCTCATACCCGTATATCGTATGACGTTTCATTTCTTCGTATTCTGTCAAAGTAAGCTTGCCCGGTTTATCTAATAAACTCTCAGGAATCCTTGTTTTCCCCACATCATGTAGGGTTGCAGCTAAAGTGAGATTGGTGAGGTTTTCACTCGATAAACCAAGCTTTTTTCCTAAATAGGTCGCGATGATCCCTACTCCTATATTATGCTTGTACGTATATTCATCTTTAGATTGCATTTCTTCAAATAGATAGTAGATGTCAGGAATTTTTGCAGCCTCTTGAATGACAGGAACAATCTCGGCTTGAATCCTATCAATGGTTCGACGCTCAATTTTCTCTTCTTTTCGTATATCATCGAAAATACTCTTTATTTCTACCGTGATATCGTTTATTTGGTTATGAAAATTGTCATTGAACCTTTGTTTTACATTATGATCACTCACTGATTCTTGATTTTCTTCTATCTTTTTATTCAGATTTTCCAACAAAGAATCAATTTCGGAAATGGTAAGTGGTGAAACCCACTCTTTATTTACATATCCTTTTCTTTTATTCATGGCCCACACTTTTCCTTCTTTTTTCCTATAATACCATATTATTCTATGTCATTGCGAAAAAAAGTAGATGAATATGTCTTATACTTGTGAATCGTCAACAAGTTTATTGCCAAGTTCTCTTAGTTTTTCTCCGACAGTGCACTGCGATATGCAGAACTGGTGGGCATATGAACGTCCTTTATCTTTTCGAAATTGTTTTTGTAAAAAACAGTCCTGGCAATATGATACGATAACCTCTTCAACTTCTTCATAAATTTTTTTCCGATTCATCCTTATTACGACTCCTTTGATCAGCAATTTCCAACTTGCTAAAAATGGCTTCTCCCTGTAATGCTTGTGTTGCCAAACGGTCCGCTTCTTGATTTTCCTTGCGTGAAATTGGCTGATAATGCGGAATGATTTTCATTTTCTCCATCTTGGCTTCGATCCGATCCAACCATTTATTTAAGTTTTCTTCCATACATGGCCAGTCACCCGATAGTTGATTTAAAACAACAAGTGAATCTCCCTTAAAGAAACAACTTTGATGATGTACACCTAACTCCTCCATCTGGTTCAGCGCTTCATAAAGTGCGGCATACTCCGCTTCATTATTGGACTCGAATTGATCAAGCCTTAAATTCGCACGGATACGGAAGCTTTTTTTTCCTTGCCGATAATAAATGACTACACCTAATCCAGCTATATTCTGTTCCTTTTGGTAGCCTCCATCAAAAAAGACCGTCACATCCTGCGGCTCCTCTTCCACCACAGTCAGAAGTTTCTTCAATTCTTTCTTCGTCCATGTCGTTTCGAAATCATCCTTGAATTCCACGTCCTTTAACCGCCCCGATTTTTCAAGGTCCTCGGCTATGATTAACGCACTACCGGCATCCAGCCAATCCGAAGTAAAAACAGCCGAAGGTTTTCTGGAAGCTTTATATTTCCATTGCATGATTACTTTCAATGATTTTCAGCCCCTTGATCGCTTTTTTTTTTCACTCGATTGAGTTAGACAATTTTACATACCTTTTCTCCGTAACACCATCTATAATATAAAATATATAAATAAATATTCTTATAATAATTATTTATAGTAGTTCCCTAAATAGCACGAAACTCTCTCTTTTGAATGGGGATGTTTTTCATTCTTCCGTTTAAAAATGTTTTATAAACAAGTTTTAATCATATCATATTAACAATGTGTACTCGAGGAGGAACATCATGATTGAAGTGTATATCGATGGAGCCAGTGCCGGAAACCCTGGACCAAGCGGGGCTGGGATTTTCATAAATAATAACGGTGTAGTAGAACGTCATTCCATTCCGCTAGGATATATGGAAAACCATGAGGCGGAATACCATGCTTTAATAAAGGCTTTAGAGATATGTGTGGCCAGCAATTATAAAGTGGTCTCCTTCCGGACAGATTCCCAAGCGATTAACCAAGCCATTGAGAAGAAGTTCGCTAAAAAAAAATATGGAGTCTTGCTTTATGAGGCACTTAAGCTGACCGACCAACTGGAGCTATTCTTTATTAAATGGATACCAAGTATAGAAAACAAATCGGCTGATGAGCTAGCTCGACGGGCCATACGTTTGAATAAGGATGAACATGAAAAAAACGGCTGATGTAACTCTACTATTCGTGGTATTTATTTGGGGCGTTACATTTGTAATGGTTCAAAACGCTCTCTCTTTTCTTGAACCCTTTAGCTTTAACGCTGTCCGGTTTTTCATTGCCTTTCTGTTTTTGCTGATCCCTTATTTTTTGACTTCACATAAAAAAAGAACGACATGTAGTAAAGAAGTGTTGATTGCAGGAATTCATATCGGAGCATGGCTCTTCTTGGGTTATGCGTTTCAAACGAAAGGTCTGGAATTAACAACTCCGGCAAAAACAGGCTTCATCACGGGCTTAAGTGTGGTTATGGTCCCCGTTTTTTCTTTGCTGCTCTTAAAATTGAAGTTATCGCGTAATACAGTGTTGGGAGTCGTTGCCGCAACATTCGGACTTTATTTAATGGCGTTCGTTGACCATTCGTCTTTAAATACCGGGGATTTCTTGGTGTTTTTATGTGCAGTCAGCTTTGCGATGCAGATCATCACCACCGCTAGATATGCCAAAATCCTTCCGGCACTTCCCTTGACGTTGATTCAAATCTGCACGGTATCTTTATTGTCCTTTGTCTCCGCCTTCCTTTTTGATGAGAATTATTCCGTGGTCTTCAAGGCGGAAGTCATGCTTCAGACAGAGGTTTGGACGGCATTATTGGTAACCGCTGCCTTAGCAACGGCATTCGCCTTTTTCGCACAAACCTATTTTCAGGCTTATACGACTCCCACAAGGGTTGCTTTGATTTTTTCAATGGAACCTGTGTTCGCTGCTATAACCTCATACATATGGATTGATGAAAAATTGACGATGGCTTCTTTAGCAGGGTGCGCTTTCATCTTCGTCGGAATGATTCTTGCTGAACTTCCATCCAAAAAAAGGACATCTTTTTCTAGGGAAATAACGTAAATAGGTTGGACTTCTACTTACGAAGTCCAACCTATTTAAGTAATCCTTGTTCTTTGGCAAACGATACCGCCGCTTTGTGCGTTTCAATGCCATTGTGTTTTAAATTTTCAAGGAATGAGATATAAAAACTGCCATCAAATTTCTTTTGGACTTTCAAGGTCAATTCGATTGCCACATTGACTAAAGTATCACTTGCTTCGGTATAACGTTTGCCAAAATAAATAAAACCTATGGCGTCATCACCGAAAGAGAAGCCCTTTCCTTCTAAAAAACTCACGTATTCTTCAGTTGATTGCCCCACTACCGCATCACTTCCTCTTTCATGCTTTTTACATCTTATCGTAAATAAGTAGTTTTGCCTATCCATTTTTCGACAAAAATCTCCCTATCCAAAGAAAAAAGGAATTCCCGATGGGAATTCCTCTCATTTATTTTTATAGCATACGCAGTAGGGTTTTATATTCATGATCCCTGACCAAATTTTGGACCTTCTCACGATCGTATTGATAAATTGCCTGATCTAAGGGACACGATATCGGCACATCGCATTTGATTTCCGCCAGTTGCCTTGATAAATGAAGCATATCAATGGCTGATTCGATCTTTGCTCGCTGTCCCTTCGTCAATGAAGCAACGTTTTCGAGGATACCCTCTATATTTTGATATTGTATCAATAACTTTAAGGCTGTTTTTTCCCCTATCCCTTTTACACCGGGATAATTGTCAGCGGTATCACCCATTAACGCTTTTAGGTCAATCATCTGTCTAGGGGTAATCCCTTTCCATTCAAAGAAGCTATCGGGATTATGGACTTCGTAATTTCCATATCCCTTTTTTAAAAGGAGAACGGAAATATTGTCTTCGATTAACTGAAGCATATCTTGGTCGCCCGTTAAAATTCCAACACGACTATGGTTAGCTGAAGCTTTTGCAATGGTGCCGATACAATCGTCCGCTTCATAGCCTGGAAGCCCGATATTCGGAATATCAAAAGCCTCGACGGCTTGTTTAGCTAATTCGAATTGTGGAATCATTTCAACAGGGGCGGACGTTCGATTCGCCTTGTACCCGTCAAACAATTCATTCCGGAACGTTTTACTACCCATATCCCAACATACCGCGATATGACTAGGGGAGAAATGATTGACTGCTGTGAGCATATGCTTTAGGAAGCCCTGTACAGCATTAGTGGGCGCCCCTTTTGAATTAATCATAAACTGGCCTGTGACCGCAGTTGCATAAAAAGCTCTAAATAAAAGTGCCATTCCATCGACAAGCATAAAGGAAGGCTGCTGTTCTTTTTCATTCATTAACACTTAATCACCTCTATCATGATGTATATCTATTTTACCATAGCTGTCCACCTTTTTAAGGATAGTTAATTGGAAAATTAGTTAATCATCCTATAGGGTTGTCAGGGTAGGAAATCCAGTCACTGAAGCTTCCCACATATACCTTCACATTGGGAAAACCGGCTTCCTTTAAAGCTACATAATTGGGAGCAGCCGTCACACCGGAACCGCAATATACGATAATTTCCTTATCCCGGCTAATACCTTTGTATGTTTGCTTAAGTTCTTCAGCCTGTAAAAAAGAGCCCTCATCCAAAACATTCGTCCATACCTTATTGATTGCCCCTGGTATGTGACCTGCCTTTTTATCAATTGGTTCTTCAATCCCTAGAAACCGTTTAGTTTCCCTTGAATCGATCAACACCACATCATCAGGTCTTCTTTCAGTGAAGTCCTTCACTTTTTGATAAGAAGCGAGCACAGATTCCCTGATTTGCAAGTGGTATTCCGCTGGTTCATAATGTGGCAACCGATCATCAGAGGCATATCCTCTTTCCTTCCATGCCCGATATCCACCGTTTAGTATATATACCTTCCGATGCCCCATATAAGTAAGAAGCCAAACGAATCTCGAAGCGAAGCTACCCTCTCCGCCGTCATAGGCAACTAAAATCGTATCATTGGTTATTCCATATGATTCTAGCTTATCTTTAAATTGACCCAGGTTCGGAAGCGGATGTCTACCCCCATGTTCTTCAACCTTCCCCGATAAGTCTTTTTCTAAATCAAAATATATGGCACCAGTAATATGTTCTTTTTCGTATTCATTGCGACCCATATCGGACGCACCTAGCTTGAATCGACAATCACAAATCCTGATATTCCCCCTATTAAACATGGATAGTAGTTCTTCACTCTCCATTATATATCCCATGAACCCATCTCCTTTTTTAAAATGGACCAATTTATTTGATTGAGTTTCTCTTCCATATTGACCCCTAAAGAAAGGTTTGCTAATTTTTCTTTCAGGAAGGGTAATTCCCCTTTCAAGAAGTTGAGATTTTCTTCACTCTCAATTTTAGAATAGTGCCGATCCTTCTTTGCCATAAATATGGCGGTCATTCTCTTTTTTGTGGTTTCTTCAAGCATGACGGAATCCGTTAGATCCCAAACATTTATTGGTGGCAGCGGTTCTTTTTGGATGAGATACTGCAAAGTTACATAAGAGCGATAAACTTGTACCCATGTTTTCAACTCTTTAATATCTGAATCTTTCTTTTCAGACAATCTTTGTAAATTCCCCCATAACATTCGGAAATAATGATGACCTAAGACCTTTTTGGAAAAAGCCCTATCCATCAAATCTGACACTTTACGATAATAGTCCAGCTGAGAGATAAGCTGAATAGGAGACTTAAACAATTCATAAAGAGAAGGATTACTTTTTAATAGGAGCCGGGATGCCTTAAATAAATCCCAACCAACGAAATCTAGGCTGCCTTCATCCATTTGAATAAGATCGACAGGTTGGCTTATTGATAGATAGGATTTCACTTCATTATGGGCATAAATGAACCTGACATCAGAATCTGAATTAGAGGAAGATAGACCAAAAGAATGGCTACCTGTTACAGCAGCCACCAAAATCGTAATATTTTTTTGCTTTTCAAGCTTCAACAAATGTGAAATAAGGTTTTCTTTCATATAAGTAACCTCGTTTCTATTTATCATTTCTATGAGTTCATATTTACCAACTTCTCTACAGCCTGTTCATAATACGGTAAATCGACCTTTTCTTCCAATGCAGCGCGTAAGCCAGCAAAAACATCGGCTATTTCCCCTTGGAATTTCTTTTGAATCGATAGTAATTCCTGATCCAGAATCCCCGTATATAATTCCAATATACGTGCCCCTTGTTCCTTTACGTAAATCAGAGCGGGCTCATCCAAATGCTGTTGAATATCTTCACTCATTTTAACCTTTTCATTTTTTTCAAAGAAGGATTTTGGATTTTTGAACTGGGCCAATTCTCTTTTGAATTCACTTGCATCCATTTCGGTAAAAGCACGTGTAAATTCAAGGGACTCTTTCTCACTCGGTTCATAGGGTTGTAAAGAAATTGTTTTTCTGACAGTCTTAATTTGTTGAAGCAAACCGACTTGTTTTTCATTCAACAATTTATTAACGAACATTTCCGTTCTCAATGCCGTCGCACGCATTTCCTGTGAAAGGTCGAAACCTAACGATTCAAGTAATTCTTTTAAGGATTGTTTCAGGACCTGTTTCAAATCCTGCCCATCGTCTTTTATGACTGCAGGGTTAAATGCTTCCTTAAAGAAGTCATTGAACCGGAAAAATACACGCTGTTTACTATAGAATGTCAGTTCATCAATCTCTTTTTTCAACCGTAGTTTTTCGGCATCCCCTTTAATGACTTCCAAAATACCTGAAATGGTCCGAGCCTCATGAGTCAATGTCTCAAGGGCCTCTTGCTTCGCTTTTTCATCTTGCTTGGAGGCAGTAATTACATCACGCATTAGTTCCTCGGTCCTTCTTACAGCGGCCTGCGCTGATTCGATGGCAAGTCCCGTCAAGTCATTTTCTATGAACGAATCGAACTGCAATTGAAAATCGGATATTCCACTATCCTGAAGGAAAGCGTGCTTGAAGGAACCAGGAATTTTCTTCTCTGACAATGCTCCCTTACTTGTAAGAGGGAATAGCTTTGGAAAACGGATCCCGAAGCCATTTAATTGATCCTTGACATACTCCATCACTTCGTCCAACTCGTCAGTATTTTGAGCTAAATCGACTGCATTGACGATAAAGAACATTTTATCCATTGCAAAGGAATCCTTAACTCGGCCAAGCTGGATCAGGAATTCTCTGTCTGCCTTTGAAAATGGATGGTTGTAATAGGTCACAAAAAGAATGGCATCCGAATTTTTTATATATTCGAAGGCAGCACCAGTATGCCTGGCATTTATTGAATCCGCTCCCGGTGTATCAACAAGCACCATCCCCTGCTTAGTCATTTCACAGTCGTAACGCAATTCTATCAAATCTACGAGGCACGACTTCGACTCCTCTGCAGCAAAACTCTTGAATCCTTCCAAATCCACCGTTATGACGGTTCCTAAATCTTTTTGGTATGGCGGCATTCCGTGATAAAACGCCCGAAGGAAAGATAGATGGGTTTTCCCTTTATCGACTTCTCCTGCTTTTTCGATTATCTCTCCAGCCAATTGATGAGCCTCACCTAGTGACTTGGCTGTTTGATCAAACGCAGCTAAAGCTAACTTCACATCTTCTAGCAGCATCTCTTCGGTTTTTAGTGTAACAGCTGCCGTACCATGTGCATGTTCACCATCCGAAGCCATTATTTTATTGATTGCAGCAGTGGTAGGATTAGGCGATACCGGCAAGACGTTCTCTCCCATTAATGCATTGGCAAAAGAGGACTTCCCGGCACTGAAGGCACCGAATAAAGCAACAGTGAACGTTTGCTTTTCGAGACGGTTAGCCTTCTCCCTTAATTCCTTATACAGTGATTGGAAACCTTTCAAGGGCTGGATGAGTTTGGCGGCACTTTGTAAATTCTTTGCGGTATCCATCAACTTATCCTTACCCCGTAAATCTTTATTTGTAGCAGTATCAGTCACAACCGTTTTTATTTCCTCATTTTTTTCATCACGGTTTGTGTCGAGTTTCTTATCTCGATCAAACGTTTCATTCTCACTCGTATTCATTATTTTAACCGTGACGTTTTTTTCTTCTTCATCCCATTGAGTTAAAAGGGACTGAATAACACCTTCTTCGACTGGTGGTACCGTTTGATTGAAAATGGCATCCAAGCGTTCCTTTTGAGTGGCTATTTCACCATTCATCGCTGCTGTAACCTTAAGAGCTTCTGCAAACTCAGAAAAATCCTCCAATTCGTTATCGATGGATTCCGAATGCACCTCAATTTTCTCCTGCAAAGCGACTACCAATTTATTGAAAAACAAATCCGCTTCATCACGAGCCTTCTTTTTAATCGTGGAAGCGAGGTCATTGGTATAATTCAAAACATATTCACCCGTAACATTTACCTGCGGCTTTAAAGATTTCTTGACGTAGTCCTCTGTTATCTCGATGTGCAATGTCTGGGCTTCACTTTCAAGCTCTGTATCATGTACTTCTGCTTCAGTTAGAGTTTTCACAGCCAACTCCTTCAGGTGCCATTCAAGTTGTGTCTTGACCTTTTCTTGCAAATCGGCCAAGAATGAATGAAGGCGTTCCAGCCGTTCAGCTTCCGTTTTTTTCTTTGCGAATAATAATCCCATTTTAAAATCAGGCTGTAAGGATTCCAAGAACGATTTACCCAAATCACGCGTAGTTGCCGGCATGATGTACGCACTTTTCAGGATGACTTCCAAGTCTTCGGAGAATTGAGCCTTTATCCTTTCCAAGCGATTTGTCAAAGAACCTTTCTCCTTGATTAGTCTATCCACTTGGTTCGTCAATTGCATCCGTTCTTCATATGGAAGTTCCGAGAGCACCTCGAATTCGCTGGCATGTTCTTCTTCATACTGCTCTTTTAGCCAGGTGAGATGTCTCTCAACCAGGGCATTTGCAGATTGTATAATGGCATCTTTCCCGTTAGTCAGGCCCTTTTCTGCCATTTCATAAAGAAAATTACGAACGGTTTCAATCTCGTTCTCGCTATTATCCAAATCTCTGACCGATGTATAAAAGATTCCATCAGGATATACATTCCAGTTCGCAAACGCTTCTGAAACCGAGAGTTTGAAGTTCTGGAAGCTCAGTTCGCTTTCATCATGTTTATCAATCATATTGATAATTAAGTATGTTGGTTTTTCAGCTTCTAACAGTTCTTTCGTAAACAGGAAATTCACTTCTGATTGAACATGATTATAGTCCATAACATAAAAAACAACATCCGCAAGGTGCAAGGCCGATTCGGTAGATACTCTATGAGCATCATCGGTCGAGTCAATACCCGGCGTATCCATGATTGCACAAGAATCCGGCAATTGAAACTGATCGGAGCTTATAGTAATGGCCGATACGGAATCACCGTCCTTGGCGAATTTCTTTACTTCCTTAAAATCATATGGTGCAGGGAATACGACCGGTGGCTGATGATGAAAAAAGACCTTGGCATAGTCCTCCCCTTTTTGAACTTTAACTGTATTGGCACTCGTCGGAATCGGGCTAGAAGGCAATACTTGATCACCTAGGAAGTAATTGATCATGCTGGACTTCCCTGCGGAAAAATGGCCACAGAATGCTATGATGAATTCTTCCTTATTCACTTTCATGATTAACTGTTTAAGTTTATCTGCATTCCCAATATCCCCTGCCAATTGGAATTTTTCATACATGGCAGTCAAAATCCCCATTTTAGACTGTTGTTTGATTACTTCAGAAATCATCGATCCATACCCCTTATTCTATCTTCATTTTGATAATCTTATTGTAAACGATTTCGTTTGTTATTCATACCGTTAGCTTAACGATTTGCTTGTCCATCATGTAATGACAAGCAAAAAAGCCCACAGTTTTGTGGGCTTTCACTGAAGTACTTCACTATAAAAAGGCTTACCGAGTTGAGGGTGTTGGGTGGAAAGTAGCGTGATTTTCTTTTTTTGACTGAGTTAAAGGTCGTACGGCCTTAGCCGGTTTTTGGATATTGTTTAACACATGTTTCATCACAAATGTATATGTAGCGACTGTCAATAAAATGAATAACCAAATCATTACAAAACACCATCCTCTTATATATTAGGCTATTAGTTTCATCTGTCATATTTATATGTTTTCTACTCTATTGAGAATAATTTTCATCTTCAATTAGAATCTTATCACGAACGATAATCATTTTCAATAAGAAAAATAAACTTTTTATTATTTTTGCTTAAAAGCTGAAGAATATTCCGTGTGTTCTTTTAATGCCCTTTCTTCCATGGGAATCCGAACAGACATCATCCAGACATTCAACAGGCTGAAAATCATTGCTGTAAAATAAGCATTGAATAATAAGGAAATGACAATGATTTCAGTTGCCACGATGAGGTAATTAGGGTGTTTAATGTACCTATACGGTCCTTTAATGACCACTTCCGCATTCGGGACGACTATGATTTTTGTGTTCCAATGTTTCCCGAGCGTCATTATGACCCAAACCCTTCCTATTTGTGCTATCAGAAACAAAGGTAACCAAATAGGCCACAAGGGAGAAAGCTCTCTTGTGAATGCGACTACCTCAATAGTAAGAACGACAAAAAAACTCAAGTGCATAAGGACCATCCAACGGTAATGATTCTCTCCGAACTCCACTGCCCCCGCTCTCTTCATTTGCTTTTCATTTTGCTTGGCGATGTATAATTCAGCAAGGCGCTGTAAGGCAATCAAGCCTATAAAAATCCCAAAAATCATCAGTTCCACCTCATTAACACTAATTCAGATGAAAAACCTGGACCCAATGCAGCCGCAAGGCCGTAATCCCCCTTATGCCCACTACGCTTCATGAACCTTTCAAGGACATACAAAATCGTGGCCGAAGACATGTTGCCAAACTCTCTTAAAACGGCCATGGAATCCTCCGTCATATCTTCATTGAACCCTAATGACTCATGGTAGGCATCAATAACCTTCTTCCCTCCAGGGTGGGCTATAAAATCGTGAATATCTTCAAGTCTAATTTCCTTTTTCTCTAAAAAGGCCACTACATTTGGTTTAAGCCATTCCTTAATAATGGTGGGTATATCTTTAGAGAAGACCACATGAAGACCTTGATCTTTCAAATCCCATCCCATAACCTCCAAAGAATCGGGCATAAGGGTGGACTGGGATTCTAAAAAATACAGATGGTTTTCTTTTGTGGTCATCCCCTCTACCTCTGCATCGTCACCGCAGATTAACACACAGCTAACTCCATCAGAAAATAAGGACGTCCCAATTAAATTACTTTTAGTAATATCATCTTTCTGAAAAGTCAAGCTACATAGTTCTACACATAATACGATAACCTTAGCGTCCGGATATGCTTTGCAATACTCAAATGCCCGTGAAAGACCACTCGCTCCCCCCGCACAACCCAGCCCCCATATCGGGATCCTTTTCGTATGGGAATCAAAAGGAAGTTCATTCATGATCCTCGCATCTATGGTTGGGGTTGCTAATCCAGTACTTGAGATAAAAAAAAAGGCATCAATTTCACTAGGATGAATCTCATTTTTCAAGAACTCAGTATTACCCAAGCACTTTTCTATGGCCTCTTTTCCGAAGTCGACAGCCTGTTTGACATATACTTCATTTTTTTCTTGAAACGTATGATCTTCCCTAAACCAATCTAGGTCATTGGAAAAATACCTATTTTCCACTTGGCCGTTTTTGAACGCCTGCAATAATCGTTCGATATTCTTAAAAGATGCACCGAAAATTTCGCGGGAAAACTCCATGATTTTATCCTGTGAAAGTTGATAAGGTAGTTTTATGTGGGAAGCAGATAATAAATAAGACATGAATACACTCCTTATTAATCAATATATGGTTAAGCTTCCCAATAAAAGCAAAAATGATTCTGAAACATTTAATAGGCTTAAATACACAATTTTAAATATTTTTTTCGTAAAGATAGGTAATTAACCCTATAAATTTGTTATTATAGGAATAACCATACAATCGGGGGTATCTATATGGAAATCAATGCTCTTATAACAAAAGTATTAAATGGAACGATTTCTGCAGTAAAGTCGGTCCTTCCTTTTTCTTCAGAAGTCCAGAAACCCTCCTTCATTAAGCAACCCTTTGAACAGGAATCCATCTCTGTACTAATCGGGATGACGGGGGACGTCCGTGGAAGATTGATCATTGAAGGAACAAGCGACTGTGTGAGTAAAATAGGTGAAGTCATGTTTGGTATGCCTCTCGAAGGCGAAATGCTGGAATCCTTCGCTGCCGAGCTTGGTAATATGCTTGCAGGTAATATTGCCACTTCCTTAGCAAATGATAATATTCTTATGGATATTACACCACCAACCGTCCTTGTCGGTCATACAAAAATGTATGGCTTCAATCAAGCCATCAATCTGCCTATCGTCTTGGAAGGGGCAGGAACCCTTCATATGGTTTTGATGATAGAAATGTAATTTATCAAACGAAAGAAGCCCCTTACCTTCAATTTATCTGGTAAGGGGCTTCCTTCAATCTTCCTTCTCTACGGAAGATTGGTTTTGAACTTGGATGATGATGTTTTGAAATTCCTCTTTTCCACAGACAAAACATCTACACTCCTGATTCAATATGGTCCGACAATGCATACAGTATTTTTTCTCCATCCCCATCACTTACTTTCTTAAACAGATACTAACAATATATTCAGAAAGTGAAGAGAGTTTCCTATTATTTATTCATCCAGGTCTTTTCATCAAACCCATTAGATGATACAAACAAAAACTGCCTCCATCCCAAAGCGGGTCAATGGAGGCAGTTTTTGTTCATTTAATAATCAGGCTACATTTTGTCCTTCCATATGCATTTTCTTTACTTTCCCTTTTGAAGGGATCACATTGAAAATGATATTCAAGAATATGGCTGTGAAACTCCCGGCTACAATTCCATTTTCAGTTAGAATTTGGATACCCTTAGGAATATGGGAGAACACCTCAGGCACAACGGTTACCCCTATTCCCATTCCCACTGAGCATGCAATGATTAAGAGATTTTCCTGTGAAGAAAAATCCACTCTGCTTAACATTTTAATTCCTGCTGCAATCACCATTCCGAACATGGCGATCATCGCCCCTCCTAAAACGGAAGGAGGAATCACTGTAGTGAACGCACCTATTTTAGGGACAAAACCAATTAATATAAGCATGCTTGCAGCTACATAAATGACATTTCTCGTTTTAATTCCAGACAATTGTATCAGTCCGACATTTTGTGAAAAAGCCGTATAAGGAAAGGCATTAAATAAACCGCCTACAATACTGGCCAGCCCTTCAGAACGATACCCGCGGGCAAGGTCTTCTTCTAAAATCTTTTTATCTGTAATTTCTCCCAAGGCATAGTAAACACCTGTCGATTCAACTAAGCTAACTATGGCAACCAGAGTCATTGTTATAATGGCGGTTATATTGAATTCAGGAAGGCCAAAGTAGAAGAAATGTGGCAAATGAAGCCAAGAAGCGCTGGCTACCGAACTGAATGCCACTTTGCCCATGAAGAAAGCGACAAATGTCCCGAAAAATAACCCAAGTAAAATTGCGATGGATCTTGCAAAGCCCGTTGAGAATTTATACATCAATATGATAAATAGCAACGTTCCGAAACCAAGCGCTACATTACTCAAGGAACCGAAGTCAGCAGCCCCTTGTCCGCCTCCCAAGTTATTAACGGCCACCGGAATGAGAGTAATTCCAATGATCGTTACTACTGACCCTGTTACAACGGGAGGGAAAAACCTTGAAAGCTTTCCGAAGAACTTACTGACTAATACAACGACCAACCCCGAAACCAGAATGGCACCATAAATGCTATTCATACCGTACTGGGTACCAATTGCTATCATCGGGCTTACTGCCGTGAATGTACAACCCAGGACGACGGGAAGGCCAATGCCAAAATGCCTCATTTTCACAACTTGTAATAAAGTGGCAATCCCACACATTAGAATATCGATGGAAACCAAATAGGTCAGCTGTGTCGAATTCAATCCCATCGCACCGCCGACAATAAGGGGGATAACAATGGCACCCGCATACATAGCAAGAACATGTTGTAATCCTAAAGATGCAACTTTCCATGGGGATTGATTAGCCATTAACGATAGCTCCTTCCTTCTCCTCAACAAATACGATTTCGCCAACGTTCAACTCCTTGATCCTCGCTAAGGATTCGACATGGAATCCCTGATCCCTTAGGTCCTTCCCGCCGCTTTGGAATGCTTTCTCGATGACAATCCCTATACCGACCACTTCAGCTCCCATTTGCTTACAGATATCCGCCAAGCCCCGAGCAGCTTGTCCTACTGCAAGAAAATCATCGATTATCAAGACTTTATCGCCCGCTTTAATATATTTATTAGATACCGTAATGGTATTCGTTTCCTTTTTAGTAAATGAATGAACGGACGCGGTCACCAAATCCTCAGTCAATGTAAGGGATTTACGTTTGCGGGCAAATATTAACGGTACGTCCAACTCCAAAGCCGCCATCAGTCCTGGCCCAATTCCGGATGATTCAATCGTAAGCACTTTTGTTATTTCTTTATGGGCAAATCGTTTTACAAATTCTTTTCCAATCTCTTTCATTAGCATAGGATCCATTTGATGGTTCAAAAATGAATCGACTTTTAAAATGTCTTTGGATAATGCTTGCCCTTCGGACAGGATCTTGTTTTTTAATAGTTGCATGATGATTCCTCCCAATCTGGATGTTTATTTACCCATGTCTGCTTTTGTTTCTTGGCAAATAAAAAAACCAAGAAACATTGCAACACTTTGGAGTGAGGCAATATTTCTTGGCATCCGTGAAAAAAAGGAATACATAAATCCCTTTCATCCTGCAACAAGATCTATTACTCACTCATAGTCAGATTGTTTACGGCAATCCGGTAGAAACTTGCAGGCCATATCCCTGCGATTATACGAGTGAAACTTTAATTTTTATATTATAAGAATTATAACAACGCTAGCTCTATTTGAAAAGCGAATTTTACTAAAAAACGAACTTTACAAAGAAATACCTATTTAACATTAGATTTTTTAGAAAATTCAAAATAGTAAGAGTTAATTCTCAGTAGTATCCTTCCTTAAAAAATTAATGACAGCACTTTACACTTCACAATACTTTCACAAATTACCTTCCAAAAAAGTTTACTTATCTTTAGCCTGGCAATTTTACACTATTCACAACATGTTAAGGAGATGATTGAACAATTTGTGAAATGATAGATAAAGGATACTTTTTCACCATGTCTTTTGTATGATGAATTTATTTAATAAACATTTTCATGAATTGAAAGGAGTGGAAGTAATGTCCGAGCCTGCTTTTAAGAGTAAACGTACCATAAAAAAACAGGATACCAATCTAAAAGGTACACTCGCTTCTGTTTTACTACTTGGAATTTTTCTGGTAATCGTATGGGTCAGCATTTATTTTTTATTTACAGATCGTTTAGGTTAATTGAGGAGGAAAAATCATGCACATGCATAAGTTTGAAAAAATCTGGCTGATTTTAGGAACGGTCGCCCTACTCATTTTCTTAACCGTCTTAGGAGTGAGTGCCTTCTATTTAGGGAATCAGCCACCAAGCTGCTTAGTAACCATCGATCCAGAAAAAGTGGATACAACAGCCCCCTTCGATGCCCCCGGCTTACATAAAGTCGAGGGAAAAGAGTGGGATTATGAGTTAGTATTTGTAGCTTCTGCCTTTTCATACAGCCCTGCAAAGGTAGAGATACCGAAAGGGTCTACTGTCAAAATCATTGCGACGACCAAAGATGTTATCCACGGTTTCGAGGTAGCCGGAACAAATGTCAATATGATGCTTGAACCCGGTTATGTCAGTGAATACACCGCCACTTTTAATAAAGTGGGAGAAAACCTGATTATTTGCAATGAATATTGCGGAGTTGGTCACCATATGATGAGCTCCCAGATTGAGGTGGTTTCAAAATGACAAAAGCTATTGAAAATGAAAGAATTCACCCACTGGACGCAAAGCTCGCCATGGCTCATTTCTTTGTAGCCATCATTGCCTTGGCACTAGGAGGCTTTGCAGGGTTACTTCAAACACTCGTGCGTTCAGGCAGAGTCGAATTGCCCGCCGGAATAACCTATTATCAATTACTTACGGTTCATGGCGTTTTACTCGCTCTTATACTTACAACCTTCTTCATCATAGGATTTCATCTATCAGCAGTCAGTAAAACGATCGGGCCCTTAAGCAAACGGGCAAGAATATCAGGCTGGATAGGATTTTGGACAATGACCGCCGGTACTGCAATGGCTGCACTAATGGTCTTATTAAACGAAGCGTCAGTCCTTTATACTTTTTATGCTCCGCTTCAAGCCCATCCCATTTTCTATGGGGGATTGACACTTGTTATCGTTGGTAGCTGGATTAGCGGCGGGGCCTTATTATCGACCTACCATAAATGGAGGAAAATAAACCGGGGCCAGGCAAGCCCTTTATTAAGTTTTATGGCTGTAGTCAATACTTTACTATGGATTGTTGCCACTATAGGGGTTGCTGTCACCGTATTATTCCAGCTTCTTCCTTGGGCTTTGGGGTGGGTTGATTCGATTAATATTTTGGCAAGCCGGACCTTGTTTTGGTACTTCGGTCACCCACTTGTCTATTTCTGGTTGCTTCCAGCCTATATGTGCTGGTATGTGGTGATTCCTAAAATCATTGGCGGTAAAATATTCTCGGATTCATTGGCAAGGATGTCTTTTATTTTATTTCTGCTATTCTCCATACCTGTCGGACTACATCATCAATTACTTGAACCTGGCATCGATCCAGTTTGGAAATATTTACAGGTCATATTAACCTTCTTGGTCGTTATCCCATCTTTAATGACAGCTTTTTCTTTATTCGGGACGTTTGAAAAATATGGCCGTTCACAAGGTGCTTCTGGTTTATTCGGCTGGTTCAAAAAACTGCCTTGGGGAGATGCTCGTTTTACCGTTCCTTTCATCGGGATGGTGGCATTCATTCCAGCGGGTGCAGGGGGGCTTGTCAATGCTTCCAACCAGCTGAACCAAGTTGTTCATAATACCATCTGGGTAACTGGACATTTTCATTTAACATTGGCCACTTCGGTGATCTTGACTTTCTTTGGTATTTCTTATTGGCTCATCCCCCATTTGACTGGTCGGACATTGACAACAAAATTGAATAAATTAGCAATCATTCAAGGGATTTTTTGGGCAATTGGGATGTCCATCATGTCCGGGGCCATGCATATTGCCGGTCTACTAGGAGCTCCTCGTCGATCTTCATACTCCACTTATGGGGGATCCTCTCAGGCCATGGATTGGATTCCATATCAAATCGCTCAGGCAATTGGTGGAACCATACTGTTTATTGGAATCATTTTATACATTATCGTTTTCATCCAATTGGCTTTCTTTGCTCCCAAAGGAAATGAAGAGTTTCCCGTGGGTGAAGCATCTGCAGACGAAACTGCACCCCTCATTTTTGAAAACTGGAAATTATGGATTGGAATAACAGCGGCACTTATTCTTTTTGCCTATACCATTCCATTTATTGATATTATCCAGAACGCTCCTCCAGGTTCTAAAGGTTTTAAATTATGGTGATATAAAAAAAGCCTTGGCAGCTTGCCAAGGCTTTCCCTTTGAAATCACTATTTGATTTTATAAACTTCTTTATATTTTTCTTCCAGATACTCGATTAGATATTTCACGTTCAAGCCTTCCCCAGTTGTATCTTTCAGTATCTCTAAAGGCTTTTTCATTTTACCGAATTTATGGATATTTTCGTTAAGCCAATACCTGATCGGTTCAAGGTTACCTGATTCCACAAGTTCATTAAAGTCAGGCAAATCCTTTTGCATCGCATGTTTAAATTGTGCAGCATACATATACCCCAATGCGTAGGATGGGAAATATCCAAAACTACCATCAGACCAATGTACATCTTGCAAAACTCCCATTGCATCATCTTCAGGTAGAATTCCGAGATATTCCTCGTATTTTTTGTTCCAAGCGCTTGGTAAATCCCTCACCTCAAGCTCTCCATTGAAAAGTGCTTTTTCCAATTCGTACCGAATCATAATATGTAATGGATATGTTAACTCATCTGCTTCAATTCGGATGAAAGAAGGCTTTGATTCGTTGATTCCACGGTAGAAATCTTCAAGTTCAACATCTGAGAACTGCTCGGGAGCATACTCTTTCAATAATGAATATTGCTTTTTCCAAAAACTTAGGCTTCGGCCAATGAAGTTTTCAAAGAATAAAGATTGAGATTCATGGATGCCCATTGAAGTTCCACTATCAAGAAGCGTTCCTGTTAGCTCCCCGGCAATATTTTGCTCATAAATAGCATGTCCACACTCATGAATTGTTCCAAAAATCGCGCCTCTAAAATCCCGTTCGTCATAACGGGTCGTAATCCTTACGTCTCCACTATTGATTCCAGTCGCAAAAGGATGGACGGTTTCATCCAGCCTTCCCGCCTTAAAGTCATAACCAAGCTGTTTTAAGACTTCTTGGTTGAATAATAGCTGTTTTTCCTTTGGAAATGCTTGATAAAGGAAATCTGTTTCAGGTTGTTCCTTACTATCTGCAATTTGCTTGACTAAGGGAACGATGCTTTCTTGAAGCTCGGCAAATACTCGGTCCAGTATTTCGACTGTCATGCCCGGTTCATACATGTCCAACAAAGTATCGTATGGCTGGTCCTCATATCCCCAGTATTCAACAAATTTACGAGTATAGTCGACAACTTGCTCCAGGTATGGTTCAAATAAAGAAAAGTCCGCTTTTTCCCTAGCCTCTTCCCATGCACTTTCCGAACGGGATTGTAATATGACGAATTCCTTGTATTCATCTGCTGGGATTTTCTTATTTCGATCATATTCTTTTTTACATTCCTGTACCATTTTGATCGTTGTTTCACTTAGTATCGCTTCTGCTGTTTCTATTGTAAGTTCATCAATAAACCGCTTCATCTCAGAACTTGTCGTCATATTGAAAACCTCAGAGGATAGGACCCCAATCACTTCAGAACGCTGCTCTACTCCCTTTTTGGGAGCACCTGTACGCAAATCCCAAAATATGAGTGCAAGTGCCTCGTTATATGCCGAAATTTTCTTAACATAATCTTTAAACTCTCTTTCAATTAGCTCCACATTCTTTGTCAAATAAAACACCCCTTCCACATTACACTTTACCATATTATACAAAAAGATATCATATCTGAACTATCTAGCTTCCTCAAAAAAAGAGCCAAAGAGAAATTCCCTTGGCTCTAAAAAAGATTTATATTAAATCGTTACCGGAAGAACGGAAATGATTTTCTCTTTGACTTGATCCGATATATCGTTGTCGATCAGAATTTGCACAGTCCCCGAATCATTGCTAGTACGGATTAAACGCCCAATACCCTGGCGTAAACGAAGTAGCATATACGGGAGGTCAACCGATTCAAAAGGAGTTGTACTTGAGTTCCTTTTGGCTTCGAATACTGGATCATGTGGCGGGAATGGGAGTGAATGTATCACTACATTTTGTAATGAAGCTCCTGGCACATCCAGTCCTTCCCATAAGTGATAGGAAAATAGGACGGAATGTTCTTCCTCCTGAAACTTTTTAACAAGATCACTAATTTCAGATTCGCCTTCAAAATAAAAAGGATATGCTGTCTTCGCGCAGTTTTCCTTGAACCAATGCAACTCTTCTTTTGATTGGAACAATACGAGAGTCCGGCCCTCGTTTTCCTCGATTGTTTTCATTGTATACTTGAGCTTAGCCAATTGATCACCTTTTTCGAAGGCAGGCATGTTCATTTTCATCACGTCTTCGTAATCAAATGGTGATTCTACTGAGAAACTGTCGAAGTTTTTAATTCCTAAGCTATCTGCAATATATTGGAATGATTTATTATCAGAGAGAGTCGCCGATGAAAAAATGTATGGGATCTTTTTCGAGAAAACTTGTTCTGACAATATATCCTGGACAAGTCTTGGCATGATGACCAACGTTTTTGTCATCTCATTTTCTTCAAACCATGAAACAGCCTGTTCATCTTTCACAAATAGGGAAAGTGAGTATCCTAACTGTTCTAAATACTCTTCGGTGACTTTCAAATCATAATCGTTAATCGTATACATTTCCGATTCAAAAACAAGGCTTTCTTCTAATTCTTCCACCTTTTTATGAAGTTTTTTTGCTAAAGTGGTAATTTCCTTGGACATCGGAATTTCATATCGGTTAGAGCCACTTACATGAATTGCCTTATCATCAAGCAAATCAAAAAACTCTTCATTGATTTCGATTAAATCTTCAATGACGTACAGCGTTTCCTCACGCACCTGGTTCGCTGTTAACAACTCCAAGATAGAATCTAGTGTTTGTTCACCCACTTTATAAGTAAGGGCTTTTTGTGCAGAAAATTCCAGTAAATGACCTTCATCGAAGATTACACAGCTATGTTCAGGCAATAGTGGAAGCTGTCCTTCACGCTTGCGTTTTTCCTTCGTCCAAACATGCTCCATAAAGAAGTCATGAGAACAAATGATCAAGTCACTCGATTTCCGGTAATGATCACGCGAAAGGGTCTGTCCGCATCGCTGACGCTTATCGCAGGTAAAACAGTTTTGCAGTTGATCCCAGCCTACTTTTGACCAATCTTCATCATTAAGGTATGGATATTGTTTTCTATCTCCATAAGGTGTATAGGCATTCATGGAAGAATTATTATGCACAAATTTCGGTAGTTCATCGAACAGTTGATCGATTCCCTCCGAATCCTCATGATTCACGGCATGATCCAATTTCTTAAGGCATACGTATTGATCGTGGTATTTCGCAAGTCTAACATCCACATCAATCCCTAATGCACTCTTTATTTTTTGGATATCGCCTTCTTCTTTAACTAGCTGTTCAATCAATGTCTCATCCGCACAAGAAATGATTGCCGGTTTATTGGTATATCGGGCATAGCAGATTGCGTATAACAAATACACCAATGTCTTTCCGGTACCAACACCAGCTTCTGCAAAACTTATATTTTTTTCCTTGAAGGCCTTCTCTAGTTGAAAAGCCATGAAAATTTGCTCATCACGCAGCTCGAATCCTTTTTCGGGAAGAATATCGTAAAAAACATCACCCATCCATTCTGAAAGCTTATCGTAAAAAGAATCTTCCTTTGTTACCGAAAAAGGCAGTGTTTTAAGCATTATGGTCTCCCCTTTTATGTATCTTAAGTATATATAATCAGTCATCAAAATATATCTAGGCAAAAGTATATTATCCTTCACTTTAAGAGCATAGTCAAGTTGTTTCCTCACCTGTCAATAAAATATTATATCGCCTCCCCCTATTGCTAGATATTTTTAATGTATAAAAATAAAAAGACAGACTCCCTAGAGAGCCTGTCTGTAAATAATATAAGGTTGAATTAAGCTTTGTTTACGTTTGATGCTTGCGGTCCGCGTTGACCTTGTTCTACATCAAATGTAACGTCTTGGCCTTCTTCAAGTGTTTTGAAACCTTCTCCTTGGATAGCTGAGAAATGTACGAATACATCGTCTCCACCTTCACGTTCGATGAATCCAAAACCTTTTTCTGCGTTAAACCATTTTACTTTACCTTGTTCCATTTTTGTTGCCTCCTAGTGTGTTTGCCACACATTATATTACTATCCTTGCTCACTGATTATTAAGGTATTCCTTAAATCTGAACAAAAATAATTCAATATCAGAATAACAGAAATGGAAGGGATAATCAAGAATAGAACCCACCTTTAGATAAAATGTCCTGATTTTTCTAAATCTTATATTATATTATACCTATTTATTCCCCTCTAGGTTGTCTAGCCGGCCTTTTCCCCCAATATTGATAAAAGTCCGTCCTGATGAATCCATTGAACAACTTCCTTTTCTTCGTAGCTGGCTTCCCATAATGCTGTTCAAAGTCCGGGTTCGAGGTAATCATATAAATAGACCATGTGTCCAGCTTTTTAAATGCTTCACCCATTTCTCGATACATTTGCTCAACGGCTTTCTTCTCACCGAGACGTTCGCCATACGGAGGATTCCCCACTATGACCCCATATTCCTTTCTCGTCGAGATATCTCTGACCTGCATTTGTTTGAAATCGATCAAATCTCCAAGACCCGCTTCAAAACTATTGGCTTTTGAGATTTCCACCATGCGATGATCGATGTCACAGCCTGAGATATCCAAATATTGATCATAATCAGCCAAATCTTCGGCTTCATTTCTCGCTTCATCCCATACCTTACTGTCCATCCATGACCAGCTTTCAGAAACGAAATCACGGTTAAATCCAGGTGCGATATTCTGTCCAATCAATGCGGCTTCTATAGGAATCGTTCCAGATCCACAGAATGGATCGATGAAAGGTTTATCAGGTTTCCAGTTTGTAAGCATGATCAAAGCTGCTGCCAATGTTTCCTTAAGGGGCGCTTCACCTTGTCCTGTACGATAGCCACGTTTATGTAATCCAGCACCCGATGTGTCAATCGTAAGCGTAACTAGATCTTTTAGGATGGATACCTCAATTTTAAATAACGGGCCCGTTTCTTCAAACCAAGAAACTTGTTTGTACTTACTTTTTAATCTATCTACAATCGCTTTTTTAACGATGGCCTGGCAATCAGGCACACTATACAACTGAGATTTAACCGATTTCCCACTTACGGGAAACTCCACATCTGCGGATAAATAATCTTCCCAGTTCAATGCTTTGGTTTTTTCAAATAGTTCATCAAAAGAATACGCTTTAAATTCAGCTACTTTAATTTTCACGCGATCGGCACTGCGTAGCCATAAATTTGAACGGGCTATAGCCGATTGATCTCCTTTGTACATAATTTTTCCGTTTTCAACTTGACAATCGTAACCTAGGTCACGCACTTCCTTTGCAACAATAGATTCCAATCCCATTGCTGACGTTGCAATAATATCGAATTGTTTCATTCGTCATGCACCTTCTTTCCATTAATCAAACTCGGTTCCCACATTTCCAAAAAGCCTTGTAGATCAGAAAATGGTAACGGTTTCGACAGGTAAAACCCTTGAATGATATCACACTTTTGCCTTTTCAAAAAGTCTACATGCTTTTTAAGTTCTACGCCTTCTGCTATGATTTCCAGATTAAGCGCCTTAGCCATGGTAATGATTGCTTTCACAATAGCCGAATCATCTTTATAATTACTTAAATTTTTAATGAAGCTCTGGTCAATTTTAAGAGCATCAATCGGAAATTTCTGCAAGTAACTCAAAGAGGAGTAGCCCGTCCCAAAATCATCAATGGACAATTTAAGTCCGTACTGTTTAAGTGTAACCAACTTCCTTACTGAATCCTGCCCATTAGGCATGATCATGCTTTCCGTCAATTCCAGCTCCACACGATAGGGATTGATGTTTGTATTTTCTATAAGGCTAATCACATCTTTCACAAAGTTTTCCTGAGTGAAATGCAAAGCCGATATATTGATACTTACCTTTAAATTAGGATACCCAGATATATGAAGATTTTTAACATCTTCACAAGCCTTTTTGATGACCCACTGGCTAATTGGGATGATTAAACCCGTTTCTTCCGCTATCGGGATGAATTCGGCTGGAGAAACCTGGCCCAATTCAGCCTCATTCCAACGAAGAAGAGCTTCCACCCCCGCCACTTCACCGGTTTCCAGAAAAACCTGCGGATGATAATGGACTTGAAGCTCATTGTTGCCAATTGCGGTATGTAGCTTATTTTCAATTGTTCTCCTTCGGGTATCATTCCCCGTTTGCGATTCTTCATGATATAATTCAAAGCCGTTAACACCCTTAGACTTCGCATTATTCAACGCTTTTTCGGCATTTATTAATAAAGTCTCAACTTGCAAGCCATCAAAGGGATACAAACCTATACCTATACTAGCTGAAGTATACGCTTCTTGGTCATATAAATAAAAAGGTTGCTTAAGTGCTGAAATGATATCTTGCGAAATGTGGACAGCTTCTTTTACATGCTTTAAATTCGGCAAAACAATGATGAACTCGTCACCCCCGAACCTTGCGAGCACATCTTTACTTTTCAGCATCCTCTTAATTCGTGCAGCTACTTTTTTCAGCATTAAATCTCCATATTCATGACCAAGTGTTTCATTAATCACCTTAAAGCGGTCAAGGTCTAAGTGTAACACAGCAAGAATCTGTTCATACTTTTGAGAGGTTTTCATTAAAGCACTCAGCTCTTCATTCAAGGAAGAACGGTTGGCCGTCCCAGTTAACGCATCATACCGGATTAGCTTTTGAAGTTGATTTTCCTTATGCTTTTTATCGGTAATATCCGAAAACAAAGCGACATGGTTCGTGACTTCCCCAGAATCATCCACAATGGCATGGATCGTTAACCATTCAGGAAAAACCTCACCGTTTTTACGTTTATTCCAGATTTCTCCGCTCCATCGTCCTTTTTCGGAAATATCTTTCCACATAGCGTCATAAAAATCCTTTTTATGGTATCCAGATTGAAGAATGTTTGGTCTTTCCCCGATGGCCTCTTCTTCTGTATAACCTGTTACAATTTGAAAGGCTGGATTGACAGAAAGAATCACGCCTTGTTTATCCGTATACAATACACTTTCTTCTATATTCATAAATATTTTTTCAGCGAGGGCCCTTTCAGCTTCTTCCCTTAACTGAAGTGTATGATTGTCGAAAATAACAAAGTACAGCAGCCGCCCTGTTATTGATATTTCACTGATTTTCATCTCCGCTTCAAATCGTGTTCCATTTTTATGGATCAGCATTTGGGAACCACAATATACTCGATGGCGCTGTAATTCCTTGCTTATCATTTCAAACCTATCCAAACTCGCAAATAAAGAAGAAAATAAAATGTCACAATGATCGAATCCACTGAACCCAATGATTTTTTCCGCAGCCTTATTTGCTTGGGTGATTACACCTTCTCCAGAAAAGGTCAAAGCACCCTCCTGCATCAGTTGCAAGATGTTATTAGTTAAAGAAAATACTTCCGGAAGACCGACCTGCATATCCCTCATGTTGATAACCTCCGATTAAGTTGTTTATACTTCAATGATAAAGTATTTTTCACAGGATGTGTGAAGAAACGAAGGATATTTTCAACATTTTAAGACATATTTAACAAAAAAAATCATAAACAAAACAAAAACTCTCCTTATCAAAAGGAGAGTTGGTCTTTAATTGTTATATGATAACGTTCTGTAAGCCATGTTTTGTTCCTCAGTACTACAAGCGACTTGCGTCTCGTACTTCGGCGGTAATCATCTATCTACAGAAGCATTGCTCCTGTCCTTCTCCTCGTTCAATTCCAAGGAAGAAAGCGCCCCTACCATTAATTTGGGTTTCTCGCTCGTGGGGTTTACCTCGTTCCACCCTTTACATTTCTGCAAAGGCTCCGTCACTGTGGCACTTTTATAGGTATTCATGCCATATCCAAAGGACTTAGGCATTTTCCCAGCCGTCAACAGTCCAAGACTGTTTCCCAAGCTTATTTTTTCGCCAGGCACGAACACTACGGGCATCTCAGCCCGTGCGAGCATGGACTTTCCTCTACTGCATAAATGCAGCAGCAATTACCCAAACGTTAACATAACATTATTGATTATAAAACATTATCAAAGAAAATACAATACAATTTCAAAAAAAGATAATAACAGGCACACTTAATCGAAAAGCTTATTTCCAAAGACGTGCTTTTCTAAATTGGATAACCGTTTCAAAATATCAAAGTTCGTAGTACCAGGAGTAGCTCCTGGAGCAGGCTGACTCGGACGTTTCGGATTCTCTTCAGTTTGCTTTCTCAATTTGAGATTTTCTTGTTTAAGGTCTTCAATTTCCTGATGGAACACTTCATAATCCTTGATGATTAGATCTAAAAACTGGTCTACATCTTCAGGTTTATAACCTCGCATTGCCGTTTTAAAATCCTTTTCAAGAATATCCTTAGCCGTTAATTTTATCTTATCGGATATCATAAGACTTCACCTCAATACTTTCGCCAATACAATCGACTTTTTTTTATTTTTTCAAATCTGCTTGGATTTGTCAAACAAACACATTCATTTTACAAATAAGAGCTAATTTTGCAGCTTGAATATTGACATTGTTTATCTAATTTTCACCATAATATGATTATGCTTCGGAAACGACATTTAGTCCATAATTATTTGCTAACGTTTCAATCGTCAGCCCAGTTATCCTCTTCCGCTACTTGTTGCAGATCGTCAAAACTAATTTGGTATATCGGATATATTTGAGATTCTGCTTTTTTCACGGCTTCGTAATAAGCAAATTTCGCGGACCCTTCCTTTTCAGGATCGAAAACAATCATCATGGCATCACTTTTATGGACCATATAACTATTTTTAATTTTCAACTGTTGTGGCCCTTCGTACGGCTTCTTGAAAATTGATTCGACAAAATCGGCACCAGCCAAAATAGAACGGTAATAGTCCTGATTTGTCTCATTCCATGATTCTTCCTGATTCAGAAATGGAGTGAGCACACCCAGTTTCAAGGGAGGATACTCCTGTTTAATCTCGTAAACCACCTCTGCCCCCCAAAGTTCCGATCCCAATTGACCAGAAATGATTACCCATTCAAGTCCATCCTCTACTAAGGGGATAAGCCGTTGCCTTATGGCCTTTTTTATGAATTGGACACCTTCATGGTCATTCTTAAATATTCCCAATTCAAATGCTTTATAGCCGGTTAGATACAAAACCTTCATTTAAGTGCCATCCTCCCTTTCAGGCATTATGTATGAAAAATAAGGGCTTATTAAGCCCTTAATCATTTCAATATCCAAATTGCCTTGGTGGGCAGCATGGATTGACTGGTGGCATTCCACATACCAAGTTTTGGGTATAACACTCGTTCACTACTGATTGAGTATGAGGGAAATAGTGTTTAAATGTGTTGCAATGTTTATTTACAGTTGTTGTATGAGATGGGTGAATAACTGGAATCACTGTGTTGGTAACGTTCGTGTTGACATATTGTTGTGTTGGAGAAACCTGTGCAGGTGCTGTTTGAGTTGGAAATGCCTGAGTTGGACCTTGTTGTGCTCCCATCACATTTCCACCGTACCCTGCATTCATTGGGCTATATGCACCCATTACGTTGGATTGTGCCCCCATTACATTGGACTGTGCTCCCATTACATTAGAATGCGCACCCATTACGTTGGATTGTGCTCCCATTACATTGGATTGCGCACCCATTACATTAGATTTATATCCTCCACAATTACGAAAATACATTTACAATTCGTCCCCTTTCATCAGATAAGTTTGCCTTACCATTACAGACTATGAAAAAAAGGGTAGACGTGTACTGATGAAAAAACCTATTTATACCAAATACTATCATAAAAACTTTTATTATATTTGGGTGGCTTTATGTTTTGGCATGTGTGCCTTTTATAAAAAAGAATAAAAACTGTCTTTCAGTGATGTAAATAAAACAATCGTCAAACATAGGACAACAAAAAACAGAAATAAGGTGGTTTTATACATTTCTTCGCTCCGCTTTCACTTTAAAGTTTATTTAATTGTCGGACTCTCATTATCTTCGACGATTACCATTTTACACATTAAGACTAGAGGCTACAACACTTGTATACTATTTTTTTCCTTGCAGAAATTATTACAACAAACAGTGTGGCTTTCGTATCTGCAATCATTTTAAAGTCCATTTTTCCTTTGAAGCCTTGCCATCCTTTTTTCTAAATCCAAAAGATTCTTTTTCAGGTTTTTCCCAGTTCCCGTCTTCATCATTTCTTCGTACGCTTTTTTTGTACATATAAGAGCAGAAACCGCGTCCTTAGATTGGTGTTCCAAAATTTTCGCACATTCTATCTGAGCCTCGATTCTCAATTGAGGACTACCACCCTTCAACGCCACTTCTTTCCAGATCGCAAGTGCTTCATCGAATTTCCTTTGTTTCTTTTTCTGGAAAGCTATGGCGTGACCGGCCATGAGCCGATCTTCCTCATTCCCCACTTCCCTTATTTTTTCATACGTTACAACTGAATCTTTCTTTTTCCCTAAATACGCGAACCAGCGAGCGATTTCCAATGATTCTTCCGTATATCCATCCATTTGGAGGATTTTTCGGGACAAGTGAATATATAAAGTGATAAGCGATAATATATCCAGTTCATTATGTTTCATGATTCCAAAAAGAATTTCAGGGTTCTTCCGCTCCACAAAATCGAAATAAATCATCGGCGCCAAGTATCCCGGAATATCATCTTGCCGGCTAAAACCTAAAATATCTGTTTCCACGGCAGATAATTTAACCCGTTCCAATTTATTTTTCCAAAGGCGCCTTGATGCATGATACAAATCAAAATGACCGAATTCCGGAAGTTTTGGGACATGCTCTTTAATCAAGGTATGCCTGGTTTTTAACTGTGGCCAATCGAATGCCTTGCCATTATACGTAACGAGTGTTTCATAATTGATGTTCTCAAGAAAACTTTGGTAAAGCGGGATTTCACTGCCAGGCTGCGGTAGGATATGCTGCTTGACGACAACTTCTTCCCCTTCAAGATAAGCATAGCCTAGTAAAAAGATCGTATTTCCAGCTCCGCCTCCAAGCCCTGTCGTTTCCGTATCAAAGAAAAAAAGTTCTTCGCTCTTAACCCCTTTGGCAGAAAGGGGATGCTCAACGGAAGATTGGTTCCACGCATTTACAATCCTCTTCAATTCCAGGAATGAATACAAACCATGCTTATGTTCCAACGGATAACGTACTTCTCGTACGAAACAATAATCACCATCGAAATGATAGGCAACGGTATCGTTCCCGATCCACTTATCAAGAAATGGAATATCTTTTTCCAACCTACCCGGCTCCTCTTTCGGCGAAGGTCGATCCGGTGCTTCAAGGTTCATGTGGTTTTTCATTCGATTCAGTTTATTTTTTAATGACAAAATTACACCTCTATTCATGTGTTTCGGCCATGTTCCATAATCGTTACCTGTCCTTAATACCTTCAGGCTAGAATTGATCCAATAACTGAATGCTTCTATTTTTGGCGTGTATACCTTCTATTTCAGTCCCTATACACGAAGGGCATCCGTCTTTGCAAGGACATTTCCGAATAAGATTCTTCGCCGCATCCCTAACATGGTCAAACCGCTTATAAACATCTTCAGCTAGCCCTATCCCTCCTGGATAATGATCGTACAAGAAAATGGTGGGAAGCTGGGTATGCGCCGCTTTTATCTGTGCAACGACATGGATATCATTCCTATCGCACATAACATGAATGGGGACTATATGCCCTAAAACATTTGCAATACCTTGTAGGAGCTGCTCCAATGTTTTTTCGCCAAGTGTAGAATCAACTTCTTTTAATTCTAACCAGGTTGCGCTAGTATGCAGTTCTTCCTCTGGTAAGTAGATTGGGCCAGAGCCTATATTTTCAAAAGTCGTAAGCTTAATTTTTTTAAATATGCTTGGTAAGATATTAATGGTTACATCGCCATAATTAATGGACGACTCTCTTCTATTTACCGTTTTATCTATTTCCAGTACTTTCAGCTGTACGGCTAAGTTAGCATCTGTATAATACTCCACGTCCACTTCTCGCACATAAGCCTTTTTATGTTCCCAATCCAGCTTTTCAACTTGGTACTGGACACCTTCATGTAAGTATATTGCTTCATCATGCAAGAGGGTCATGGCGCTAAACCGGTCCATTTCACCGATGATTCTTACGTTCGCCGTTTCTGATTGGTCGACTATAACGACATTTTCTTGAGACGCTGACCGTAAACTGATATTGCCAGCAGGAAAGGATTGGTGGGCCCAATAGAATTTATCCCCATTTTGGTGGATAACCCTTTCTTCCACTAGATATTCTAAAATTTCCTTCACGTCCAAGGGCCCGAATTCTTCATTCTCATTAAAAGGGAGTTCATAGGCGGCACACTTCAAGTGGTCAACCAAAATGATTAAATTCTCCGGATTGATCCGGGCAGACTCAGGAGAACGGTCGAAAAAGTATTCCGGATTTTGTACAATGTACTGATCTATGGGGGTTGAACTTGCGACCATCAGTATTAATGCTTCCCCATGCCTTCTCCCTGCCCTTCCTGCTTGTTGCCATGTACTAGCTACACTCCCGGGGTATCCTGTCATGATGCAGACCTGCAACTGTCCTATATCCACTCCTAATTCTAAAGCGTTCGTACTGACGACCCCTAATATATCACCATCTCTTAATCCCCGTTCGATTTCCCTTCTTTGCTTTGGTAAATATCCGCCGCGGTACCCTCTAATTGATTTTGACCCGATTTTATTTTTCACCAATTCCTGCAGATGGCTTAAAATGATTTCCACTCTAACTCGGCTGCGAGCAAAAACGATTGTCTGAATTTTATTCTTCAAGAATTCCTTCGCTAGATTATTAACTTCCACAGTAGCACTTTTTCTTATGTTCAAGGGTTTATTAACAATTGGAGGATTGTAAAAAACGAAATGCTTCCTTCCACTAGGTGCCCCATTATCATCTATTAGCCGCATGGGATTTCCTGTTAGCTGTTCGGCTAATTCTTTAGGGTTAGCGATAGTGGCGGATGTACAGATAAAGATTGGGTTACTACCATAAAATTCACAGATCCTTTTTAACCGTCGAATGACGTTCGCAACATGACTGCCAAACACACCCCTATATGTATGAAGTTCATCAATGACCACATACTTCAAGTTTTCAAATAGGCTTACCCACTTTGTATGATGTGGAAGAATGGCTGAATGCAGCATATCCGGGTTTGTAATGACAATATGGCCAGCCTTCCTTACCACCTGGCGAATAGCAGGTGAAGTATCGCCGTCATAGGTATAGCTTTTGATATCTATTCCCATTTCGTTTATAATCTCGTTCAATTCGCTTTTCTGGTCTTGCGCCAAGGCTTTCGTTGGGAAAATATACAAAGCACGATTGGCATCATTTTCTGCAATGGACTGTAAAACTGGAAGGTTATAACACAATGTCTTTCCAGAAGCGGTAGGAGTTACCGCTACAATATTTTCTCCATTCCTCAATGTTTCGTATGCTGAATACTGGTGGCTATAAAGTTCACCAATCCCCCTTTCTTGTAAAGCGTTCTTAATTCTATCGTCTACGCTGGAAGGTAACGGTCTCGTTTTCGCTTCCCGCGGTTCAATTTCATGCCAATTGATAATATTTTCATTTTGCCTTAGTTCTTTTATTAGTTCAGAAAGTGATTTCTTTCCAATCATACTAGTCACCTCTATTTTAGTTTACCGAATAAACGTTTGGTTGCCTAGTTGGGGTATACTGGAAAACGAAAAAAAGACCTAAAATGCTTAGGTCCCATAGTAAGTTTGCTCCTTCTATTTATTTTCTTCAACAAACCGTCCAATTTCTCTTGCCAGCTGGTCAGGATTTTCAAGCATCCCCATATGGCCGCATCCTTCTAAGACTACTTCTTTAATATGCTTTCCCTTTACGGAAAACGTCTTTTCCAGCGGTATGACTTTATCTTTATCTCCCGCCACCAAAAGGACAGGTAGCTCGGTATCCTTTAATACGTAATTTTTGTCTTCCCTATTTCTCATAGCATGCAAAGAACCGATTGCTCCCGTTTCCTTTGTTTGATACCCGATGTTCTTAACCAGTTCGATATGGGGATCATTTTGATCTGCAAATAACTTCGGGATAAGCCCATCAATGAAAATCGGCATGCCAGCGGTCTCGATTTTTTCAACAGAACTCATTCGTCCTTCCTTACCTGCCTCATCGTCTGGGAAAGCGGTAGAATGAATAAGGGAAAATCCTTTCAATTTATCCGGGAACTTTTCAGCAAATGCCAAAGTGATGTAACCTCCAAGCGAATGACCGAATAAATAAACCTTCTCAATATTTTGTTCTTCCAAAAACAAAGCTACATCCCTAGCCAAATCTTCGATGGAAAAGGATGCCGCATCAGAATCGCTTGCACCATGACCACGCAAATCCACAGCAATGACCCGGTACTCTTCTTTTAACTTAGGAAGCACCTTTTGCCAGTATTCGCGACTACCGCAAAATCCATGGATAAATAATAGTGTCTCACTTCCTTCTCCACTGTCTATGTATGAGAATTTTCTACTACCTGACATATTCAATCCCTCATCCCTTAATAATTGTTTTAATATTGTTATTCCCTGCTTACCTATAACTAAACCAACATAGTCCATTCACATATTTCCGGTTCCTACATAGCCTATAGGCAAAGGAATTTTTAGTTAGGAGGACCGGTGATGACCCCATTTGAAAGGAACGATAATCAGGAAAGAAAAGAACCCTTTACCCACTTCATCAACAAAATGGATCGTTTGTTTTCAGAAAGGCCCCCTAGAGGAATGCTACAGTCACTGGATGGTCTCTTTGGTTCGACAAAAGAACAAAGTTTCCCCGTCCGTCTTCATGAAACTAATACCGAATACATTCTCACGGCAACCTTGCCTGGTATTCCTCGGAGCCATATTTCCATTGATTTATTGCCACAATCGGTTACCATTTCTACGAGAGTTAGTGCCGAGAAGAATCATCAATCAACAAATTTCATAAGAAATGAAAAATCAGCAAGCCAATTATCAAAAACCCTTACATTTTCAAAACCCATTGATGAAAGAAAAGTAAGGGCAAGCCATCGTGATGGTATCCTAACCTTGAATTTGCCAAAAGTAAAAGGGAACCGCATCGAAATCAATGATTAATTTTTTGGACAAATTAAAGTAGACTTAAAAGAGGCTGGGTCCCTTTCAAGTCTACTTTTTCTATTTTCACCACCTAAACTTTGAAGAACCCTCCTACTCCCTTAACCATGGTAGAAACTTGAGAAACTGTATTCATCATTTGTCCAGCCGTATTCATCATTTTCGTAATATCCATCGAACCATCTTGGGTTTTAAATTGGTTCATGACGGATTTAATGCCCGAAGGCTGCTGTTTTTGCATGAACTGCTGTTTTGGATATGGATTATAAACTTGCTGCTGCATTTGCGGAGGTCGTTTGGTCGGCTGGAGAGGATTATCAAAAGGATTGAAACCCTGAGATTGCTTTTGCATATATTGATTGCCCAGCATTTGTTGGCTAGGCGGCATCGGCTGGTTGCCTAGCATTTGTTGGTTGGGCGGCATCGGCTGATTGCCCAGCATTTGTTGGTTGGGTTGCATCGGCTGATTGCCCAGCATTTGTTGGTTGGGTTGCATCGGCTGGTTGCCTAGCATTTGTTGGTTGGGTTGCATCGGCTGGTTGCCTAGTATTTGTTGGTTGGGTTGCATCGGCTGGTTGCCTAGCATTTGTTGGTTGGGTTGCATCGGCTGCATTACACTGCTGCCTGGCAGTGCCCCTGCATTCACGGAGTGTGGCGGCACCTGTTCGTTAGGTGTATAAGCCGCTTGCTGATAAGAATCATGATAGGGCAGCCCGTAGCCTCCATTATGTTGCGAAGGATAAGGATACATCATTGGTTCCTGCTGAGGGTACGGCATTGGTTGCTGATATCCCCCCCAGTATTCTGGCATGGATTGTGTGTACTGTTCTTGATGGGGGAAGACTGGATTATAATCCGATCTCATCATATTTCATGCTCCCTCCTCTTTTTTCCTGACTTGGTTCCTTATTATATGAAAAAAGAGGATATTAGTGTAAAAGATTTATGATAATAATCGGTCTACTTCTGTTTTCACATTGTTAAGGATATATTCAATGGATTGAATGTGACTCTTAAACCGTTTGTAACTGGTCTTCGGAAAAAACGCCTGAACGGCAACATCCGAAAGATTATTGGCGGTTTGTTCAATTTGCTCAGGATACAAATGTTTGAAAGGTGTTTCCTTCATCCACACTTTTATTCCATTTTCCCATTCCGTACAACTAGCTTGGACTTGATCAGCAAAAGGCTTAACCTCCGTGAAGAAATCTTTTTCTTTTCCTTCACTCCGGACACTGTCATATATATCATTCGCTCGATTTACATATATTAATAATTGTTCAGTCAGTTTTTGAAGATTCTCTTTTTGCACAATAATTCCTCCGTAGCCTGTTTCCATCAGTATAATCGAGTTTATGAAAAAATGAAATGCTACGGCTTATATTCAAACTTCAGCTAAAATTTTTGGATTGACAATTGATTTTATCGATTTAACCGGTGAGAGGCGGCTAACATCTTCATTCTCTACCCAGAATTCCCCGGCTTTTTCCATCGATTCCTGAACCTCGTTCACTAATTTATGCTGTTTTGCCCAAAGTTTACAACGAGCTGTATTCATGGACTCACCATAGACATTTTCCAAATGGTCCAGGCTGGTACTGATCTCTGCTATCATACTTAAAATTTCTTCTGTTGCTACACTTTTATCGTTCATGCTGACCCCTCCCATTCTATACGTGTATTATTCTTTTTTTGAATAGAAAGCCCTTCCAGGTTGACAAAACTAGAAGTGAATCGGCAAAGAAAGTGTAAATTTCTTAATTTATAGTGGCCTTCGACAATAAGTAACGAATGAAGCTGGCTATTTTAAACAAGAATACAAGCAGGAGGTGATTTATATGCAGTCGAATGATAGCAAACAGCAGAAAAACGAAAAACGACAAAAGCCGCCCACCGAAAAGGAATTAAGTGGAAATCCGAAGCTTAATGGAGAAAACAAACCCTCTACCTAAACGTAAAGAGGATTGATACACATCAGGGAAGGCAGAATCACCGCCTTCCCTTTTTCATTTTTTTAGAGATCAGGTACTTGAACATTGCGGTGGTATGCAGTTGCTTTTGTTTGTGATCGAACCAATCGGTCAAATGCGGGTCTTCATTCCACTGCGGTTCATGGAACCATTCCTTTTTCACTTTATTCTTTATGGCCCAATTTTTTGGCACAAGAGGCCGGTGATGGACGATTGGATATACTGCCCTCAGCATCGGGGTTTCATATAGCCTGGGTCTCTTTCTGTACTGTTCATAATCAAACCTTGCTCCAGTTGGCTCCGTTCTGCTGGCGAATTCGAAAAAAAGGGGAAATAATTCTTCCCTAAATAGAAGATCAGCCAATCTTTTTCCCAATTCGATTCTTTCATCTACGTTTCGAAAATGCGAGACGGACGCTCCATACAACTCCCCCTTACAGGTTGGAAATAATACTGTACTAAAGTGCATACAGTCTTGAAGAAAAAATAGTATAGAATGAAATACGAGAGATCGCTTTTTGATGATTGGCTCAATAATGTTCTGTTCATTTATAATAAGGGCGGTCATTAATCTATCTCGATCTCCAGATTCCCAAAAAGAGCACCATTCATTTTCGATGAAGCCAGTAATAAAAAAATGTGGGCATAAGTGAAACAAAGGACGTTTATACTTCGTCGAATAATGATAGAGAAGTAACTGCGGATAGGCATCCTCAAAGATTCGCCAATTCGCTTCTTCGTAAGTCAGAAATAACTGCCTTCTATATTTCGGACTCAATAATTTCGAATACCAAACTCCTTCAAGGTCACACATATTCCATCCTGCATTACGTGAAACCATCCCTGCTAGATAGGACCATTTTATTTCCGGATGGAGGACGAAGAAATTTTCATAAGCTTTAGTTCTTGATACATTATCCTTGTTCCATTTTGCTGTATGACCTCTAATGATTGATAACAATTGTTTTTCCTTGTTTGTTATGTGCATACCCACGAACCGCCATTTCCATTAATTATGACAATTTATATCACTTAAATCCTATCGTTCTAAGAAACAATTCTTTTTATTCACATTTTGGTTTCTTTTTTTGCTAATATAGATAGGTGAAAAAAAAGGAGGGGTAAAAGTGGCGTTTAATTATCCCAACGGACGAAAATTCGTACCCCAGCCCATGAAAGAAAGGAAAAGTCCACTAAAAAAATTCAGTTACAGTAATCGGGGAAAAACATTAGAGGATGATTTGAACGAAACCAATCAGTATTATTTAGCACATGGGATTGCGGTCATACATAAAAAACCGACTCCCGTCCAAATTGTGGATGTCCACTATCCTAAAAGAAGTGCAGCGGTCATTAAAGAAGCTTACTTCAAGCAAGCGTCGACCACGGATTACAATGGTGTCTATAAAGGTAGATATATTGATTTTGAGGCCAAGGAAACTAAAAATAGCAGTTCTTTCCCTCTCAAGAATTTTCATGAACACCAAGTTGAACATATGAAGCAAATCGTTCAGCACGATGGAATTGCTTTTGTAATTATCCGCTTCTCTGCGACGGATAGTATATACTTAATGAGTTCAGAACAACTGGTGTTGTATTGGAATCGGATGAAAGATGGTGGACGGAAATCCATTACGCTGGAAGAGGTCAAGGCCAGTTCAAAGAAGATTACGCTTGGCTTTCAACCGAGAATTGACTATATTAAAGTAGTAGATTTACTTATCGCAGAAAATTTTTAGGTTTTTTCTAGAAAGGCAGGTTAGCTGTAATGGCTGAAAAATATAATACAAGAGAAGAACGTAGAAGGCAGGGTCAGTCACAGAAGAAGACACCCAAAAAAGGCCCGAAAAAACCCACGAACATGCTTAAGCGAGTTTTTCTCATTCTCGTTGCAATTGGAATTATTTGTTTAGTTGTCGGAGGAGCTACATTAGCTTACTTTATCAGTGATGCACCGAAACTTGACGAAAAACTTTTAAAAGATCCTGTCACCTCCAAAATCCTTGATAAAGAAGGTAAATTGCTTGGGGAGGTCGGCACTGAGAATCGTGACTTTATCAATTATGAAGATATACCTGAACAAGTGGAAGACGCATTCCTAGCAACGGAAGATTCCCGTTTTTATTCCCATCATGGGGTGGACTTCCTACGTCTGGGCAGCGCAGTCGTTGCCAACGTCAAAAATGGCTTTGGTTCAGAAGGTGCCAGTACTTTGACCCAACAGGTTATCAAACGCTCTTACTTAACACCTGATAAAACGATTAAAAGGAAAGTTCAAGAAATGTGGCTGGCCATACAGCTAGAAAGAAAATATACAAAACAAGAAATACTGGAGATGTATGTAAATAAAATTTTCTTTGCCAATCGTGCGAACGGGATTCTGACGGCTTCCCAGACCTATTACGGCAAAGATCTGGATGAGTTGGAGCTAAATGAAGTAGCCATGCTTGTCGGGTTACCGCAAAGTCCAAGTCGCTATGATCCATATAAATATCCAGAACGTGCAAAAGAACGTCGCGATATTGTACTTCACCTCATGAATAAACATGGGTATATTAGCGAACAGGATATGAAAAAGGCACAAAATGTTAAAATAACAGCCGGACTTCAAGAGGTAGATAAAAACCAAATCGATACGACTGCTTATGATGCCTTCATCGATTTAGTAATAGAAGAAGTCGGAAATATGGGTGACTACAATGTGTTTACTGATGGTCTGGAAATTCAAACGACCATCGATAAAGACGCCCAAGAATACGTTTATAAAATGTTGAATAGTAATGACATCATTAGTTATCCTAGTGAAGATTTACAAGCCGGTGTTACTTTGCTCGATACGAAAACTGGCGAAATTAAAGCCGTCGGCGGTGGCAGGAACACGAACGTCAAACGCGGTTGGAACTACGCAACAGACGCTAAGCGATCACCAGGTTCGACAATCAAACCTATTTTAGATTATGGGCCAGCAGTGGAATACTTGAACTGGTCAACCTATCAACCTATTAAAGATGAAGAGTATACATACTCTGATGGAACTCCCCTTAAAAATGCATCAGGCTCTCATTATGGAACGGTTCCTATTCGGGAAGCCCTATCGAGGTCATTGAATATACCGGCCTTAAAAGCATTCCAAGAAACCGGGAAAGAACGAGCACGTGATTTTGCAATCGACCTTGGCATACCTTTTGATAAAAATAAGGAACTTACCGAATCCGCTTCAATTGGCGGTGGTACAGATGTTTCTACTTTAGAACTTGCCGGAGCATACGGGGCATTTGGTAATGGTGGGATTTATAACGAACCACATACCGTCAAGAAAATTGTATTACGTGATAAAACTACCATCAAAAACAAAACAGAAACAAAACCTGTCATGAAGGATTCCACTGCTTTCATCGTCACGGATATGCTGAAAAGCGTCATGACTGAAAGCTACGGAACAGGAAGATTGGCCAACATACCGGGGCTACCTGTAGCCGGTAAAACCGGATCCACCAACTTCACGCCAGAACAACGTGCAGCAAACAACATACCATCTTCAGGTGTAAAAGACAGTTGGATGGCTGGTTATACGACTAACTATACAGTTGCCATCTGGGCGGGGTATGATAATGCTTCAGGCAAAAAAATGGAATACCTAGGCGATTCTTCTCAAAGAATACCTAAATACATTTTCAAGAATTTGATGGAACACATGGCCCAATCAAAAGAAACTAAAGACTTTGAACAACCGAGCAGTGTTGCAAAAGTTGGCGTCATAAAAGGATCTAATCCTGTAGTGAAAGCCAACCAATACACTCCAAGTGATAGAATCAGTTATGAATACTATGTTAAAGGACACGAGCCAACACAAGTTACCACAGAATATGAGAAAATAGATACACCTAGTGTCAGTGCGTCTTATAATCAGGAAAGCAACGAAATTCAGCTTTCATGGTCTCATAGTGATGGAGATCCACAATTTGAAGTCCAAATGTCTGTTGACGGCGGCTCAAATAGTGTACTAAAAAAATCGAAAGATACTAGTTTAACTATTCCAAACCCTACACCGGGAAGTAAGTATACTTTTTCTGTCGTAGCCATCGTTGATAATCAACGAAGCGACCCTGCTGGTGCTACAGTAGAGATTCCTAGCGCAATTGAAGAAGAGCCTGAGGAAGAGGAAGATATTGAAGAGCCAGCCGAAGATGAGGATTTGGAAGAAGATACTCCTACCGATGAAGAAGGTAATACAGACGAGGATCCGAATAAGAATCCGGACGAAGGCAATACAGATAATAACGGAAACAATGGTAATGGCAACGGTAATGATGATGCCACCAAAGACGACGATGATGTCGAGGATGAGGATCCAGGTAAAGACGATGAGGATAAACCCACAGAAGCTCCTGAACCTGCTCCTGACCCAGAAAAAGACAAAAATAAAAACAAAGATAAAGAAAATAGCAATTAAAAAAAGGTCTAAGCTTAATCGCTTAGACCTTTTTTCGCTTTTAGTAGCTTGTTTCTTACAAAGAGCTTTTCAAATTCGATGAATAATTCGCTGAGCTGTCTGAATGAATGGTAAAACGCCGGTCTTTCCATGATGAAAGATAATCTTTCAACCAGGTTTATCGGTTTAACCGGAAAGGCTTCCATCTGTTTCTTCCATGCACTTAGCTGCACAGGTTTTTCATTCATCCAATAGACTGCCGAAAAGAATAATTTAATTCCTTCTTTCATAGGCTCCAAAGCCAGTCCCGCTTTTCTATTCGAAAAGAACAATTCGCAATCCGTTTTAATGAGCATCCATTTTTCAAACAGTTCAGGTATATGCATTTCCCCACTCTTCCAAGGTGAATACACTTCTTCCCCCCTGAAAAAAAGCAGCTCATATGAAAACACTTCAAACTCATTGGGATTTCTCCACTCTTGATAGTCTTCCTTTTTTAAAGGTTTTATTTCATTAGGGAAGAAGAATGGATTGTCTAATTCGACCGGCACCTTTATTGAATTTAAATCGTTCATTTGGCTTCTATCCTTTTTAGCCGCTTTTTCCCTTCACGACACAAATCAAGAAGCGGACAGGTTTCACATTTTGGAGACTGGGCTTTACAATGATAGCGACCAAAGAAAATGAGTCTATGATGTGTAACGGACCATTCATCCATTGGCACTTTGGTCATTAAGGTTTTTTCCACTTCAAGCACATTGTCTTTCCAGCGGCATATACCCAGTCTTTTGGACACACGCTCTACATGGGTATCCACTGCTATCGCCGGTACGCCAAAAGCTACTGAGACGACCACATTGGCCGTTTTCCGACCGACACCTGGTAACTTGGTAAGCTCATCACGGTCCCTAGGAACTGTTCGATCATATTCATCAATCAGCATGCGAGACAATTTTTGAATATTTTTAGCTTTATTACGATATAGGCCTATTGAACGAATATCATTCTCTAGCTCCTCTAAAGGGACACTCAGATAATCTTCAGGTGTTTTATATTTTTGAAATAAATTATGGGTCACTTTATTAACCAGTACATCTGTACATTGAGCCGAAAGGGCAACAGCAATCACCAATTCAAATGGATTGGAGTGATTCAGCTCACAATGGGCATCAGGAAACATCTCGCCCATCGTATCCAGACAGTAACGAATTTGAGCTTTATTCAGCATGTTTGTTCTCCTTTAATTCACATTACTGTTCGAGCCAATTATAAAAGGGCACGTCTTTCAAAGGTTGTGTCGATTCTATTTTACGGTCCCTTTTCTGGTGGACTCTGAATTTTTGCCCTTGTTCCCTTGCTTGTTCCAAGGTTTTGATTCCGTTCTTTTTCCACTCGAATAAAATTCGGTCTATATAACGGAAATTCAGTTTACCCGAAATGACCGCCTCCCTTAAAGCGGCTTTGATGATATCAGGTTGATGATCATCCTCCATCCACATTGCAAGGGTCTCACATTCAAATGGTGATAAGGGACGCCCGAACTCCTGTTCAAATATTGTATATAGACTTTCCCCTGCCTTCTGTACCTCGGCAGATTCAGCCTTTTTCAAAGTCTTTAAGAAACAGTCCATCATTTTTTCATACAGTGGATCGAGCGAATATTTCTCCTGGCCAATTTCCTGATTATTTTCAACGACCATCTGAACGAATCCTCTTTGAACTAAACGTTGTATTAAGAATAAGCACTCAGATTCCTGTAAAGTCATTCGGTCGGACAGTTGAGATGGTGCTGGAAAGGGATTGTCTTGTTCGATGAAGCTTTGCAATTGGAGTAGGAGAACCATTTCCTGCTCATTCAGCCCCATTGTCTTATAGTTAGTCAACAAAAAGGATGGAATCGTAATCGTTCCTTCCTTAAACCAAGCATATAAATGTTCTTTATTCATGTATTGGACACCTCTAAATAAGTATAACATGAAAAATGTGATTCGAATAAGCTTATAATTTTAACAGAATAAATAGAAAAAAACGGTTATCTGCCCAATCTGACAGAATAACCGTTTCTCTTGTAATCAAGGATATAAGCGGTTCAAAAGGCGTGGGAACGGAATGGTTTCACGAACATGTTCAACGCCGCTAATCCATGCCACTGTCCTCTCCAAGCCCAAACCAAAGCCCGAATGTGGAACAGATCCGTATTTCCTTAACTCCATATACCATTTATAAGCATCTTCACTCAAACCATGTTCAGCAATACGCTGTTCAAGGAAATCCTGATCATGGATTCTTTCCGATCCACCGATAATTTCCCCATATCCTTCTGGGGCAATCAAGTCGGCACATAGAACGACTTCCTCCCTATTTGGATCAGGCTGCATATAGAATGGTTTAATTTTTGTTGGATAATGAGTAATGAATACTGGCTTATCATAGCTTTCAGCAATCGCTGTTTCATGTGGTGAGCCAAAATCGTCTCCCCATTGAATGTCTTCAAAGCCTTGTTCATGAAGGAATTTGATAGCTTCATCGTAAGTGATCCGTGGGAACGGAGCCTTAATTTGTTCAAGCTTCGTTGTGTCACGACCCAGAGTATTCAATTCAAGCTTACAATTCTTCAGTACAGACTGAATGACGGCTGTGACAAATTGTTCCTGGACTTCAAGGTTCTCTTTAAATTCCACGAATGCCATTTCCGGTTCAATCATCCAGAACTCGATTAAGTGCCTTCTTGTTTTAGATTTTTCTGCCCGGAAGGTCGGACCGAAAGAAAATACTTTTCCTAGGGCCATGGCTGCAGCTTCCATATAAAGCTGGCCGCTTTGTGAAAGATAGGCATCCTCATCAAAATATTTTGTCGCAAATAGCTCACTCGTTCCCTCTGGTGCACTTCCAGTCAAAATCGGCGGATCCACTTTGACAAAACCTTCTTCATTGAAGAATTCATATGTAGCGCGGATGATTTCATTACGGATTTTCATGACCGCATGTTGACGCTTTGAACGAAGCCATAAATGACGATTGTCCATTAAGAATTCCGGTCCATGCGCTTTTGGTGTAATCGGATAATCAACCGATTCATGAATGATTTCTATATTTTTCACCTGTAGTTCATAACCAAAAGGTGAACGCTCATCCTTCTGAATGACTCCCGTTACATACATGGAAGATTCCTGTGTGACCGACTTCGCAGTAGAGAAAAGTTCCTCTCCTACATCTGCCTTCACAACCACCCCTTGGATGAAACCAGATCCATCACGGATTTGAAGGAAAGCAATTTTACCACTTGAACGCTTACTAGCAAGCCAGCCTCCAATTGTCACTTCTTGATCGACAAATTTACTAGCTTCTTTTATTGTAATTTTCACGGAATTTCCCTCCAAATTAACTTAACTTACTAAGAAATTTACTCTATTTATTATACCTATAGGGCACCTTACAAGCAAATTATTCACCTAATCTACTATAAATGCAATAGTTTATCTTCCTGAAAGTTATAAAAGTAAAAATAAGAATCCATATCAAACAGATGGAAGGCAAAAAAAAACCTACAAATCCCTTAATGAAAAGGAATCTGCAGGCTAATTACATACTAAGCCATTTTCGCTTTAACGAATGTATGAATTCTTTCTACAGCTGCTTCAAGAAGATCTAAAGATGTCGCATAGGATAGCCTGATGTTATCTGGAGCTCCGAAACCCGAACCTGGAATAACGGCAACTAGAGCTTCTTCCAATAAAGCTGTCGTAAAATCTTCGACATTGCTGAATCCTGTCAATTCAACTGCACGTTTGACATTGGGGAACAGGTAAAATGCCCCTTGTGGTTTAATGCAGCTCACTCCCGGTATTTCTACCAATTTCCCATAAATCGTATTCAATCTACTTTCAAATGCTTGTCGCATTTCTTCCACCGGTTCTTGTGAACCATCATATGCTGCAATTGCACCATATTGAGCGGTTGTCGTAGGGTTAGAAGTGCTGTGGCTTGCTAGGTTTGTCATCGCCTTGATGATGGCTTCGTCACCTGCTGCATAGCCAATTCTCCATCCTGTCATCGAATGTGATTTAGAAACGCCATTGATGATGATCGTTTGCTTTTTCAATTCAGGAGATATTTCTGCAATCGATGTATGTTTTGCTGTTCCATATACCAATTTTTCATAGATTTCGTCCGATATGATCAAAATGTCATGCTCAAGACAAACTTTACCGATGGCAGCTAATTCCTCTTCTGAGTAAAGCATTCCAGTTGGATTACTTGGAGAGTTGATGATGACCGCTTTCGTTTTCTCAGTGATAGCTTGTTCTAGCTGTTGGTTCGTTATTTTATATTGGTTTTCTTCAGAACCGACAATATAAACTGGTTTACCGCCGGCAAGTTTGATTTGTTCTGGGTAACTTACCCAATATGGGATAGGAACAATTACTTCGTCTTCTTCGTCAAGAATCGCTTGGAACAAAGTATAAAGAGCATGTTTAGCGCCAGAACCGACAATAATTTCCGAAGGCTTGTACTCTAGGCCTTGATCACGTTTTAATTTAGCCGCAATCGCTGCTTTCAATTTTGGAAGTCCAGCAGAAGGCGTGTATTTCGTTTGTCCTTCATTCATGGATTGCATGGCTGCATCGATAATATGTTGAGGAGTATTGTAGTCAGGTTCGCCGGCCCCTAAGCCAATAATATCAAGACCTTGCGCTTTCAGTTCTTTTGCTTTTGCTGTGATTGCCAATGTTGTAGAGGGTGTTAATGACTGAACCCGATTAGCTAATTTCATAGTAAAAAATCCTCCATTCTATATACTTCGATAATATTTAAGCCATTCCCCTGTTTTGAAATCGTAATAATCATAATTGTAACGTTCAGAGTCGTCGAGATATGTTACTTCCCAAAGTGGGACATTCTTTTCCATACCAAGCTTAACTGATATGATTTCTTCAGGTTTTAGCTTTTCGTTCACTATGCTTAAAATCTCTTTTTTTGTCTTGCCTTCTTTAAAATCCCTTACAACTATTTTTTTCTTCTCGTCTTCAGGAATCCAGACAATTTTTTTGCTTCCATTTTTCGTCTTTCCAATGATGACAGAATATGAAGTCTGACCATTATATAGGTAAAACTCGTCCTTTGTATCAATTCCGCCTGCTTTCTTCGCCTTTTCAAAAGCCTCATTTCCAGCTTCTTTTTTATGCTGTAATGCTTTAATGTATGCTCCGCTGACAAAACCGATAAAACAAAGGACTAGGATAGAAGCAATAATCAACCATTTTTTCAAGACCGCTTTTCCCTCTCTCTATGTACGATAAATAGTAAATATCGCTTTTTCTTGATCTTTTGAATCCAATGCCAGCCCGAACATCAAATCGTCCTTTTTCAACGTTCGATTCAAAGAATCCACTATCTTATACAAATCAGGTGAATTTTGCAGCCTGACCGTCGAGATCACTTCAATTTTACTTTCCATGAAAATGCTCCTCCGTTTTAACTAAAAATTGTCAACAATCACTGGTATGTATGGGATTTCAAGGCATAACCACCTTCACATTATACCAGTTCATAAGTTATTTTTCTTCATTAATCCGCAAAATTCCACCTATATTCAGGAAAAGAATATTAGATTTTTTAAATCCACTCTTCAATCATATCTGCCATTTCACGGATTGAGACATGTTCCCATTCGGTAGCAGGAATCGATTTTTGAAATTCCGGACCGTATTTAGCAGTGATAACACGCTTATCCAGAACAATTAGCAAGCCTCGATCCTCCGGAGTACGGATTAGCCTACCGAATCCCTGCCGGAACCTTAGGAGGGCTTCAGGTAAAGAATAAGCAGAAAAGGCGTTTTTGCCCTGTTTTTCGAGTAGCTGGCATTTTGCGGCCGTAACCGGCTCATCAGGAGGTGAAAATGGTAGCCTGACAATGACCAGACATGATAAATCTTCACCCGGTATATCGACACCTTCCCAGAGACTTGTCGTACCAAAGAGCACCGCTTTCTCGAAACTTTGGAAGTTCCTGAGTAATCTCATGCGGCTCCCACCAGAAATTCCTTGTGCAAACAAAGTGAAATCATCCAGAACCTCAGAATCCTTTATGGCGTAATATGTTGCCCGCAACATCTCATGTGAGGTAAACAAGACCATCATCCTACCCTTGGCAGCCTGGGCAGCAACAATGATGTGGTTGGCCGCGTTCTCTGAAAATTCCTCAACCGTTAAACAGTTAATGTCGGGGAGATCGTTCGGCACCAAAACCTTCACAAGGTCTTTATAGGGAAAGGGTGAAGGGTAAATGGCTGTCTGGATCTTTTCATTTTCCAAGCCAAGTTGTGTTTTAAAATACTGAAAGGAATTTTTCACAGCTAAAGTGGCCGATGTCATAATCACACTCTTTTGACGTCCAAAATAAGAATCCCACAACCATTTGCTACCGGAAATGGGTTGGACAGTTAATGTAACACCGTGCTGTGGCGCCGCTTTTGTATAATCCAGCCAATAAATGTTTTCTTCATGTGGCATGATGAAACATTCATGTAAGGAATCTCTTGTATCTTGCAGATGTCCAAGCAACACCTCGATATCATTTAGGTAGAACAAGGCATTCTTCCCTAAAGATAACTCATTGTCCATTAACCGGTGCAATCGCTTCTGCAGTTCCATGATGATCGAACCTAACAAATCCACTAACCGTTCAGCTACAAGAATGGCCTGTTTCCAAATAGGCTCATTTATTTTAAAGGAAATTCGTTTTGGACTTACAGACCGTGAGAGCTTTTCTGCCTGAATGGCCAAAAAATAAAAAAGTTGGTCGAATTCATAGGAAAAGTCACTTAGCTTTTGATCAAATACATGGGATGGGTTACCATCTGACAATCCCTTATTCACAAGCAATTTTTCAAGTCTATAAAATAACTGCTTTTGATCGAAGGTTCCGAGCCTGTTAATCATGGTCTTAACTGAAATATAATGGAGCCGGCGTCCAAGTTGTGTAGAAGCAGCCTGTTCCAAATGATGGGCTTCATCCAAGACTAAATATCCTCTTTTGGGAATAAGGGCGTCTTCTGTAAGAAGATCGCTCATTAAAAAGGAATGGTTTGTAATAATGATATCGGCTTTTGCAGCTGTCTTCCTAGCTCGTTCAAAAAAGTCCAGCTGTATCCATGGCTTTTTCAATCCTACATATGTAAGACCATCACTTTGAAGCCTGTTCCAAAACAATTGTCCACCACTAGTAAGATTCAGTTCATCTTTATCGCCTGTTGCCGTTTCCGTCAACCAGACCAATATCTGCATCTTCGTCAAGGCGGTTTCATAATTATCTTCTTTTTCTCTCAATGCTCGCTCGAACTTGGCCAGACTCAAGTAATTGCTTCTTCCTTTTAATAAAACCGCTTTAAAGGAAAAAGGAAGGATTTTCTTCAACTTAGGTACTTCATTTTGAAGAAGCTGGTCCTGTAACTGAAGTGTATATGTAGAGACAACCACAGGCACATGATGCTTCTTGGCAAAGTATACAGCCGGAAGCAAATATCCCAGTGATTTTCCGATTCCCGTTCCTGCTTCTATAATGGCATTCTCCCGAGATTCGAAGGCGTGATGAATCAAGTTCATCATGCCTAGCTGACCATCTCTTGCTTCAAAGGCAGGGTATGCATTTTGAAGCATGGCTATTTTACCCTCATCATCCGCCGGGAATTCCGTCTCTTTATCAATATCTTCACTATCTTCGGTCACCTTTTTGAATGCAAGGCCCCTAAAGGTCGTAATTCCGGGTGAATGGACCTCGGTTTTTGCTAGTTTGCTCGCTATGCAAGCGTCGATTAATTCGGAAACCTCACTTTGTAAGGAAAAAGATAGTCGATATAATTGCTTAAGTGTCATCAATGGCAAGTTTAGGAGCTTTTTCTTCAACTCTAACAATAATAAAGCGGTAGCAAATGCATCGCTATCCGCTTGATGTGGGCGTGAGTGGTCTAAATTTTCTTCTTTAGCCAGCTGATGCAATTTATATCCATCGGATGTCGGTTTCATGATTTTCGCCAACTCAACCGTATCTAGCGTAGAACCATAAAAGGGCTCGAATCCGCATCTTACCAATTCTTCTTGTAAAAAAGATAAATCAAATAAAACATTATGGGCTACAAAGCAAGCCCCTTCAATAAGTTCGGCAATATTCTTTGCAACATCTTCAAAGTCAGGCGCATCTTTTACCGTCTCGTTACTGATTCCCGTCAATTCTTCGATGAACAGGGATATTTCTTGCCCAGGATGGATGAATGTTGAATATGTGTCAACAATCTGATCATTTTCAATGACCACACCTGCAAACTGGATGATCCTATCCCCTTTTTTGGGAGAATTCCCGGTCGTTTCTAAGTCAACCACTACATATCGTTGTGTCATGAATTTGTACCCCTCAAACTTCACTTTCTCTACTAGCTGATGAAATTCTCATATCTTTTTTATACCATACTACAAAGAATAAAGGAAACACTCCGATTATAAGAGAGCCGTATTACTTAATTAATGGAGATTACTTCGCCTATCTTGAAATGGCTGAAAGAATGCAAAAAAAAAGAGACGTCCTTATCATATGTATAAATCATACGTATGATAAGCCGCCCTTTATACTCTACATGACCGTCGCTTGCGGTTCATGTGAAATCAGTTCAATGATTTGGTTATTTTCATTCATGATTGCCACTTTAGGCTGATGTTCACTCAGCCTCTCTTCCGCTACCATCACGTAAGAAATGATAATGATGATGTCTTCTGGCTGAACGAGTCTTGCAGCTGCTCCGTTTAAGCAGACAACTCCGCTACCCCGTTCTCCTGCTATAACATATGTCTCTAACCTTGCACCATTATTATTGTTGACGATTGCCACTTTTTCATTTGGTAAAATGCCCACGGCATCGATAATATCTTGATCTATCGTAATACTGCCGACATAATTCAAATTTGCTTCCGTTACCCGTGCACGATGGATTTTCCCATTCATCATAGTACGATACATGATTATTCCCCCTATAGTTGTTTTATATCGTCAATGTAATATTATCAATGAGTCTTGCACGTTTAAACTTCACGGCCAATGCAATGATGATTTTCCCCTTCAGTACATCAAGTAACTTCAGATCCGGATATTGATAAACTTCAACATAGTCAATTATGCCTTTTGTCTCTGCTTGTATATGCTCCTTGATGAGAGCAATAACCTTTTGTGGATTTCTTTCCCCTCTATCGATGGCAGCCTTCGCCTTCACTAAACTTTGGTACAATTCTTTTGCTTCGAGACGTTCTTCTTTAAGCAGGAAGACATTACGTGAACTCTTTGCCAAACCATCTTCCTCCCGAACTATATCAACAGGTACGAGCTTAATGGGAAAATTGAAATCCTGTATCAATCCGTCGATGATTGCTACTTGTTGTGCATCTTTCATCCCGAAATACGCCTTATCAGGAAGAATGATATTAAAAAACTTGGTAACGACAGTTGCTACGCCATCAAAATGCCCAGGTCTCTTTCTACCACACAAGCAGTCGGTGCGATTTTGAACAATGACTTTGACAGAGGGATCTTCCCCATACATTTCATACACTGTCGGATAGAAAAGATAATCCACTCCCGCATCGACTGCAAGACTTTCATCACGAGCCAAATCACGTGGGTAAGTCTCAAAATCCTCATTGGGTCCAAACTGTAATGGATTGACGAAAATGCTTAAAACGACGAGATCATTTTCTCTACGGGCATTTTCTAAAAGGGCAACATGCCCCTCGTGCAAATACCCCATCGTGGCCACATAGCCTATACTTTTTTTATTGGATTTTTCATGGCGGATTACTTGCTGTAATTCCTTTGCTGACGTAAAAGTTTTCATCTTTTGCCCCCGTAAAGCGCATGAAGATGTTCTTCCTTCATCGTAAAAGAATGCTCTCTAGTCGGAAAATCACTTTTTTTCACTTCATTCACATAACTTTTAATGGAATTCCCAATCAATTCATTAGCATTTCCATATACTTTGACAAATTTCGCTACCCGATCCACCCCGTATGTGATGAGATCATGAAAGACGAGGACTTGTCCATCCGTTTCCGATCCTGCTCCAATTCCAATTGTGGGAATGGTTAAGGTTTGGGTAATACGCTCCGCTACTTGATAGGGGACGCATTCAAACACAATGGCCATCGCCCCTGCAATTTCACATTTTTTGGCATCTTCCATTAGCTTTTTAGCAGCTTCGGCATCTTTCCCCTGAACTTTATATCCCCCAAGCACGCCAACTGATTGGGGTGTCAAACCAAGATGTGCGACAACTGGAATCCCGGCCTTCGTCAAAACGGAAATTTTTTCGACAACATCATCTGCCCCTTCAACCTTCACAGCATCTGCCTTGCCTTCCTGCATAATTCGGGCTGCATTCTTAAGCGTTTCATCCCTAGATAGATGGTAACTCATAAAGGGCATATCCGTTACGACAAAGGTATCAGGAGCCCCACGCTTCACTGCTTTTGTATGATGAATCATGTCTTCAATGGTAACCGGTATAGTAGAGTCATAACCTAACACGACCATCCCTAATGAATCGCCAACCAAAATCATATCGACACCGGACTGTTCCGCTACCTTTGCCGACGGATAATCATAAGCAGTCAGCATGACGATCTTTTCACCATTTTGTTTCATTTCCAAGAAATCACCGGACAACTTCATTTCGTTTCCTCCTTAATTAGAGGAGATGAAAACATCAGCGTTTTATAAACTGGTGTCAAACATTAGGTGCACAAAAAAAGACCGACTAAACAGAGGCCCTGCTCAATAGAATAAATGACCAACACTGGCCTTTATTTTCTTGAGCAAAGTACTTTTCCCTTTAGTCGATCTTTTATTAACATCAGAAGTTTCATCCCTCCGTCCCCGTCCAACCGTTTGGATCAAGGCAGATTTTCAAATATTTTTTGTATGCTTGAGGTGCAGTTCAATCATGATACTGCCCACTTGAATTATATCAAGCCACATTCGATTATTCTATTTATTTTTCTTTAATTCTACAAAAATCTACTGAATTTCTATGTCAGCAGAATAAATAGAATGGACGGTTCCTAGGTCATCTTCAAGAAGCAGAACGCCTGCATCCGTTATTCCAAGTGCCTTACCCACGATTGTCTCATTAACGGTACGTGCTTTAATAACTTGTCCTAAACTGATGGCATAGCTTTCCCAAAGGAGCTTGATAGGCATGAATCCTTCTTGTAGATAAAGTGTATACAAATTTTCCAGGCGTATCAAGAATCGCTGAATGACTTTGGCTCTCGAAACCTGTACCCCACCTTCAATGAGGAGAGAAGACGCTTTCTCCTGCAAGTCTTCTGGAAAGTCTTCTATTTGTTGATTGGTATTTATGCCAACCCCAATAATGACGGAATGTATTCTATCGGATTCCGCCTGCATTTCTGTCAGGATCCCTGTTACTTTTCTACGATTTATTAAAATATCATTTGGCCATTTAATCTGAGGTTGGAGATTGGTAGCATCCTCTATGGCCTGGGCTACAGCCACCGCTGCCAACAATGTCAATTGTGGCGCCTGGTGGAGCGGTATTTTTGGACGCAGTATCAGGCTCATCCAAATTCCAGTGGATTTAGGAGAATGCCATGATCTCATGAGCCTTCCTTTCCCTGATATTTGTTCCTCCGCTATGATAAGAGTACCTTCTTGAGCACCTTCATTAGCAAGCTGGTGGGCAATTTTTTGTGTGGATTCGACCGATTCCTGATAATGAATCTGTTTTCCGAGAGTTTTTGTCTCCAGACCAAATTGGATTTCACTTGTCGACACTTTTTCTGGAGCGGAAATAATTCGGTAGCCTTTTTTCCGAACAGCTTCAACCTTATACCCTTCATTGCGAAGGTCTTCTATATGCTTCCAAACAGCTGTACGTGAACAACCAATATATTCAGCTATTTCCTGTCCGGAGATAAATGCGCCATTCGCTTTTGAGAGGGCTTGCATCATCTTTGTTCTTAAATCAGATTGCATGTATTTAGCCACTCCTTAATTTCGCCTTTTTCATTTTTTATTTCCGAATTCAATACAGCTACCAAAATCTGTTCCAAATATTTTTTTACCCATGGCCCTGGTTTTTCTTTATGCCATGTCAGTAAATCCTCACCCGATACGGCAAGATCGGACATGTGCGTAAGAGAAAGGCTTTCGTGCATTAACTTCATCAACTCTTCGGCCTCCAAAACATTTCGATCATTTACGATAGCCTTGACTTTAGCTGCTTGAACCGCATGAATCTGCCCTGCCTTGAACACTTCTAAGGTAGACGCTTCAAATGTGGGTTCCTTTTTGACTAGTTGAAGAATGCGTTGGATGCTCCTGATTGTTTTCACAGGAAGCTTCCATTCTCGCAATGAAGCCTCAATATTCTTCATGTTGGTATAAATTAAGATGACCGCCCACATTTCAGTCACTGTTAATTGATGAAGCGGGAGGAGTAATAACTTTTCCAAATTACCCTTTTGACCAGCAAATTGAGGAAGATATTGATATAATCCACTTTCCAGAAGAAGATTGAGTGCCTTGATCCGATTGTCGCCTGCTAAAAGCTTTTCAAACTCCACAAGGATTCTTTCAACCGCTATTTCTCTCAAGATAGGGCCATTCTTCTTTAATGAATTGAACGTTTCCTGATCAAGGTGAAAATCCAGCTGACTGACAAACCTTAAGGCGCGCATCATTCTAAGGCCATCTTCAGAAAAACGGTCATGTGGATTACCAACCGTCGTTATCTTTTTTTGTGAAAGGTCACGTTGCCCATTATACGGATCGATGATTTCTCCGGATTTATCCATGGCGATTGCATTCATCGTAAAGTCCCTTCTTTGTAAATCCTCAGTCAAGGAACGAACAAATTGCACGGAATCAGGCCGGCGATAATCCGTATATCCACTTTCTGTTCGAAAAGTCGTAATCTCGTATGTCCCCGACTTCATTATCACAAGGACTGTTCCATGTTCGATTCCGACATCTGCCGTTTTAGGAAAAATCGCTTTCACTTCCAAAGGCGTGGCGGAGGTTGCAATATCTACGTCATTAATGGGTCTACCAAGTATGTAATCCCTTACCGATCCCCCAACAAAATAAGCTTCGAATCCCGCCTCTTCAATCCTTTCAAGAATCGGCACTGCTTCCAAAAATAACTGATCCATCAGCATTCCCTCCTCACTACTCCAATGAATTAGTCCCGAGGATATCCATATAAATTGCTTCATACTCTTTCATGATGGTATCTGAATGGAATTCTGAATTGGCACGTTCAAAAGCAGCTTTTGAAAACTGTTGATGTAAAGTTGGATCGCTTAAAAGTTTAATCGCTTTTTGAGAGACCATTTCGATGTCTCCCAATTCACAGATATAACCTGTTTCTCCATCTACAATGACTTCGGGTATCCCCCCTACATTCGTTCCAATGCAAGGTACACCGCAAGCCATCGCTTCTAACAGTACAAGCCCGAAACTTTCTTTTTGTGATAACAATAAAATCAAATCACTGATCGAATACAACTCGGCCAGGTTATCCTGCTTGCCTAAAAATAATACCTTATCGCTGATACCTAGGTCTTTCGTCAATTTTAAAACAGTCGTGACTTCAGGTCCATCCCCAACAAGAAGAAGCTTACCCGGCACCTTTTTTTGCGTTAAATAGAATGCCTGTACCACATCTTGGACACGTTTGACTGTACGGAAATTAGATACGTGAATGATGATTTTCTCATTTTCCTTGATTCCATATTCATCCCTTAAATATCTGGAATCTGTTTTATGGTAATCCCGTTCATCAATAAAATTATAAATCGTTTTGATATCCTTATCCGGGGCAATTAACTCATGTGTTTGCTGAACAAGTGAATGAGAAACTCCTGTAACCACATCGGATTGTTCAATACCAAATTTGATCAAATTAGATAATGATGGATCATGGCCAAGGACAGTTATATCCGTCCCATGGAGCGTTGTGACGATTTTCACTTTATTCCCTGACATCTGCTTTGCCAAAATGGCGCAAACCGCGTGAGGTATTGCATAATGAACATGCAGAATATCGAGTTCTTCCCGCTTAACAACCTCCGCTATTTTGCTCGCAAGGGCCAAATCATAGGGTGGATATTGGAAGACGGAATATGAATTAACCTCCACTTGATGATAATATATGTTATGGTACATCTTATTTAGCCGGAACGGGAGACTCGAAGAAATAAAATGAATCTCATGTCCCTTTTCCGCTAACATTTTGCCCAACTCGGTTGCAACGACGCCTGACCCGCCTACAGTCGGGTAGCAGGTAATTCCGATTTTTAATTTCATATGCTTATATTTCCCCTAACAAATCAGTTTCGACCAAAAATGGTTTTTTTGACATGAACCCTTCCGCATAGTCGACGCCCACTTCTTTGCCAAACATTCTCTCACGTGCTTCGACAGTCTCGATATAGCCGTTAACAAGCGGAGTATCCACCGTGGTGAGCTTTTGTTCGAATTGACTTTCATAGGCTCTAAGACTATCCAATTTCGTTAAAATCGTAGAAGTGATGTCAATGACAAATTCAGGCTTATGAAAGCCATTTATCATGTAATAGTACATATTTTTAACACGGTGGGCTTCCAGGCCGGAATTCTCCATGTATTTTCTAACACCTGCAGAAAAAACTGCCTCTTCAACTAATTTTGCACAGTTTCCATGGTCTGGATGGCGGTCTTCATGATAAGGTGCAAATACAAGTTTTGGCTTATACTGACGAATGACCCCAATTACTTTTTGTATGTATTCTTCTTTCATATATAATCCGCGATCTGGAAGATCGAGGGAAATCCTCTTGACTCCAAGGATTTCTGCCGCCCTTTCTGCTTCCTTCATCCTCAATGGGACAGTCCCATTGGATGACATCTCAGCCTTCGTCAAATCGCAGATAACGATGTTCTTACCTTGTAGTGCATATTTGGCTAACGTGCCGCCCATACCGATTTCAACATCGTCTGCATGGGCCCCGAATGCCAAGATATCTATATTATTTTTGCTTGTCATTAATCTCACCTTGTTTTTCTCTAAGTTTGAGCCAGTCCATATATCCATGTTTAAGTCCTTGTATAAGAACTTCCGCCGTTCCCATATTCGTGGCCAGCGGTATTTCATAGACATCGGAGAGGCGTATAAGTGCTGATACATCCGGTTCGTGAGGTTGGGATGTTAAAGGGTCCCTAAAAAATAGAACCATATCCATTTCACCCCTGGCTATCATCGCCCCGATTTCTTGGTCTCCCCCAAGGGGTCCAGAATGGAAGCGGTGGATGGGCAATGATACTTCGTCGATGATCCGTTGACCCGTTGTACCCGTAGCGAAAAGTTCATGTTGCTGAAATACTTCCTTATAGGCCATAACAAATTGTATGATATCTTCTTTTTTCTTATCATGAGCAATTAAAGCAATTCTCATCATTTGCCTCCTTAATTCCTACTCGATAATATTTTCTAAACCATATACAAGTACATCGAGTTTCATGACTGTATCGACCGCAAGCTTTACTCCAGACATGAATGATGCACGGTTAAATGAATCATGCCGTACCGTCAAAAGTTCCCCATCACTACCGAACAGTACCTGTTGATGAGCAACAAGTCCCGGAAGACGTACACTATGGATATGCATGCCATCGATATTTGCTCCTCGAGCTCCTTGAATCGTCTCTTTCTCATTCGGGTGACCTTGTTCTTTTGCTTCACGAACAGCCGCTATCATATCTGCCGTTTTGGCAGCAGTGCCAGACGGTGCATCCAGTTTTTGATCATGATGCATTTCGATGATCTCTACGTCAGGGAAGTATTTGGCTGCCATTTGTGAAAACTTCATCATCAAGATAGCCCCAATTGCAAAATTGGGTGCGATGATGCAACCAATGCCTTTTTCCTTAGTCAAAGAATCCAGTTTCTCTAAATCGTCCTTTGAAAAACCAGTCGTACCCACTACGGGACGAATGCCGTGCTTCAGCGCAGTTTCCGTATGATACATCCCCACTTCTGGCGTTGTTAAATCAATTAATACATCTGCTTCTTCATTTGAAAAACACTCATTGATATCTGAATAAACGGGAGCTTCAATCCCACTGAATCCTTCGATATTCGAGAGATTCTCTCCATCATATTTACGATCGATAACAGCGGCTAATTGAAACCCTTCTGTTCTATGTACTAATTTTACCGCTTCATTTCCCATTCTGCCACGAGGTCCTGCTACAATAACTCTGACATTACTCACCTATCATTTCCCCCTCTTCGCCATCATCTTTTTTGTCCATCTGTCTTTATCCCGGGTTGTAAATTTATGCATAACTAAATCATGCGAATCTTGTAAATCTATCCCCAGTGAATTTGCAAAACATATCATCACAAACAGCATATCACCCAATTCTTCTTCAACCGTATTTTCTTTCTCAGTCGATTTCTTCGGCTTTTCGCCATAGTAATGATTAACTTCTCTTGCCAGTTCCCCGAGCTCTTCAGACATGCGTGCAAGCATGGCCAAAGGACTAAAATATCCTTCTTTAAATTGTCCTATGTATTGATCGACCTCTGTTTGCATTTGTTGAATCGTTTTCTTTTTCTCCATAATGTCACCCATTCTTGATTTTGGATTACAAAAATATCATTTCTCTTCCATGTTAGCTAAAAGTGTATGAGATGACAACCGATACGACCTTGTAATCATTGCTCATATGTGGGTAATTAGTTATAATAAGTAAATTATCTGTATACATACGTTTTGGGGGTATAGACATGCTTTACGGTTTAAAATTCAAAAATATGTTATTCATTTTTGTAGGAGCTGGAATTTTTGCATTCGGCCTTGTCCATTTCAATATGCAAAATAACTTGGCAGAAGGTGGGTTCACTGGACTTACCTTGATTATATATCAACTCATTGGAATAAATCCGTCATATTCCAATTTGATCTTAAATATTCCGCTTTTCTTTTTAGGTTGGAAATATTTAGGTCGGACTTCTTTTTTCTATACGATCATCGGTACGGTCAGTTTATCGGTCTGGCTATGGATATTCGAAAGATACCAGTTTAAATTCGACCTTGGTGATGATTTAATGTTGGTTGCCTTGTTTGCAGGGGTCTTTGTTGGTATAGGTCTGGGCATCATATTCCGTTATGGTGGAACCACTGGTGGTGTTGATATTATTGCCCAGTTTGCTCATCGCTATTTAGGAATGGGAATGGGAAGGACCATGTTTATCTTCGATGCGGTCGTTATCGGCCTCTCCATTTTAACCTATTTGGATTACCGAGGAGCAATGTACACCCTCGTAGCTGTATTCATAGGTGCACGTGTGATCGATTTTATGCAGGAAGGCGCCTATGCAGCAAGAGGAGCGCTAATTATCAGTGAGAAAAACGCAGAAATTGCCGAAAAGATCATGAAAGATATGGAGCGGGGTGTCACCGTGCTGAAAGGATATGGTTCTTTCACAAAAACCAATAGGGAAGTCCTTTATTGTGTCGTGGCAAAAAATGAGCTTGTCCGTTTAAAAAATGCCATTACTTCAGTGGACCCCCATGCCTTTGTTTCTGTCAGTGAAGTGCATGACGTGCTGGGCGAAGGCTTTACCCTCGATGAAAACAAAAATCCAATTATACGTTAATCCGCTAATGGATGTATCGAGGGCCATGGAGTAAAAGAGTATATATAGAAAAAGGCATGATTTCGAAATGAAATCATGCCTTTTTTTAATCTTCTTCTCTCATGCCAGTATACATAAGCAAAAGTCGAACTAATTCAAGTACGGCTACAAGAGCAGCAGCTACATATGTCATTGCGGCAGCACTCAACACTTTTTTCGTTTCTCTTTCTTCGTCATTACGGATGACTCCGACGGAAACAAGTTGATCCATTGCCCGTGAGGAAGCGTTAAACTCTACTGGCAGCGTGACTACCTGGAACAATACGGCTGCTGCCATGAATACGATACCCGCTAATAGTAGGCCAGGTATATTAGCTAACATACCAACCAATATCAAAATCCAAGAAATGTTGGATCCAAAGTTAGCAACCGGAACTAACGCATGGCGTATGCGCAAGAATGCATACGCTTCTTGATCTTGAATAGCATGTCCCACTTCATGGGCAGCAACAGCTACACCCGCAACGGAATGACCGTGATAATTATCCGTCGATAACCGAACCGTCTTATCCCTAGGATCATAGTGATCTGAAAGCATACCAGGTGTTTCTTCGACCCTTACATTGTAAAGTCCATTCTGATCCAAAATGGCCCTAGCCGTCTCTGCACCATTCATACCTGATGAAGCTGGCACTTGAGAGTACTGTTTATACGTACGCTTCACTTTCATTTGCGCGTAAATCGGGATTAAGATGATAATCGCCAAATAAATGAAATACATGGTTTCCTCCTAAAAACATTAATTACTTTTTATTCTATGGATAGTAAATGCTTATGTCAAATATAGTGTTCTTTCCAAAAGGGCTTCAGTCTTCCCGTTCCTTTTTTGGTTTTTCACGGTCTCCCTCGTATTTTCTGAAACCCACATAAGAAAGCGTCATAATTATAATGCTACCCGTGGATATGATTACCCACCATAAGGAAGGATCCGTATCATCCTGTCCCATTTCTTCAAAAACAGAGGTAAGTTCTTCCTGTAAAGCTTCAAATTCCTTTTGACTGCCACTTTCCCTCATCACTTCAGGACGGTAATGATCAATATATTGTATTCGGGTATCCAGCTGCTGGATCGTTTCCTTAGAAAGGTCCACTTTTAAACTCGGATATATCATTTCATACTGAGAAAGGAATAAGTTCAATTGATTATTGAATGCAGTGGCGTCTTGTTTGAATGCTGCATCCTTCGTTTGATTGAAAGAATTCATCATTTGATCCTCCATTTCGGTCCATAGAGGCTGATGTGTAGACTTCACTGCATCCATAACAAGCCTAAACTTGGTTACAGAGTTAATCTTTTCAGAATCCCCCTTATTCATATCCCTAATCGCCAACAACGCTTCATTATGTGCTACTGTGATTATCCGAAGTTCGTCCATATCAAGGATGGGCTCTATCGCTGTTTTTTTAATAAATTGATCAGAAAAATATGTCAGCATCTTTTCTGAATCATCATATCGCTTCAACTTGGCCATTTCGAGAGCTTTATCAGAAATGTTATCTAATTTATCCAAATTTGAAGAGGATTCTGCATAAACAGGAAAAATCAAGATGGCAAATAAAAGGGCAGTGATTAATATGAATTTTTTCAACATGCTACTCGTCCCTCCTCATATCTCTACTAAAACGATATGAGCCAAAAAACATGAGTAGACCATGTTCACAATAAAAAATTAAACCCGCTCATACAAATATGAACGGGATGACCTGTTTATTTTATGAAAGAAAGTGTAAACCGCTTTTTTCTTAACCCAAAATACCAACCGACGAAAATAGACAATATACTGAGCCAAAAAGTGAAATAGCCTATCAAATCCATATAAGCCAACAGATCCCGATAGCTTGGCATCATCCCAAAAACATAGTCAATCATCTCATTATGTATCGTCCATATCCCGGCTACAATTAGATGCCAAGGCTTTATCCTGTAGAATGGTGCGTAAATAATCCCCTGAATCGCCATTCCTAAATGAGATGCCATTAACATATAACCTTCTAACGGCAATGAGCCAGTCGTCATAAAGGTCAGCATGTTCATCACAACAGCCCAGATACCGTATTTAAATAAGGTTATGATTGCTAAAGCCTCAAAAAGACCAAAGTTCTTTTTCAATATAAACCCTAATAAAACAAGTGAAAAAAACAAGGAAGCCGTTGGACTATCCGGGACAAAAGCTAGGAAAATAGCCGGTGTGTCCGCCAATTGATAACCATACCAATAATATCCATATACCGTTCCGAATACATTCACTAGTAACAACAAAATGAGGATTTGCCGATTTGCAAACCAACCATATATCACATTCATCACTTTTCCCCCATATTCTCAATACATCCATATTACAGATTCTATCCTATAAAATCCAAGATTTCTTGGCAAATAAAAATTCATTTCATTAAAAAGGGCTGACAACTAAGCTGTCAGCCCTTTTTATTCAACATTATAATTAGAAGACACTACTTTCAACCATTATTTTGCCGATAAACCAGAAACGAATTCTGCTAATGTCTTCAATTCTTCATCAGTACCTTTGAACATGCCAGCTGGCATAGCTCCTTGACCTTTGACGGCAATTTTTGAGACTTCTTCTGGGCTCAAACCTGTATCAATCAAGCTAGGTGCTCCTGCTCCACCCGTGAGCTCTGCTCCATGACAGCTTATACAGCCACTTGATTCCATAATCTTATAACCATCACTATCTTTATCGATGTCAGCACCTTCTACGATTGCTCCTTGCTTTTTAGAAGCTTCCCAATCGTGATGGGCTGCGGATTCCCATGTTAGATAAAACACGCCAGCAATGGCTAGTAACATGAAACCTACAGCAAATGGCCGTTTAGCGGGACTACGCTCAGGACCACGATCTAAAAATGGTGCCAGTAGTAATGCGCCAAAAGCTAAACCTGGTATAACCATAGCTCCAATTGCATTGTATGGACCTGAAGCATAGGTATACTTAAGTAACTGGTAAAGGAATAGAAAATACCAGTCAGGCAGCGGAATGTACGCTGTATCTGTCGGATCGGCTATCCTTTCCAATGGGGACGGATGTGCAACTGTCAAACATAAATAGCCAACGAGAAATACAGCTCCGACCATCCATTCTTTTAAAAGGAAATTTGGCCAAAATGCTTCAGTTTTCCCTGGATACTCAGAATAATCTTTCGGAATATTCGGTTTACGGTTCGCAGAAATACGCGAGTCACCTACGAATTTCATACCTTTCCCACGATGCATCGAATGATCCCCTCCTTTATGAAAAGGTTTTTATGATTCTAATTTCATAATTATTTTATAGTGGACCTGAAATACCTTGTTTGCGAATCATCAAGAAATGAGCCGCCAGTAATGCAAATAATGCTGCAGGCAGGAAGAATACATGAATGGCAAAGAATCGAGTCAATGTCTGTGCTCCAACGATTGTTGGGTCCCCTGCTATCAATGTCTTAAGTGCCGGCCCCATTAATGGTACCGATTCGACAATTGTCAGTGTAACTTTGGTTGCGAATAGCGCTTTCATATCCCATGGCAATAAGTAACCGGTTAAACCCAATGCCAACATAATGAAGAAAATTAATACGCCGACCATCCAGTTCAATTCACGCGGTTTTTTGTAGGCTCCCTGGAAGAATACACGAAGAGTATGTAAGAACATCATAACGATAACTAGACTTGCTCCCCAGTGATGCATGCCACGGACAATTTGACCGAAAGCGACTTCATTTTGTAAATAATATACCGATTCCCAAGCGTTCTTGATATCGGGTACATAATACATCGTCAAGAACATACCTGACAAAATCTGGATGACCGTGATAAAGAAAGTTAACCCACCAAAACAATATACGAATGCAGAAAAATGATGCGCAGGGTTAACATGTTCAGGAACCTCATGGTCAGCAATATCCCGCCATAACGGCGTAATGTCTAAACGCTCGTCCACCCAGTCATATAACTTTGTTAGCAATGTTTACGCCTCCCCGTGCGGTTTTAGTTGACCTAAATAAAGAATTCCGTCTTTTTCTTTCGTTTCAAAGACATCCAAAGGTGAAATCGGTGGTGTCCCTTTCACATTCATGCCATCTTTTGTGTACCTACCATAATGGCAAGGACAGAAGAACTGGTTCGGATTGGATTTATCCGTATTCCACGCTACCGTACAACCTAAATGCTTACAAATTGGAGATAGGGCAACCAACTTCCCATCATCCGTTTTATAAACCCAAGCTGTATTTGTTTCTTCGGACTCATACCACCCGTCGACCTGCTTAAAGCTAAAATCGACGCGGACTGGTTCTGTAGTCAGTTCACTTACCTTCTGCTTAGTTGCAATGTAATCCCCGCCTTTATCTGCGGATAGTACAGGATCGATTGCGAACCTAACCATAGGCATCAACATTCCGGCCGCCATAAATCCACCAACGCCAGTAAGTGTGTAATTAAGGAATTGACGTCGTGAAACATTATGTTTGCTCATGCGTTTTCCCCCCCTCTATTACTATATTGAGAGCCCAATGGACCACTAAATAGCAACACTATAAAACTAGGACATTTCCATGATATATCAATAATTTCCCAAGGTCAATATTTGGAAAACCCAAAAGGTGGCAAGTATGTGTCAAAAATTGAAAAAAAACCTTATTTTTTAACTTTTCCAATAAAAAGTAAATATATCTCTAATTTGACTTACCTGTTGGTTAACCATGTCTCTAGCTTGAGTATTTTCTAAATTTTCAAGCGGAATGGAAGGAATCCAAATTAAATGCTGCTCCAATTCCTTTTCGTACTTTTTCCACTCAATGTCTGATGTAAGGTAAAATACATGTTTAAAATTGTTTGTCTCCAGTTTTTTAGTCCAACGCTTTATCATGTGAAGCTTTTCCTCTTCATCACTCAGGTAATGATAAGTTGGCATTAAAAGCATTCTGCCTTTCATTTGTTTCTCAATTTCCAGGCTTAAGATAGTAATGAATTCATTGTTCGACCCGGACTGTGTCATATGTTCTCCAAAAGAGAGGGGAACCAATGGTATTAACGCCGTATCTACAAACTCTTTTGCTTGGACATACATATCCAATTCTTTTGCTGACCACTTCATAATCTACACTCCAATCCCACTTTAACGAATCAACTCCATTCCATTGTACCATTTATTATAATATCTTTACCATATACCCCTAGTATTCATAAAAATGTAGTTTTTAACCATATTTTCATAAAAAAAATAAAAACCTTTCCTGCGTTCCGGAAAGGTTTTTAAAAGGTTAGCCTAGCACTTTTAATTGATTCAATTGTTCGGTTAGATCCTTAAATGCTTGTTCATCATGTTTATCCAGCGCTTCATCGATTTCCTTGAGAATTCGGTCCCTCTCGAAATGAAGCATGCTTTTCTCTAAAAATTGCTCAGCCAGTAGCTGATCTTTTTCATTGGCAGCTGTCGACTTCGGCATGAACGGATTATTCTCCAATACTGCGGCGTAATGATATGATGAATAGGCTGATTTAAAATTAAGTTGGATATAAATATCCTCATCGCGATTTAATCGAATATCGTGAAAAGATTTTTCTGCATCCGTTGTCATGATATTCGACTTATAAAATCTAAACGGGACTTCTTCCACACAATGGGTAGACATGATAAGACCACGGGGACAATATTGTGCATTCTCTACAAAATGGACCTTTTTCATTAATTGGTCGTGACTCATCAGATAATTTAAAATCCAAACACATTCTCTTCTTTTAAGTTGATAATGATTTAAAAACCACCGAATAAAATCCTTTTTCTCATTTACAGAAACAGGGGTAGCCACCATGAATTCCCTCCTCTGTCTTACTATTTTTTTTAAAACTCTGAACTTTCCCCTAGACGCTCCAATATCATCACATATTCATCATTTGCAGGGTTCAACACAAGGAGCTTATTAAATACTTCTCTAGCTGTAGCGCTGTCTCCTTCTTCAATTAAAAAGAAACCGTAATCTTCAAGAAAATCTGGATTGCTCATGAAAGAATTATATGCTTTATGATAGCTGGTTAATGACTCTTTAAATTGTTCTGTTTTTTGATAACAGACAGCTGCTATCCATTCAAATTGTGGATCATCCTCGCCGTATTTCCTTACCTCACCTATACATTCTAATATATCTTCATATCTTTCATGGTGCATATAGAGTTTAAGTAGGGTTAGCGCAGCTTCCAAGTATCCGGGATCGATGGCCAACGCCTCTCTGAATAGGTTCTCCGCTTCTTCCTCCAAACCGCTTTTCAAGGCAATCTTACCACCGAAGAAATAGAGTTCCTTATTGAACTCGTCTGCTTTGATACCTTCCTTGACGGTATTCAAAGCTTTTTCGAGATCCTCTAGGTGCTCATAACTCTTAGCCAGATATAAATATAGGGAGTGGTACTCATGGTCTATTTCCTTTAATTCATTGAACTTACGAACGGCTGTTTCATAAAGACCAGCTTGGAAAGCCGTAAACGCATATTCAAATAGTGTATTAATTTCAATTCCACTATCCAAAGCTTTTTCAAAATAAGGAAGGGCCTCTTCGAATTTTCCAGAACTACTTAGCGCTTCAGCAAGACGCTGATTGACATTCACCCCTGCAATATCATTTTCCTGTTCTAAAACCTTTATGTAATTTGCAATGGCTTCCTGATCTCTTCCTTGATGGTAAAACAGTTCAGCTAGCGCAAAATCAATGATTATCTCATCTGGCAGTAATTCCTTTGCCTGCAGCAGTTTCCTTTCACTGACCTCGCTCATTCCCTGTAATTGATAAAGGTCCGCTTCTAATAAAAGGGCACTTGGATAGACTTCATCGTCCGGACTGACTTTTTCAAGCATAAGCATTGCTTCATCTTCTTGGTCCATGTCAATGAGGATTTCAGCTAAAGAAACAATCAACTCACCTTCGTCAGGATACAATGCCAGCAAATGCTCAAAAAGATCCTTCGCTTCTTCTACAAAACCAAGTTGAAACATTTCCTCAGCCAACAATAAAATGTCCTCTGCCGACTCTGATGATTTAATTCGATTTATATGTTTAAGAGCTTCTGTTAATTCCCCTTTTTTTAAATACTGAATAACTTGTTCTACTATATTCATAGCTGCTTCCTTCCTTTTTACATAGACTTAGTCTCTAGACAAACAGTATCACGTACAAGCGTCTCTTTTCCTATCACAGAAAGAAGTAAACGAATCGTGAAGATGTTTAGTAAAAACGGTAATGTTTAGTTTACCATACTGCAGCCCTGAAATTCCATCGATGTAATTCCCCCCATTCTTGATAAAAAAAGGTTACTATCTAATTCTCCATAGAAAGGTAAATCTCCTTTTTGATTAAAGAGAACCTTTTCCAATAATAGCAGCAATTAAATTACATGGTTAGTTAAAATGATAGCGTTTACAATATTTTTTCTAGGTAAGGCCGTCATTTTAAAAAAATAAAAAAAGTTTGCAGAACCTGACTGTCCGCAAACTTTTTTCACTTCACTTTATCAAGTATGTTAAATGTTCGAAAAATTGAGGGTAAGAAACATCAATCGCTCCTGGGTCCTCAAGTTCAACTTCACCATCCGTAATCAATGACGCTATCGCAAGCATCATTCCAATACGGTGATCCCCATGGCTCGTCACCGTTCCACCCTTTAGGGATTTACGTCCACGGATAATCAATCCATCTGAAGTAGGCGTTATATCCGCTCCAAGGATGGTTAGCTCCTCGGCCACTGTATCTATCCTGTTTGTCTCTTTCACCTTTAATTCACTTGCATCCTTGATTGTGGTAATGCCTTCCGCTTGGGTGGCTAGAAGAGCAAGGATCGGAATTTCGTCAATTAGGCGTGGAATCAAGTCGCCGCTAATCGTCGTCCCTTTTAATTGGGAGCTCCGCACAGTAACGTCCCCTGCTGGTTCTCCTTCTCCTGCATATAACTCGACCGTTATATCCGCTCCCATGGCCTTCATTACTTCGATAATGCCCGTTCTTGTTGAATTAAGCCCTACGTTCTTCAAAACAACTTCACTGTCCTTTGTAATCGCCGCAGCTACCATGAAGAACGAAGCCGAAGAAATATCGCCCGGTACATGTATAGTGGTCCCTTTGAATGATTGGTTTCCACACACTTTGATTGTGTGCCCGTCTTTTTCAATTTTCCCACCAAACTGCTGGATCATCCGTTCAGTATGGTCACGGGTTGCTTCCGGTTCCACGATGATCGTTTCTCCTTCGGCTTGTAGCCCCGCAAGGATAATGGCAGATTTGACCTGGGCACTCGCTACAGGCAATTGATAGCGAACCCCTTGTAATTGCCCGCCCCTTATGGAAAGGGGCGTGTATTCGCCGTCTTTACGTCCGTCTATGAGCGCTCCCATCTCCCGGAGGGGATTCACCACTCTTGTCATCGGCCGTTTAGCGATGGAGGAATCGCCAGCGAGGACTGCAGAAAAGTCTTGTCCAGCCAAGATACCTAGCATCAGTCGAATGGTCGTTCCAGAATTTCCGACATCCAGAACTTCTCTTGGCTCAGTCAAACCATTGAATCCTTTTCCTTCTATTCGGACCTGCTTGCCATCTTGTTCAATGTTGACGCCAAGCTGCTTGAAACAGGAGATTGTACTTAAACAATCCGCACCAGGTAAAAAATTAGTGACCGTCGTAACTCCCTCGGCAAGCGCTCCAAACATAATCGACCGATGTGAGATAGACTTGTCTCCCGGTACTGCTATCGTACCTCGCAATGATTGAATGTTCGTCTGCAAACTTTTAGTCTTCATACAACCATCCTTCCGCTATTTTTTTAGGTCATGCCAAAATCGTTTCATAATCGGTATGTCTTGCCACGCAATCTGCGGCTTTAATCCGGTCTTCCTCTGTCTGAAAGCTGATGACGAGGACACCATAAATTTCTTCCCTAGTTTCGATGATACGTATATTCGTTATACTGATTCCTTCCTGAGCCAAATAACCGGTGATCTCCGATATGATACCTGAGTAATCAGGTATATCAATATATAAATCGTAAAAGGCTGGAATGGCCCCTTTCATATTGCTCGGCAAGTCGTCCCTATATACCTTGGCATCAGTAAAGAAACGAAAGATTTCTTCAGAATCTTCATTGGCTACGAGCTCTCTGATATGTTCCATTTCCGTTAACCAATCATTCATCAAAGTTAATAATACATCTCGATTATGTAATAAAATATCACGCCACATTTCCGGATTACTGGAAGCTATCCTTGTAATATCACGGAAACCTCCTGCAGCAAGCCTTGAAATCAGTTCATTTTCCTGACTGTATAATTCCGCCTGTTTGACAAGTCCTGAGGCGATGATGTGGGGGAAATGACTGATTACGCCCGTAATTCTGTCATGGGTAGCAGGCGAGACAACCAAAAAGTTAGCTCTTGTGCCACTTAACCATCCTTTCAAATGGTCTATTTTTTCATCCTCAACATCTTCCCCTGGAGTAAGCAAATAAAACGCATGCTCAAATAAATGCAATTTCGCGGCCCCTGCCCCGCTTTTATGGGAACCAGCCATTGGATGGCCCCCTATGAAAGTGTAGCCCCTATTCACCAAGCTGCTCGCAGCATTCACAACGGTTGTTTTTGTACTGGCAGCATCCGAAATGATGACATCCCTTTTCAAATCCAAATGAGCTAATTCCGATAAAATCCGTACCGTTTCATTGACGGGCACTGCCAATAAGATTAAATCCGCTTCACAAGCACCCGCATCGAGAGAAGGAACGGAATCATCAATGATTCCTAATAATGAAGCCAGGTGTGAATTTTTTTCGTTTACATCATAGCCAACAATCACAGCGTCAGGATGAGCATGGCGGATAGCCATCGCCAAAGATCCACCAATTAGTCCGAGGCCGATTACAAAAACCTTTCCCTTCACTCTTCTGTCCCCCCGCTTCTTTTGCTCCTCTAACTTTAATGAAAGATTAAGATAATGAATTAGAAGGCAAAGCCAGTTCATTCAAGAATGATTTAATGGTACGAATCATTCCCTCATTTTCTTCTGTCGAACCTATCGTTACACGGACGCTATTTGGAAAACCGAATGATTTTCCGGATCTTGCAATGTATCCTCGCTCGAGCAAATACTGAAATACCACATCCGCCTCATGTTTGAAGTGAATGAAAATGAAATTACCTTGAGAAGGGTAATAAGCAAGATTTTCCGAATCGCAAAACTCATAATATTGTTGCAGGCCATTTTGGTTCTCCGTCCTACATTTTTCAATGAAGGCTTGATCCTCTAATGCCACGACAGCAATTTTCTGCCCAAATGTATTTACATTGAATGGTTCACGTGATGGATCAAGTTTTTGGATAATATCCTCATCAGCCAATCCATATCCAACTCTAAAACTTGCAAGACCATAAATTTTTGAAAAGGTTCGTAGAATGATCAGATTTTTATATTTATTGATCCACTGATTGGTCCGAGGATAATCCTCTGCCACTGCATATTCACTATACGCTTCGTCCAAAACTACAAGTACATCTTCCGGAACCTTTTCAAGGAATGCTACTAAATCGGTTTCAGGTATGTATTTCCCTGTCGGATTATTAGGCGTACAAATCCAAACAACAGACGTATTCCCATCAATGGCTTTTAGCATACCATCTAGATCATGTGCCCCATCAATATGCGGAACCTCTCTAACTTCTGCCCCTTCAAGTGTTGCATTATGAAGATACTGTGAAAAAGTTCCCGTCGCCATAACGGTATTTTTGCCCGCGCCGAGCAAACTTCTGGAAATTATTTGAATGTTCTCATCGGATCCATTCCCGAAAATAAGCTGTGTCTCTTTTACACCTGTATGCTTGGCAACAGCCTTTCTTAGAGAAGTTGCATATCCATCCGGATAAATAGCGAAGGAATGGGTTGCATTTTTTATGCTTTCTTTAACCTTTTCCGAACACCCGAACGGATTTTCATTGGAAGCAAGTTTCACTATCTTCTCCAGCCCATACATTTTCTTCACTTCATCGGTTGATTTTCCTGGTTGATAAGATTTTAAGGAAAGGACCGCTTCATTCCATTTCATATCATTCACCCCTATTTTCACTACTTTAAAGCGAAAAAATTTTTATATGATTTGTGCTTGAATTAACGTTTATTGGTTAAATCCGGTCTCAAAATGGTGGCTCCTGCTTGATAAACATGTTCAATTTCTCTTTGCGATTTTGTCGTCTCAACATGGAGCATTACTCTTATACAAGAGGGCAAAGAATTTGTCACTGGAATTTCTTGCATACAAGTGACTGGTACATATGTCCAGCCTTCAAACTTTCGAAGGGCTTTGGCAGGAAAGACGGAGCGTATGTCAGCCGTTGCAGAAAAAAATACGGAGGCAACCATCTCGGGATCAATATCGTTGTTCCGAATAATTTCTTCCAACAGTCGTTCAACAGCAGTAATCACTTCTAATTCCGTGTCGTTTTCTACCGTTGTCGCGCCCCTTATTCCTCTAATCACACACGATTCCCCCATTTCTATTCATTCACATTAATTCATTCATTTCCTCTAGCAATGCCGAATCATCCATATCCATTAACAGGGGAGTACCCAACTGACTTAGCAGGACAAATGTGGCACCACCATGAACGGATTTTTTATCTGTTTTCATCAAATGAAGCAATACTTCTTTTTCAAGCTGACGGGGAATGGTCGTTCGATAGCCTAAAGAGGTAACCCAATCTATAAACTCGTTAAGGTTAAAATTGAGATCCAGCTTCTTCTTACTTAACTTAAGAGCATAGACCATTCCTATTAAAATAGATTCACCATGAGTAAAGTTACCATATCCCATGGATCCTTCGATGGCATGCCCGAGTGTATGACCGAAATTTAAAAAGGCGCGAATCCCCGTTTCTTTTTCATCCTTTTCTACGATGGAAGCTTTTATGCTAATCCCTTTCGTAATCATGGTTAAAAACTGTTCATCCTTCACATTGTTCAAATCAACGATATTCAGTCTTAACCATCGATAAAACTCTTCATCGGCAATCAAGGAATGTTTGACCACTTCTGCAAAACCGGATCGTAATTCTTTTAACGGTAGCGTATGTAAAAATTCCAGGTCATAAATGACCGCTTCGGGCTGGTGAAAGGCGCCAACCATATTTTTCCCTAACGGATGATTGATGGCAACCTTACCCCCAACGGCACTATCATGAGCAAGCAAAGTCGTAGGAACCTGAATAAACGGGATTCCTCTCATAAAGGTCGCGGCCACAAATCCAGCCAAATCACCGACTGCACCTCCACCAAGCGCAATAATCAATGATTTTCGATTAAGCTGTTGGGATAAAGCGTAGCTTTGGCACTCATAAAACACATCGAATGTCTTAGCGTGCTCCCCTTCAGGCACGACATGTTGCAATACGGGTTTTCCCGTCTTTATCAATACCTTTTTGACTGTTTGCAAATGTAACTCTGCCACTTTCTCATCTGTAATAATTAAAATCTTGCTTAAGTGGCTAAATTCATTTGTTATAAAATCCGACAACTCATTAATCGCATTCTTCCCTATTAAAACCGGGTATTGCTTGGAAGCCGTTTTAATTCGTATGGATTCCATCTTTTAAAACCCCTTTACTTCTTCCCGATAAGAATGTATGTATTCTTCCAGTCGATCGAAACGGTCCGAAGGGAATTGCTCCACAATTGCCGTTGCTAATTCCCAGGCCACTACCGCCTCTGCAACAACAGCTGCTGCTGGAACCGCACAGCTATCGGATCTTTCGACACTTGCTTCAAATACTTCTTTTGTATCGATATCAACGCTCTTCAAGGGTTTATATAACGTCGGGATCGGTTTCATGACGCCTCTTACAACAATCGGCATACCAGTCGTCATACCGCCTTCAAAACCTCCGAGACGATTCGTTTTCCGATGATACCCGGTATCCTTGTCCCACACTATTTCATCATGAACATCACTACCGAATCGATGAGCAGCTTCAAATCCTATGCCGATCTCTACCCCTTTAAAGGCGTTTATACTCATAACTGCGGCTGCGAGCTTGGCATCTAATTTACGGTCATAATGAACATAGCTCCCTACACCCACTGGCATCCCTTCAACAATGACCTCAACGATTCCGCCAATAGAGTCTCCTTTTTGTTTCGCATCGTCGATTGCATCCTTCATTTGCTGCTCGACATTTTTATCAAAACATCTGACTGAGGATTCTTCCGTCACCTGTTGTAACTGCTGAATCGTTTCATATTGAGGAGGATCGGCCTTTACACCGCCTATTTCCAGGACATGTGAAGCCACTTCAATTCCTAATAAAGCCAATAATTTCTTAGCTACGGCACCCGCTGCCACACGTACGGTCGTCTCACGGGCTGATGAACGCTCTAATACGTTCCGTAAATCACGATGCCCGTATTTAATACCGCCATTCAAGTCAGCGTGACCAGGACGAGGACGTGTAATTTTACGTTTGATTTCTTCTGCTTCTTCCTCTGATAGGCCTTCACTTCCCATGATCTTGGTCCAATGCTTCCAATCATCATTCTCGACCACTAATGCGACTGGTGATCCCAAGGTGTAGCCATGCCTGATTCCAGAAGATATAAATGCTTGATCCTTTTCAATTTGCATTCTTCTTCCCCGGCCATGTCCTTTTTGTCGTCGACCCAAATCTTTGTTAATATCTTCATTCGTAATTGGCATACCAGCCGGTAAACCTTCAATAATTGTAGTTAGCTGTGGACCATGTGATTCTCCAGCTGTTAAATATCTCATTTTCCTGCCCCCTTTTAGCACTTTAAAGGATTTATGTATCAATATAACACAATTTTATGAAAAGTGGGAATACAGTTAAAGTAAAATCATTATTTCTTTATTTTTAACTCTTTTCTTTTATTATTTTACATCTTCTCAAACAATTACGATATAGTTTAATCTTTCCCATGCTAACATTTTCATCACCATATCCTCTTTATACCTGTAACGAAATCGGCCATTTAGTCCATTAGTAACAATAAGAAAAAGGGCTGATTGTTACATTCAGCCCCCTTACCCAAAGTGTATTTACTTTTTCTTATAAAAGAATGTGTCTATTGTTTCAAATTCATATTTTCCAGGATTGAAAATTTGTTCTGTACTGCCGACAAAAAATACTCCACCACATTTCAAAGATGCACTGAATTTATCATATAAAAGGGATTTTGCATCCTCAGTGAAGTAAATCAAGACATTTCGACAAACGACTAAATCAAAACCGTGTTCAAACCGATCCGCAAGGAGATTATGTTTCTTAAACGTTACTGTTCGCTTAATTTCATCTTCGACGCGGTAAAAATCATCTTCTTTTTTAAAATACTTCTTTAGCATACCCTCTGGCACTTCATTCAAGGACCGCTCAGGATAAATGCCCATTTTAGCTCGAGCGAGTACATTTTCATCTAAGTCAGTAGCCAATATTTCAATTTGGTTTAAAGGAACAAGGTTCGATAAAATCATGGCGATTGTATATGGCTCTTCCCCGGTTGAACAGGCAGCGCTCCAAATCTTCAATTTTCTTTTGTTCTCTAATAGAGAAGGGAACACCTTTTTCTCCAAGACTTCCCATCTCTTCGCATTTCGATAAAACTCTGAAACATTGATCGTCATTCTGTCTAAAAACTCATTTAAGACTTTTGAATCGGTTTGAATGTCTTTATAATATTCACGGAATGATTGATACCCTCTTTTTTCATAAAGAGAAGTAAGTCGGCGTTTCATTTGCCCTTCCTTATATAAAGACAAATCGATGCCTGTCAACATTTTAATATTTTGAATGAACTCTTCATATTGAGGCATACCTGTGACTCCCCCGAACATTTTCATTTTATGTAGTTCTTCTCTTTATATCGGAGAGGACTCAACATTCTTTAAACAAAAATGGTGCTTTACGACTATATTTTTTTCATTACTAGAAGATACAACAAAAAAAACGGGTCCTATCGCTGTGCGATAGGACCCGCTTCCTGCTCATATTGAACTAACCGATTAGTAAACCCATTCGTTAGCGATTTTAGAGTACTCAACTAGTTCTTCTTCTTTGAAGAATAAGCCGATTTCACGTACAGCACTTTCAGCTGAATCTGATCCGTGAATAATGTTTTTGCCTACAGTTACTGCGAAATCCCCACGGATAGTTGCAGCAGCTGCATCTTTAGGATTAGTTGCACCCATCATTTGACGTGCAGTTGCGATAACGTTTTCACCTTCCCAAACCATTGCGAAAACAGGGCCTGAAGTGATGAAGTCCACTAATTCGCCGAAGAATGGACGTTCTTTGTGCTCTCCGTAATGTTGCTCAGCTAATTCCTGAGAAATAACCATTAACTTTGCTCCAGCTAAAAGGAAGCCTTTCTTTTCGAAACGAGAAACGATTTCACCAATCAAATTACGTTGAACGCCGTCAGGCTTAACCATTAAAAATGTTTTTTCCATAAATGTCACTCCTAATATGTATCATAGTTATTTGCCTATTATAAGGCAATCCTTTTAAAATACTATCATGGTTTGTCAAGTTTCGCAACTGCAAGCGTTAAAACTTTCTTTTCCCAATATTTTTAGCTATATCTGATAAAGTCTTCCTAGCCTTTATGGCCGGAAGGCCCTTCAATTCGGAGAATGCCTTTTCTAAATAGAGGTCACTGATTTTTGCCGCCCGTTCAATAGCACCCGAAGACTTAATAGCCGTAATGATTTTGAACATGTCTTCTTTAGGTGTATCCTCCCTAACCGTTTCGATGAGCTTTTTTAATGTTGGGTTTTCCATAGCAATCAAGACTGGTAAGGTAATATTTCCTTGTATCAAATCGCTGCCTGCAGGCTTACCCAATTCTTCTTCGGAAGCAGTGAAGTCCAGGATATCATCTGTTATTTGATAGGACATGCCCACATAATACCCGAATCTAAATAGTTTCTGATGGATTTTCTCATCAACACCGGCTGCAATGGCCCCTAACTGGCAGCTTGAAGCTATGAGTAACGCTGTTTTTCTCTTTATTCTTCGAAGATAAATCCGCCAATTTTGATTAAAATTGTATTTATCTTTAATTTGCTCAATCTCCCCTAGACACAATTCAACCATGGTATCTGCGAGAATCTTATGAGCAAGCGGAGCTTCAATAACGGCCATCATTTCTAGCGCTCGTGCAAAAATGAAGTCGCCCGTATACATGGCAACACGATTGTCCCATTTTGATTTTATCGTTGCAGACCCTCTGCGTAAATCCGCATCATCGACAACATCATCATGTACGAGTGACGCAGTGTGTATCAGCTCCAAAGTCGCTGCAACATGCTTTACAACATGGATATCATAATTGCCAAACTTCGCCCCCAATAGGACGAATACCGGGCGAATTCGTTTTCCCCCTGATTGCAGTAAATGTAGTGAAGCTTCCCGCAAAACTGTGGAATCCGCTACTATAGCCGCCTCTAGTTCTTTTTCAATTAAATGCAAATCTGTATTCAAAAAGGAATACATCATTCTAAATTTCATAAATTCCACCCAGCTTTGTCCATTGCTATTATGCTTTATTTGAAGGCTTATATCCAAAATGTGTTGCAGCTACGCCACCGAAATGTGCTTTATAACTCACTTTTTCCATGCCTGCTTGCTTGAACATACTTTCAAGTTTTTTCATACCCGGGAAATCGCGTGCCGATTCTTGAAGCCAAGAATATTCGCTATAACTTTTAGCAAACAATTTGCCGAAAACAGGCATTATAAAACGGAAATAAAAATAATAGCCCTGTTTAAAACCTAGCATCGTTGGTTGTGAAGTATCGAGACAAACGACCATTCCCCCTGGTTTGACAACACGGTTTAATTCTTTAAGTACTTGCATGTAGTCCGGGACATTCCGAAGTCCAAAACCAATCGTTACGTAATCAAAGCTATTATCATCAAAAGGGAGTTCCATTGCATTCCCGTGCATAAGAGATACATGATCCAGTTTTAGATCTTTCACTTTTTGTTCGCCGATTTTCAGCATGTTTTTACTGAAATCCAAACCAATTACTTTCCCTTTCGGTCCTACTTCATTAGCGAGCGCAATGGTCCAATCCGCAGTTCCACAGCATACATCAAGGGCATGGGCGCCCTTTGGAACTTTCATAATGTCCATGGTTGCCTTCCGCCATTTAAGATGCTGCTTAAAGCTGATGAGGGAATTCATCTTGTCATAATTACCATATATTTTTTCAAAAACATGATGAACTTTTTGCTCTTTAGACTGTTCCATGGCTCAACCTTCTTTCACACATGAGTTCGCTTGACTCTTTGTTTGCTTAAGTATCTCGCTCACTCTTTGTAAGATTTCTTCGTTTTCCTTTGTTAAATGCCGAGAAGAAAGCATGACGGCTTTTCTAACTTCTCTTAGACACTTGTCCATTTCCATCCGTACCTGGTCATCCTTTTCTGAAGGATGAACTTCATTATGATTCTTATCAAGCATCATGTTTCTCATGTTATCAATGACAACCGATTCGCCAGTACGCAAGTAGTTTGCCTTTTCAGCCACCAAGCGATTCAAGAGAAGAAGGTCTTCCGATAATTCCATCCAATCTGGTCGTTTATAATATTCGGCCATTTTATAAACAAGAGAGGCTTCAATTGCCTTTAACGTTTTTAAAAGTGTAGGAATGTCACGTACACTCTTTTGATAAAGGATGATTTTATTATCGTTAATATTTTTAATCGCACCTGAAAGTACACGAATCATCTCAATATTTCCGATACCCGCTAACCCCTGATAATATAAACCGCTATAATAATCACCTGCTAGGACCTGTAATTGCCGGTTTTTTAACACTTCCGGCATTTCCGCCCCTTCGAACGAATTAGAGACGATTTCGTGGGTATCAAGTGCTATTTGAACAAGCATAGTCGACTTAATGTATTGATCCCGTTCTTCGCTTAAAACGTCCAACTCATTAAATAGACCCCAAAGCAATGTTAATTTATTTTCATCAACAAATGGCTTTTGGATATATTTAAGTAAATATGGATGTTGCGCTTTTTTTTCTATCGATTGTTTTAATTGTCTTAAGTCATTCGTTATGTTTAACAATTGAGATCACCTTTGCATCCCCGAAAGATAATTTTTCATACATATTCGTTTTTTATCTGTGTAAAATACACATTATTATACCATAAAAACAATCAGTTGAAATGAACAACGTTTACAAAATGAACATCCCTTAATATGGGAGCTACTTCTTTCTTAATAAATGGATGCAGAAGTTCACTTAATTAAAAAACCAAAACTAGTGAGGAAGGAAATGTATATCCTTACAAGCGACAAAATCACCCAAACAGATACCGAGTTATTTTACGGCAGGATTCTTCTTTGAATCACTTTCCATTTCACCGTAGGGCGTGTATATTTTTGCATGTCCCCTGATTTTAATGGCAGACGTATGTTCCGTGAATTGAGCGATCATCACTTCCCCTGAATCAAGCTTTTCAGAGTGGTGAAATTTAGTATCTGTCCCTCTAGTTAACCCGATAACGTTTACGCTATCTTCTATGGCCTTGATGACAACAAAATCACTTGAGAACTTTTCATCCATTCTATTCTCCCCCTATATCCTTAATCATTAATCTTTAATGAATGCCAATACTTCAGCCCGTGTGCGGTGGTCTTTCGCGAACGACCCTCTCACTGCAGATGTCACAGTTTTAGATCCGGGCTTTTTCACGCCCCGCATTGTCATGCACATATGTTCAGCTTCCACCACTACCATCACACCATGCGGTTCAAGTTTTTCCATAATGGCATTGGCTACAGTGGAGGTAATGCGTTCTTGCAATTGAGGACGTTTGGAAACCGCCTCAACGGCACGGGCTAACTTACTCAACCCTGTCACTTTTCCGTTTTTAGGAATATAAGCGACATGGGCTTTACCGTAAAAAGGCACTAAATGATGCTCACATACCGAGTAAAAAGGGATATCTTTTACGAGAACAAGCTCTTCATGATCTTCACCAAAAACGGTATCAAAATATTCTTTCGGATCCTGTTTTAGCCCTGAAAAGATTTCTTCATACATCCTCGCCACGCGCCCTGGAGTATCCAGTAGCCCTTCTCTCTCTGGGTCTTCCCCAACAGCCTCAAGAAGCATCTTCACTGCTTCTTCTATTTTTGCATGATCAACAGTTGCCATTCCCTTACCTCCAATTTAATTTAAAAATATATGTATGAGTAAAAAACACAAGGCAAACACCCTGGCATTTAACGTTCTATTATCAAATAACTGTTTTAGAATTAATCTACGTGTTCGTTACCTTACATCACGTTCAACGATTCTTTTACTAAATTACCTTTTCAACAGTATTCACTGCCTTTAATAATAGCATAGATAGAAATTAAGAAGCAAAAAAAGACCGCGTATGCACGCGGTCCTTTTTTTCGGTTAAGCACCCGTATGTAATGGTAAAATTACTTCACTGCATCTTTCAGGGCTTTACCAGGTTTGAAAGCTGGCACTTTGCTAGCTGCTATTTCGATTTCGTCACCAGTTTGTGGGTTACGACCTTTACGAGCCGCACGTTCACGAACTTCAAAGTTACCAAAACCGATCAATTGTACTTTATCTCCAGATTTAAGAGCTTCTAAGATTGTATCAAAAACAGCATCAACAGCTTTTGTAGCGTCTTTCTTAGAAATTTCAGTTGCTGTAACAACTTCATTAATCAATTCTGTTTTGTTCATGCCATTCACCTCCTCCCAAAAGGATCTTATAAAAAATCATTATTACAATTCGATAATAGTGATTTGATATTTAATTCAGTGGTAAATTTCCCTACCTGCCAATCATGTGTGCCTAGAAAAGGGACACATCAACAAAGTTAAATAATAGGTTGAAATCGCTGTTATAACGCGTTTTCTGTATGTAGATTATCACAAATCCTATTCGCATAGCAAGGGAATTCAAAAAATAATGGGAATCTTTTCATAAAAAATTGTATAATTTATAAAATTTGTCTCTCGCTAATCATCATTTCCCTATTTTATAGAAATTAAACTTCCACTACCACTTAAAATCCCATAACAATGGGGTTTTTAGAGTATCTGCCAAATAAAACATTTAACTTCACGCACCCGATTTTATCGAGTAGCTGTTTTTTTCATGTTTCACAACAAAAAGACCAATCCCATTAAGGAGTTGGTCCGGCCAATATCTCACTTATAAAATGATCGCTATTAATCCTCCACTACCTTCATTGATGATTCTTTCAAGTGTCTCTTTCAACTTATAGCGTGCATTATCCGGCATCATGGCTAATTTCACCTGAATACCTTCTCTAACATACGAACTTAGGCTTCGGCCGAAGATATCTGAATTCCAAATAGAAAGTGGATTGTCTTCGAAATCCTGCATTAAATATCGGACTAACTCTTCGCTTTGCTTCTCTGTGCCGATGATAGGAGAAAATTCTGATTCCACATCGACTTTTATCATATGGATAGATGGTGCGACCGCTTTTAACCTGACTCCGAACCTGGCTCCCTGACGGATGATTTCCGGCTCATCCAAGCTCATATCATTAAGAGATGGAGCCGCCACACCATATCCGGTTTGTTTAACCATTCTCAAAGCATCTGCTACTTGATCATATTCCGCTTTGGCATAGGCAAAATCCTGCATCAAAGATAACAGATGATCCTTTCCTCGTATCTCAACCCCCACGATTTCCTTTAAGATATCATCATATAGTTCATCTGGAGCGTACAAATCGATTTCTGCTACACCCTGCCCCATTTCAATCCCAGCCAGCGCCGCATGATCAATAAACTCAAACTCATTGAAATGTCCCACTACACGATCGACATCTCTTAGACGTTTAATGTCCTTTACCGTCTCTTTAACAGCATCCTGATAGCTTTCCCGTAACCAATGATCCTCACGAAGGACCATTACCCAGCTCGGAAGGTTGACATTGACTTCAAGAACCGGAAATTCATAAAGGGCTTCACGAAGCACACTATATACATCCGATTCGCGCATTCCTTCGACACTCATGGCCAATACAGGGATATCGTACTTTTCCTGCAATGATTCTTTCAGGGCGACTGTATTAGGGTGATGTGGTTGCACGGAATTAATCACCATGATAAAAGGCTTACCAACCTCTTTCAATTCCTCTATGACCCTTTCCTCCGCCTCTAAATAATCACTGCGGGGAATCTCTCCAATTGTCCCATCCGTTGTGACCACTATTCCTAAAGTCGAGTGATCTTGGATTACCTTTCGTGTGCCAATTTCAGCTGCTTCATTGAAAGGGATCGGTTCTTCATACCATGGAGTATGAATCATGCGGGGGCCATTTTCGTCTTCATACCCTTTGGCCCCGGGTATTGTATACCCTACACAATCCACCAAGCGAATGTTCACTTCCAAACCTTCCGCTACCTGAATGGAAGCTGCCTGATTCGGGACGAATTTAGGTTCAGTCGTCATGATCGTTCTTCCCGCTGCACTTTGTGGCAATTCATCTTGAGCCCTTGCACGGTCCGCTTCTGACGGTATATTCGGAATCACGACAAGCTCCATGAATTTTTTTATAAATGTGGATTTCCCTGTTCTGACAGCACCGACTACACCTAAATATATGTCTCCACCAGTTCTTTCAGCTATATCTTTAAAAATATCTACCTTTTCCAAGGTATCCCCTCCCGAATTAGCGTTTTGGGATCAATTATCCATTTGCTCGTGTTTAGGACACGATATGTCTATGATGTTGTCCGAAAAATCCATTCCGTTTATACTTTTTCCAATACCTTCCTCCACCGACAGATTTTATATAAGGGTTGTTATTTTAAAAGTAAGATAAAATGAAGATAAAGAAATAACCCTTCCCCTACAATATATTTTGTAGAAGAAGGGTTATGACTATTTTGTAAGAAATATTGGACTTTTGTTTTTTTCATCTATCGTATATGGCAGCGAATACGCTGGCACAAATTCCGATTTTTCCACCAGGAGTTCACGAATATCTTCGCCAGGCTTGATTTTCCCATCATACTCCTGCAATACATCATATAAATCCGGGGTGTAATCAACAAAAAGATTTCCTTCCCCATCCACCACCAAATAGAGGTCCTTTTGTGAATACGGGCTCGTTACCGTTGGGGCTTCCTTCAGACCCATCTTTTCATAATCAAGCGTAAAGACATTTTCCGATACCCTCTCTTTAAAAGGGGGGTATCCATTGCTTTGCTGATATGCCTGCAAACGTACAGAAATATCTTGAATTTTCTGGGCCATCCTGACATCCAAAAGCTTTACGGTCGGATCATCTTCTACATTCACTAAGACGTATTGAAACACTCCCCCTGATTCATAAGCATTATCTGGCGGCTCCGCCATATACCTCGGTGAAATCTTAGTGAATTTGATTACGTACTTTTGGTAGATCGGCGTTTCAGCTTCCTTCGTAACGATTGGCAGAATGCCGCCCTCATCTTCTTTAAATTGATCAACAGCACTTTGGACGGATTGCATTTGCTCTTTGTACGGTAATTGATTTTGAACTTTTTGCTCCTGAGGATACAGACATCCTGTCAATAGTCCAGAGATGCATAATAAACATAATATTTTGAAAGAATTTCTCATGATTTCTCCTCACCTATTAAGTGGTTGGGCCGCTCAGAACAACGATAAGGATGATCAAACCGGCTAAAAGCATAAGTATGTATGCAATAATTGCTGTTAAGCCTTTCCATATTCCTTTTAGTTTATAACGACTTCCGTAAATAAGTAAGATAGAGATAACCATAAAGCCCATTGCTATGAAGGATATCCACATTTTTTGCAGAGCTGGTGTCATATCATCATCACTCCTTTTTCCAGAAATTATTATAACATACCAAAATACGTTAAAGGTATTAAATAGTTGTCCAAACTATTTAAAATATTCGTTTTTGAGTAAAGAATGAATATAATACTCAATGGCCCATCATTCCCCAATCGTTTAGAAAACCTCACGTATTAACCTCCTATATGAAAAATATAGAATACTTTTTTCCTTCTGCCCCAAAATAAAAAAAAGACCGAAGGCTGGCTAGAAATATAATGGGATAGACCGTCAAAACTTCTTTACATCCGCTATTCGCTTTTGCAGATAAATGAAAAGAGTTCTACATAAAAAAAGCAGAAGATAATTAAATATCTTCTGCCATTTGACTAAATCCCCCGTGCCGAGGTCAAATTACTAGTTTACTTTCGTTGCATTGTATGCTGATATTCGGTAAGGGGCATCCTCAAATGCCCATTTTAATGAAATTCTTTTATTTTATGGAGTTAATTTTACTGTCTGCTATCCATTATGTTAAAAAGTTCTTCCATTTCATTCGTTTTTGAGCGATTCATCAAGAGATCAACAGCCTTTTTCACTTCTTCACCATTGAACAACACACGGTATAAGGCTTCTGTGATTGGCATGTTTACATCATACTTTTGTGCAAGCTGGTAAGCCGCTTTAGTCGTTCTGACCCCTTCAACCACCATACCCATATTTTCTAAAACTTCTTCTAGATTTTGGCCTTTACCCAGCAAATTCCCGGCTCTCCAGTTACGTGAGTGCACGCTTGTGCAGGTCACGATCAGATCACCGATGCCAGCTAGTCCTGAAAAGGTAAGAGGGTTGGCCCCCATTGCAACACCTAGACGAGAAATTTCTGCCAGACCACGCGTGATCAAGGCAGCCTTCGCATTATCCCCATAACCTAAACCGTCCGTGATGCCGGCAGCCAAAGCAATGATGTTCTTTAAGGCTCCGCCAATTTCTACACCAACTAAATCCGGATTAGTATACACACGGAATGAATGATTGATAAAGAGATCCTGAACCTTTTCTGCCGCTTTCATATTTTTTGAAGAAACGGCAACTGTAGTCGGATGACGCTTGCTGACTTCTTCAGCATGGCTCGGTCCTGAAAGAACGACTATATCTTTAAGCCATTCTGGCGAAGAAACTTCCTCAATCATCTCAGATATGCGTAAAAGCGAATCTGGCTCAATCCCTTTACTCACATGTACTATCGTTAACGGATTATCGTGAACGGCTTCAATCTTCTCAAGCACTTCACGATAGGCTTTAGTCGGAACAGCCAAAATAATGGTTTCAATGCCAATTAAAGCCTGTTCCATGGAGGAATATCCTTTAATCCCTACAGGCAGCTCAATCCCTGGCAAATATTTATTATTAGTATGTTCAAGATTTATCTCATCAATCTGCTTCTCGTTATGTCCCCATAATCTCACTTCATGATGGTTATCAGCTAACACCATGGCTAGAGCGGTTCCCCAGCTCCCTGCACCAATAACCGCGATACTTTCCTTTACTTTCACCATTGTACATACCGCCCTTTCTATTTTCTTTGGCGTCCAAAAATCCGTATCGGTGTACCTTCGAATCCAAAGGCATCCCGAATACGATTTTCTAAAAATCTCTCATATGAGAAATGCATTAACTCTGGATCATTAACGAATACAACGAAAGTAGGTGGCTTGATTGCTACCTGGGTCGTATAGTAAATTTTCAAACGGTTACCATTATGAGTAGGTGTTGGATTCATAGCTACAGCGTCCATGACCACTTCATTCAATATATTTGTTTGAACACGAATAGCATGGTTTTCACTAGCCCGATCAATGACCGGCAACAAAGTATGTGTCCGTTTTTTAGTTAACGCGGATAGATAAATGATCGGCGCATAATCCAAGAATTGGAAATGAGCTCGTATCTTTTCTTCGAAATCCTTCATGGTCTTTTCATCTTTCTCGATGGCATCCCACTTATTGACTACGATGATAACCGCCCTGCCTGCTTCATGAGCATATCCAGCAATTTTTTTATCCTGTTCACGGATACCTTCCTCCGCATTGAGGACAACTAGAACAACATCAGATCGTTCAATAGCCCTTAATGCACGAAGTACACTATATTTCTCTGTACTTTCATACACTTTCCCTTTTTTCCGCATTCCTGCCGTATCTATGATGACATATTCTTTTCCATTGTATTTATACGGTGAGTCAATTGCGTCACGGGTCGTTCCTTCGATATCACTTACGATGACACGTTCTTCCCCTAATAAGGCATTAACCAGCGATGATTTACCAACATTCGGGCGACCGATCAAACTGAATTTAATTACATCATCAGCATAGTCCTGTCCACCGTAGTTAGGGAAATGTTTTGCTGCTTCATCTAACAGGTCACCAAGCCCTAATCCATGTGAACCTGAAATAGGGAATGGATCCCCAAAGCCTAGCGCATAGAAATCATAAATCTGATCTCTCATTTCCGGATTATCAACTTTATTGACAGCCAGAACGACTGGCTTTTTGGATCTATAGAGAATCTTAGCTACCTCTTCGTCCGCTGGAGTTATACCTTCGCGTCCATTCGTCATAAAGATAATAACATCTGCTTCATCAATGGCTATTTCAGCCTGGGAACGAATTTGTTCCAGGAACGGCTCGTCACCGATATCAATTCCACCTGTATCAATGATGTTAAAGTCATGCGTTAACCATTCACCTGAACTATAGATCCTGTCTCTTGTTACTCCAGGAACGTCCTCAACAATTGAAACACGTTCTCCCACTATTCTATTAAAGATTGTTGATTTACCAACATTTGGCCGACCAACGATCGCAATTACCGGTTTTGGCATTGCTATTCACCCTTTCTGCTACTATATCTCTGTCAAAGTCACGAAATTCTTGGGTGCATTCTTTTAATATTTCATCTGCACTGTGATTTTCATTATTTCCTTTTTTTTAAGGAAAAGGCTGTATTCATCATCATATAAAGGAAACTTCCATCAGTACGAAAATTCATACTGTTGGCAAGTTAAACGTATCATGTATATACAGGCATGCGTCTGCTTACTCCCCTGTTCCTAAGGGAACATACAGCAGATCAACCGCTTGCTAAACATAATTAAAACAGCCAAAAAAATGAAGACAGCCAAAAAAAGCTTTCGGCAACAGCTTCCATTTAATATAATTAGAGCACTTTACGATTTATCTACAGACCTCTAACTATCCTATAGTAACAAATTTCTCACTAATCAACAATGTTTGTATGTATAAAAGCCTCTCTCTTACAATATTCCCCTAAAAATACTAAAGCATTAAAGGATTTAAAAATTCAAAAAGCAGACTTATCTATTGGGTGTAGTTCTCCTTTCCCTCCTTCGACAAAAATCTCGTCTGCGATAATGAAAATAAATATCCGCTTAAGAGTTCGAGTACTCTCCATAGTGCGTTCGTAGATAAGACCATGACTGCATGATCATGCCATTCATAGGAAAGGGCCTCGTGATTCAATGAATGAAAATGAAGGAGGGAAGAATACACAATATCACCAAGGATCATTCCTAATAACAGGACGGACATTCTACGTTTCCAGTCTTTAAAAAGCATAAGTATTAGATAATTCAGGAGCATACATAGAAGATAGGGTGCCTTTATGATAAGCCAAATCGGATCAAGTAGAGAGAACAACTGAAAACTTGCATAGGCAAGAGCGACAATTATGCTACCTATGACAACATCTAATGTCTTCATGAAGGATAGCTTTCTCATGTATACACAAAGGATGAGAAAAAGATATATACCGCTTATATGCACAGTAAAGGAGGAAATCTCAAGGGTAAAACCAACAAGGACCATGGTAGCCAACAGGTGGAAAAGAAAATCAAACCGATAGGCAACGGTATTGGGAATAAAAAACACGACACAAATCCACACTATCCATGAAACCCAATAAAAGAATATCCCATCCATAACAGTTTCCCCCCTTTTTAAGTAACATTATGGGTTATTTATGAAAAGAATAAACATGGACTTTTGATAGGTGTCTAAAAAACAAGCCTTACAATAAAGGAAAGGAGGTGGAATCTTGTGGGCAAAGACCGCCAAGAAAGGAAATTAAGAGAAAGTAACCGTGTGGAATCCGATCGGGACCAGTCCCTGGAATACAAAGGTGCAACTAAATTAGAAAGTCCTGAAGAGGCTAGAAAAAGAAACCGTACTTAAGGACAAAAAGAAGCACCTTCTATCTGTAGCAAATAGAAGGTGCTTCTTTCGTTATATTCATCTGGCATAAGCAGAGCAATCTATGCCCCTTTGAGTCAACCAGTGAAAGGTATCACCGGTAATTACCATCTTGGTCTTTCTAAGCTCTGGAAGATTCGCGGCGCCAAGTGCAGTCATGATGATTTTTAAATCTTCATGTATGTAATTTATTTCGTCAATCAACTTCTTTAAGCCATTTTCCTTATGCAACTTTAAGAAATGGCCGGCTACCCCTAGTCCTTTTGCTCCTAAAGCTAGACTTTTTGCCATTTCCAAAGGATTTTGAATACCGCCGGAACCCAAAATGGACAACGCTGGTGAGACATTGACTGCCTCTATTACGGATGCAGCTGTTGGAATACCCCAATCATTGAAGTAACCGAGTACTTTGGAGCGTCTTTCATTTTCGATTCTAGCGAAATTCGTTCCCCCGAATCCACCAACATCAATGATAGATACCCCAACAGAATGCAACTGTTCCACGGTTTCCTTACTCATACCAAAGCCAACTTCCTTAACTATGAGCGGAACATCTAGGCTTTTATTGATCTCTTCTATCCTGGACAATATACCCACAAAGTTTCTATCTCCTTCAGGCATTGTCAGCTCTTGAATGACATTGATATGAATTTGAAAGGCATTAGCCTGAATCATATCACTCGCCCGCTTTGCTTGTTCGACAGTGGCTTCACCACCAAGATTTCCAATTAAGATTCCATCAGGGTTTTCCTGCCTCGCCACTTTATACGAAGCTTCCTGGCCAGAGTCTTTGATAGCTCCCATTTGCGAGCCAACAGCCATTGCCATCCCAGTTTCCCTTGCAGCAATTGCCAGCTCCCTATTGATTCGTTCGGTTTCAACTCCACCGCCACCGGTCATCGCATTTATAAAAATTGGCGAACTTAGTGTAAGTCCGCCAATTTCGGTTGTGAAATCTACATTATCCAAAGAAATCTCAGGTAAGCTTTGGTGAACAAACGAAACATCTTCTAATCCGGATTTACGTTGCTGACCAGTTCTCAATGCAATGTTTATATGGTCTATTTTTCGTTGTGCTCTCTCCAAGGCTCTCTCCAATTTATCATCTTATTTTAGTTTTTTTAATTGGTCGCCAATCATTTCTCCCAACTGGAAACCTTTCGTTTCGGCAGGAACCTCATAATCGGACGAGTAATTTGATTGAGGGTCTTCCAGTTCTTTTATGCTCAATGATAACCGTTGTTCTGCTTCATTGACATCCAGAATTTTCACTTTGACTGACTGACCCTCTTGTAAAACTTCTTGCGGCGTTGCTATATGTTTATGAGATATCTGTGAAATATGGACTAGGCCTTCCACTCCCGGGAAAATCTCTACGAAGGCACCAAAGGAAACGAGGCGTTTAACGACCCCTTCTAGTACGGAACCCTTTGCTGCTTTATCAGAGACATCCACCCAAGGACCAGGCAACGTATCCTTTATGGACAGTGAAATCCTTTCATTATCACGATCAATTGAAAGGACTTTCACCTGTACTTTATCGCCTTCGGTAACGACATCCGATGCTTTATCTACATGCTGGTGAGAAAGTTGTGAAATGTGAACAAGCCCGTCCACGCCTCCAATATCAACAAAAGCACCGAAATCGGTTATTCTTTGAACAGTTCCTTCAATCACTTGACCACTTTCAATCGTATCAAGAACACTAGCTTTCTGTTTTTCCTTTTGTTCCTGGACGACCGCTCGATGGGAAAGAATCAAACGGTTCTTATCCTTCTCAAGTTCTACAATCTTGAATGTTAAAGTTCGGTTTTTGTAATCAGAAAAGTCTTCAACAAAATAGTCTTCTACTAAAGAAGCTGGAACAAAACCACGCACGCCTAGATCTACAACAAGTCCGCCTTTGACAACATCTTTTATTTCTGCTTCAAATACGACTCCATTTTCAAATTTTTCTTCTAGGTCATCCCAAGCTTTAAGTGCATCAATTTTACGTTTTGATAGAATAAGAGCTTCTTCCTCCACTTTGATAACTTCAAGTTCTAAGATGTCTCCTTCTGAGACGGCATCAGACGCTTTTTCGACATGAAGACTTGACAACTCGCTGATAGGAATGATCCCATCGGACTTGCTGTTTACCACATCGACAATAACCTGTTTTTCCTCTACCTTTGAAACGGTTGCTTTTACTTGATCCCCAACATTATAGTTGTTCACTTCTACTTGATTCATCTCTTCTGTCATTACTAACTCCTCCTTAACCCATGACTGATCTGCAAATTCATCGGCCACATTTTTTATTTAAAGTGATTTTTAAAAACACTTTCTATAAAGATGAAACAGCCTCTTTTTAGAGTAATAAAATTAAATTTCCATTTTTATTCCTTTAAAGGAATATTACCCCTATTTTATAAATTCTAACAAAATCAGTGAATTGTCAAGCGTAAAGGATTATTTATGCTCAGAAATCAATTTTCCAATATGGCCCATGACTATCTTGGTAGCTTCATCAGCTGAAATCCTTTTCTCTCGATATTCTTTAAAATCAATAGGTGGTCCATATACGACCTTTAAAGGACGCAATAATCGATACGGACCAATTATTGCACAAGGAACGATTACAGCTTCGGATCGCAATGCGAAAAAACCGGCTCCAGCTAATCCTTCTTGCAATTCACCTGTTTTACTTCTTGTACCTTCGGGAAATAGCCCAATTACTTTGCCTTCTTTTAAAAGTTTCAGCCCTTTTCTAAGTGATTCCCGATCGCTGTTTCCTCTCTTAACGGGGAAAGCATTTACCCTAGGTAATATACCCTTTAATATGGGGGCATGAAACAATTCTTCCTTCGCCATGAAGTGAATATCCCTAGGAGACGTCATCCCAACGACGGGCGGATCCAAATTATCAATGTGATTGGCACAAATCAGCACGCCTCCCTCTTTAGGTATATTTTCCTTCCCTAACGTTTTAACCCTGTAAGCGGGTGTTAAAACGCCTTTTACGACGTTTTTGCCAAAAGTATAAAAATCCAAGGTCATCTTTTCCTTTCTTCTATCAATGACATGATGCTCTCTGCCACTTCTTGGATTGATAAAGAAGTCGTGTCAATCTCTACAGCATCATCTGCCTTTTTCAAGGGGGAAACTTCTCTCTCAGAATCTAGCTTGTCCCTAGTAGCAATTTCTTCTTTTAATACTTCAATGTCAGAAGGAAAGCCTTTTAGAATATTTTCCTGATGTCTTCGTTGAGCTCTTTCATCCACAGAAGCAATGAGGAATACCTTTACTTCAGCATTTGGCAGTACATGCGTACCTATATCTCTGCCATCCATGACAACTCCGCCATTTTCTCCGAACATTTTCTGCCTTCTGACCATTTCTTCGCGAATACTTCGGTGCTTTGCCACTTCGGAGACAGACCCGGTTACTTCATTATTCCTAATTTGTGTAGTAACATCTTCATTATCCACAAACACCATTTGTCCCGACTCACTAGGTCTTAAAGCAATGTCCGTATGGATCAGAATATTGAATAAAGCGTTCTCATCATTCAGGAGAACCCCGTGATTCAACGCTTTATAAGTTAGTGCACGGTACATTGCACCTGTATCTACATATATGTAATTGAACTTTTCTGCAACAATTTTCGCAACCGTACTTTTTCCAGCAGCGGCTGGCCCATCGATTGCAACTGATAATTTTTTTTTCATAAATCCTCCCAAGAATCCTACGATCATGATGATAGTTTATTTCCCTTTCATTTTATCACAATTAACGAGAAAAGATTAATAAAAGGATGTGTGAATTGAAAATCACATCAAGACATGAAACCTATAGATATTAACCAAAATTTTTCTTGACTAGTGAAATATTCAGAAAAAAAAGCGGGTATCCCACGCTTTATTTTATTGTACCGTTAAAGGTCTCAATAATTTTTGTATAGTTATTGGTGTTAACTCCCTCATACTTCGAGAGCTTTGTCAGTTCAAAGATACGATTTTCCCTACTAAGGAGAAGCTGAAAAAAGAGTAAACAGATTAGTTGGATTACAATCACTTTGATTAACAGCCTTTCGAATGTTCTCATAACTGTCCCTTTCCAAACTTTGTTATACACTCAGTATGGTAGGAAATCGGACTTCTCATTCACTTCAGTTACATATAAAGCCCTTTTTTCTTCAAAACCACCTGCTTTTCAAAAATAAACCGCATCAATGTTTGAACATCATTTCTTGGAGGGTCTATAAATTGAATGTGTAACAACCTATTACCATGGTCCTGCTCGGTTATCCTAATCACTTTACTTCTTAACCGTAAATATTGAATCTCCCCTGACTTTAAAGTAAGGGCCATCCATAGATATAATTGTGAGGAAGAATCGATATCCATCCCTTTTAAAAGCCTGATGGAGGCTCCCCCTGCACTGATGTCCTCAGTCAGCGTGTGAAAAGGGGCAAACTCATAATTCACCGGATGCAGTGCGGTATCTAAGGTCACATCAAGACGGACATACTGTCTCCGTTGAATTTTCACAAACGTTTCTTCATTGGGTAACAAGAGTTGAATCATGGGTATCTGCCCTTTAACTTTTCCTAACACTTCAGAATCAAAAACATATACGGCTTGTTCCTCATCCGAGAAGGAAATATTCAGTTGTGTTCCATCCACAAGAAACGCTATTTTCCCCGTCTCGATACTTATGGGATAGTCTATATAAAAGTAACCAGATTCAGGTTCCATTTCTACGACCATACATTTAAACTTTTCCTTTTGAGAAGAGTATTTTTGTTCCAGCATTAACATATCACCTATTTTAAACATCGTTCTCCACATCCTCCGTTTTAATAAAAAGGATAACCAATCAAGGAAATCATAGAAAATTCACTATAATTTATCCTGTATAATCCATAAAAAGTCTTTTTTATTATGTCATGGAATTAAAAAAAGAAAAAGTACCTAGGTACTTTTTCCTATTATTGTTTCCATTTATTATATAAATCAACTCAGATTAACTTTTCATAAACAGGTTCCGAATTTTTCAATTTCTCCACTTTTTCTTCCTTGCCGTCGTTAGCATTGATGAATATTCTGTATGTGTCGTTCTTAATCGTCCCAAGAAATTCGTAACACAGTACCTCCTCACCGAGATCATTAAGAATTAGTGCTTTTCCCTGTTCCATGATTTTGACATTGGAATTAATTTTTTCTTTAGCTTCATTTTCAGTAATTTTTGCATTATCAATTTCCCGTATTTTATTAGCCTTTAAAAATTCATCTGCCGAAAATCCGATGATTGATCCATCGTCCAACGCTACTTTTACTTTCACCGAATCTGGGTATATCTTTACCCCATTGACTGATGAAACAAAATTAAATAATCCGATATGACCATATTGTGCACTTTCAAACAGTTCAAGTGATTTGAAATCATGCTTCTTAAGGAATCCGGATGCTTTGGCATAAGCTTGATTTAAATCGATATTCGTTTTCTTCACGTCTCGGTTATTGATATACCAGATTGGATACCCGCCTTTTTTGGTCATATCCATATTCACTTCAGTATCCGTTTCCTTATCTAGTAGGCTTACGCTATAAAATCCATAGTCGGAGCCTTTTCCATTTTCCTCAACATTGACTTTCAAGTTGCCTTTTTTGATATTTGCATAATCTTTTGCAGCAGATGCAGCTTCTTTTTTAGTTAATACTTTCCCCTTCACATTCTGATAGTTTTTATCTTTTTGCTCTGCAGGGGTAAATGTGGGATTCATTTCATTTGTTTCACCATACCCTGCAACCTTTTTCTCGACCGTTTTAAACCCATCGATGATTGTGTTATCTTGATTTTCTTTTCCAGTCGCGAGGGCTAACTCGACATCCATCCATCGCAAATTATTCTTGAGTACAAGATACTGTACCTTTCTCAGTTCACCTTGTATGTCTCCTGCTTGAGTATATAAAGAATTTAGTGTCGAATATTCTTTATCGTTTAGCGGCTCTTTTTCTAAATCCCGAACTGCCGTTTGATAACTGAAGTCTGCTATTTTCGATAAGAATTCTTCCGTTTTATTAAAAGGAAGCAGTGTCAATGGTAGCTGACCGACATCACTTTGCGCCTCGGAAGTGATACGCCAAACATCGGTAAGGGCGGGGCTCAAAGAAGATTGTGAATTCATCGCGAGTGTACTCCCGATTTTGTCATGCAGTAGGTCCACTTGATAGCTTAAATCATGAAAGGCCCGCTGATATGTGTTTTCAGCATTGATTAATACGGCATTCTTTTCTTTATGTTCCTGGTACCCCCAAAATGCGGTTCCACCAACGACAATAACAAGTATGGCAATCACTATATTCCTAACCATTTTTCTTCACCTCTTTACTTACAGAAAATATGTTTTCCGATTTTTTTTATTTGTGGCCTAGACCATATCCACTTACTGGTTGCTGTATCAGGGTTAAAATAATATTCCGCGTTGCCGCTTGGGTCCCAACCGTTAATGGCATCCAGGACGGCTTCTTTTGCTTTTTCATTCGGGGTCAGCCAAATTTGTCCATCAGCCACTGCCGTGAAAGCACGTGGCTCAAAAATCACCCCGGAAACGGTATTGGGAAACGAAGCGCTCTCTACCCTATTCAAAATGACAGCTGCAACTGCAACCTGCCCAGTATACGGTTCCCCTCGAGATTCACCATAAACTGCGTTCGCCATCAGTTGGATATCATTCTGTGAATATCCTCCTGGAAGATTGGCCGAAGTAGCTGCACCTGGCGATGAATTTTCCGATGAAGAGTTATTTGTTTCATTTTTCGAGGCACTATCTTTAACTTTGACTTGCTTATCAATGTCAACTCCCCCGTAGTAAGTAAACTCATTTCCTTTTTTAATCTGGTCATGAACAAATTCCTTATTGTAATTAGAAGCTTTAACAAGCTTCTTTTTTGTCGTTTCTCCTGCCAACCCATCGATCGGCAGACCGAAATCTTTTTGGAAATTCCGAAGTGCCCAATATGTACCCCAGCCATACACTCCATCAATTTTCCCTTGATAGTAACCGATGTTCTGTAAGCGTGCCTGTAATTCGATTACATCATCGCCAACTGCGCCCCTTTGAATAACTTGACTCGAAAAGGCATTTGTTCTTGTTTCCGGGAAAACTCCGAAACAAATCGCAATGCATGAAAACAGCAGGAACCATTTCCATGTTAACGAATTCCCTTTCATCAAAACACTCCTCTTCATTTAAATTAACGTACTTCTATTTTCTTCTTAAGCGGTAGTTTTATTCCATGGCAATAAAAAACGGAGTGGGCAATTTATGCCAACACTCCGAATCAGGAATACTATTATTTACTAACATAATGATTTTGAGAAAGTTCTTCTGCATGAAATTTAGATAGAAGTCGAGCCTTCTTTACCTTTTTCATTCCCAGCCACCAAAGGTAAATCATGAACGGCATGATTAAATGCACCCAAAATTTTTGGGAGATCAAGATATAATCATAAATTCCATGTAACATAAAGGGAACGAGAAGAGCCAAGAGTAAGTAGGACCTGTTATTTTTAGAGGAAAATTTAGCTTTACCTAAATAATACCCCATGATAACACCAAATAAGGCATGGCTCGATACTGGTAGGATTGCCCTGCTAAAAGCATGTTCTACACCATTGGCAAGCAAATACAACGCATTTTCCATTGTGGCGAAACCTAAAGAAACTCCTGCCCCATAAACGATCCCATCATAAGGCTCATCAAAGGCAATATGCTGGTAGATGACATAGATCAGTATGAACCACTTGAAAAATTCTTCAAGCAACGCAGCCCATAAAAACGCATTGGCAAAATCCGTATCTAAAATGTGTTCCGTTTCGAGCACATATTGTATAAACATGATTGGGAGAACAAGGAAGACACCGAATAGAAAAGTTTTGATGACCACTGAAATAGGTTCGGTATCATATTGATCTTTCAAGTAAAAATAGCTAAGTAACGCCAACCCCGGCGCAATAGCCGCTGACAAAATGACCAGCATGAGCTGACCTCTTTTCTTTTCTTTAATCGTACCACGGAATGCACAAAAATTAAATCCTGTAATCAAAGTCTTCCATTTTATTACCCGTCAGTATTTAAAGTGATCCTCTTCTAAAATCACTTCGCTTGCCAGTATGACAGCTAACTTTATGCGTGCTTTTTTACTGTCATAATCCGCACCTAAAATCACGCCTCTTTGTTTTAAATCCGCGGCACTTCCGACATAGTCATAGGCGGGGTATACCTTCCCCTCTTCCGCAGCTGTCGTCATGACGATAGCAATCCCTTTATCCATAGCATCTTGTATTGCAGGCACCATTCGTGGTGTTACTTGACCCCTGCCAACACCCTCGAGTACTATTCCTTTAGCTCCATTGTTAACAGAGGCTTCGATATAGATACCATCGGCGCCTGTATGGCATTTGATGATATCCACTCTCGGAATCGAACCTTGCACATCAAAACTCTCACGGTATAATGGTTTCTGATATAGGCTGACCACTTCATTGTCAATGATCCCCAAGTAACCATATCCAAAGGATTCAAATCCTTGTAAATTGGAGGCATGCACTTTTTTAACATACTTAGCTGAATAAATTCTTTCATTAAAAACGACAACTACACCAACATTTTCAAGAAGGGGGCTTGCAGCTGTTAAAATGGAATTTCTTAAATTCGAATACACATCCGTTCCAACTTCTTGTGGAGAGCGTTGCGAACCAGTTACCACAATCGGCCGTTGATCATTCGTGGTGAGATCAAGAAAAAATGCCGTTTCTTCCAATGTATCAGTACCATGGGTTACAACTATCCCAGCAACATCCGGGTCTTTCAATTCTTTTTGGATGGCCAGCTTTAGTTCATCCATTTTATCTAAATCCATGGACATGCTCGGTATTTGAAAAAGATCGACAAGTTTAACTTCAATTTCCTTTGGCAGCTCGCAAAGGGAGGCCAACTCTTTTCCACTCAAAGCTCCTGATGACAACATGCCATCCGTGGTTTCTTTACTTGCAATCGTTCCACCTGTCGTAATTAATGATATTTTCCGCATCCTTATTCAGCTCCTTATTTACTTTTGTTTGAAGCTAAATGATGGGCAATTAATTCGCCGTGGAACCTGCCGTTTTCGATAAATATTTCGTTGGCATTATTGCCTGCTGCCAGGACACCCGCGATATAAATGCCTTCAACATTTGTCTCCATCGTATTTTCATCATAAGTAGGTCTTCCTGTTTTCTGATCAATTGAAATGCCCATCGAAGCTAAAAACGAATGATCGGGATGGTAACCCGTCATCGCAAATACAAAGTCATTGTCAATCACCTTTTCCACGTCACCTACACGATACACGACACTGTCTTCCGTGATCTTATCTACTGTGGCGTTGAATTCCATCACAACTCTCCCATTGCGAACCAATGACTCGAACTCAGGAAGTATCCACGGTTTGATGCTTGTTGAGAACTCAGAGCCTCTATACAGGACAGTGACCCTTGCCCCGGACTTGACCAATTCCAATGCCGCATCCACACTTGAATTTTTACCTCCGATGACTGTAACGTCACAGTTAAAGTAGGGATGTCCCTCTTTGAAATAATGAAAGACTTTAGGAAGCTCTTCTCCTGGAATACACATATAATTAGGATGATCATAATAACCTGTAGCGACGATAACACGCAACGCTGTATAATTCCCTTTAGATGTTTTCACAAGGAAGCGTCCGTCATCCTGTTTTTCGACTTTTTCAACTTTTTCGAACTTATGTACCCGCAATTCTTTTCTTCTGACAACTTCCCTGTAATAGGCAAGGGCCTGATTTCGGACGGGTTTTCGATTTTCGATAATGAATGCCGTATCACCTATTTCCAACTTCTCACTGGAACTAAAAAAGGTCTGATGTGTGGGATAACGATAAATGGAATCAACAACATTGCCTTTTTCTATAACAAGGGCGCCAATCCCCGCTTCTTTCAGTGCTATGGCAGCTGCCAGTCCACATGGACCCCCTCCGATTATAATAACTTCTTCATTATTCATTTTTCATGCCACTGCCTTTCTATCTATAATATAAAATATAAATCATTCTACGTAAAAAATCCTATCATTAAATGATAGGATTTTTTACAAATCTTTTCAAAGATAATGCTTGTACCCACTAGCATTTACAAATTAAGCATACATTATATAAGTATTAAATCCACCCACGGAAACGGGATGCTTCCGCCATTTTCCTTACCCCGACCATATAGGCTGCTAATCGCATATCAACACGTCTGGATTGGGAAAGATCATATATATTATTGAATGACTTCACCAGAATTTTTTCGAGTTTTTCGTCAACTTCTTCTTCAGACCAATAATACCCTTGGTTGTTTTGAACCCATTCGAAGTAAGAAACAGTAACGCCTCCAGCCGAAGCCAAGACATCAGGAACCAATAAAATACCACGGTCAGTTAAAATTTGCGTAGCTTCTATTGTAGTAGGTCCGTTGGCCGCTTCCACCACGATGGAAGCTTTAATGTTCGCGGCATTATCTTCCGTGATTTGATTTTCGATAGCGGCTGGAACTAATATATCGCAATCCAATTCAAGAAGCTCTTGATTGGTAATGGTCGTTTTAAATAATTTCGTAACAGTTCCAAAACTGTCTCTACGGTCTAGCAAATAATCGATATCCAAACCATCAGGATCATGTAACGCACCATAAGCATCCGATATCCCTATAACTTTAGCACCCGCATCATGCATGAATTTCGCTAAGAAACTACCTGCATTCCCAAAACCTTGAATGATAACACGTGCCCCTTTTATATCAATACCGCGTTTCTTTGCGGCTTCATTAATACAAATAGTCACACCTTTAGCAGTCGCAGATTCACGACCATGAGAACCACCTAGCACAAGGGGTTTACCAGTAATGAAACCAGGCGAATTGTATTCATCAATTCGGCTATATTCGTCCATCATCCACGCCATGATTTGTGAATTGGTAAATACATCTGGTGCAGGAATATCCTTTGTAGGCCCCACGATTTGGCTGATCGCACGGACATAGCCCCGGCTAAGTCTTTCCAACTCTCGGAAGGACATATTACGAGGATCACATACTATTCCACCCTTACCTCCACCATAAGGAAGATCAACAATTCCACATTTCAAACTCATCCAGATGGATAACGCTTTCACTTCACGTTCCGTCACATTCGGATGGAAACGAATTCCACCTTTTGTAGGACCAACAGAGTCGTTATGCTGTGCCCTGTACCCTGTGAATATCTTAACGGATCCATCATCCATGCGAATGGGCATTTTTACCGTTAATAACCGTAATGGCTCTTTTAACAGTTCAAATACTTCTTCAGGATACCCCAGTTTGTCCAGTGCTTTATGTATTACAGTCTGGGTAGACTTTAGCACATCATGTTTTTCTTCCTCGTTCACGTGGCCATTCCCTTTTGCCGATTCCATTATAGTACCCCCTATATAATCTCATCCATATATTATAATTAGCGATTAGAGCTCTTCAGTGCTAGTATACACCTTCGCAATATTAAAGCAAAGAGTAAAAATGTGAATTTAAAATTTAGAAATATTCAAAAAATGAAAACGGTATCATTCCACTTGTTACTTTTTAATTCCCCCTATTCTCTAAGACTAAAACCGAAAGCGATGAGGTTTTTCAGGCAAACCGTGTTCAGCTATATTAGAAGTGTCTGCCCTGTCTCCCCTTTTAGGCTAAATGAAATGCGTGCTTAAAGCATGTATGGCTTCCTTTGCGATCAAACGGGTCCCATATTCATTAATGCGGTATAATGTCAGCGTCGATGCATGACCATACTCAGCCGCTAAAGAGATAACCGTTTCATAAGTAGCATCCTTCACGTCTTCAATCAATAAATAATATTTTCCCTCATAAAAATAAAGAGAGCTATTAAGCATACCTTGAAAAGTCAAGCGGTGACACAATTGGATTACATCTTCAAAATCGTGAAAAACATAGAGAATATGGGGCGATTCATCGATTTTCACCTGTAGATCAAGGAACTCTTCTTCATTAAATAATTCTTCTTCATCTTTCGTTACAATGATGATCAAACCCTGAGCAGGCAAAGAAAAAATTTCAATGGCAATAGAACCACTCATCTTAAAACTGAGTTCTTCACATGCTTCCTCGACCATATCTTGAAACAATTTGTGCACTTTCAAGGAATTCCCTAAGATATCCTCTTTTGTAATGCCTCTATCAATTAAATCATCAAGGGTCAGAAATATCTTGATTTTATTATTCGTTAATCGCTCCAACTTCATAAAAAAATGCCCCCTGGTTTCCATCTTCATACATCATATGAAGACTTGGTCTCAAGGTGCATATCCATTATTTTCGAGGAATGAATTAAGACTTCAACCATTTAGTCCAATCGGCTTGGATGCCGCCAATTAAAACATGATTGAACTTCTTTCGGTTATCCTCCGACATATGATTCAGCGCTTCTCCCCCAAGCCCCACCTTCAGGTCAGGGAACTCTTGCCAAAGCTCTTCTATCAACTTTAAAGTTCCAGGGAGATTCCCAGAAAGCGAGCAAGACATGAAGAGAAAAGCTGGTTTAATTATATTCAATGCGATAAAGAGATCCTCGTCAGCAATCGATTCTCCTAAATAAATCGTTTCATATCCTTTTCTTTTTAGGAAAATAGTAAAAATCAACAACCCAAATTCATGCTTTTCCCCCGGCGCACACACGGTTAATGCTTTAGGTAACAAACCGCTTGTCGGAATGGTATGCATGATGGAGCTGATTCTGGCCTTGAGAATGGAGGAAGCAAAATGTTCATGAGCCGAAGTGATTTCTCCACTTTCCCATTTGTTACCAATTTGAACAAGAATGCCTCCGAGTATCTCAACTACCGTATGTTCAATCGTATACATACTGAAAGCCTGACTAATGATCGTTTGAGCCTTATTTTCATCGAAGTCTAAGAGCGCCTCAAGCAACTCATTAGCTAATTTAACCGTTTGGTCATTATCTTGCTTTGTTTCATAAGCTTCGCCCTCTATCTTTTCAGAGCTCTCAAGCAACGATACAGCTTGACTGATTGTAAACCCTTGATTCGTTTTATTGATTAGCCATTTTAGGATATGGAGATGTTTTTCCGTATACAATCTATGACCTGAATCATTCCTGATGGGTTCAATGAAGTGATACCGTCTTTCCCATGCCCTTAAAGTACCAGGCTGGATACCTAGCAGTTTAGAAACCGCCTTTATATTATATTTACCTTCTTGCATAATTTAACAAGGCCTCCAATAACAGAACATCATTTGTAGAAATTATAGTGGATTATCTCCACCCTGTAAAATTCAAATATGCTCATTTTAGCTGTTAGCCTAATAAACCTTCTCTAAAGCGTCCCCAAATCCTGTACTTTCCCCTTTTTTCAATGTAAACAAATGGGTTTCCGGCTTCGCTTCGAGTCTCAAGGGCACCGTACTTGTCCCATATCCGTTACTCGTTATGTACATACACTCCCCTTCTTTTGTGATGCCTCCCAAACGATATGGACCAAATCCAAATAAACGAATCTGCCCTCCATGGGTATGTCCTGAAAGAACGAGATTAATACGGTGTTCTGACTTTATTTGATTTTTCACTAGCGGGTTATGACTGATCAATATCCGGAAGTGCTCATTTCCGCAATCCGACAGAGCAAGGTCGAGCCTGTCCCTTTCTACAGATATATCATCTATACCTAAGAGGGCGAGATGCTCACTTTTCTTCGACTCGAACGAAACGGAGGTGTTATCCAAGATCTTGACCCCATGTTTCAAGAGCGCAGCATCCAACTCGTGAAAATCCCCTTCGTAATCATTATTTCCCCACACAAAATATAAAGGACCAATTCCCTTCAATTTCAAGATGTTTTTTTCGACCCGCTCTAAAGGAACTCCACTTTCCCGAATATCCCCTCCGATAATCACTAAATCCACTTTACCTATGACATCCGTGATTAGACGATCCGAAACGGTTCTCCGATGTATATCGGAAATGAAAAAAATCCGAATTTCCCCAAACCCTTCCGGAAAATCGTTAAAATATAAATCTTGAATAATCAGCCTATCCTGATTAGCCACTCGCCACATGTAAACAACCAAAAAGAATAGAAGCACTATCAAACCTAACAATCCATATGCCAGAACCATCTTCCACTAAACCTTCTTTCTCTTCAATTGCCAAATAACATCCTAAATTAATTATAAAACCTTGCCTTCAATTAAATATTCTCAAGTAAGTTTTTATTTATTTTCATGAAATAAGTTAATGTCATAATTCTTCTTCATCATATCAAATACCTTATGCCGGCTTTTCCATTCTTCCTCTTTTTCCCATAGTTGTTTGCTTTTATTGATGATTTCACAGCGAAGCAATTGAAATTCCTTCTCTGCCTTATCCATTTTGTTTTTAATCATCATCATATAACCATATATTCCTGCGGCTGCAGCTAAAAATAGATAATGTTTAAAATCATCAACAAAGATACTGAACATCTTAAAAAAGGAGTATGAATAAGGAACAACTATATATAGATAAAGGTATATCAAAAAAAGAGCTACAATGATCATTGTTGCCCATAAACTATGAATGTGCTTCTTTTTGAGAGCCTCGAATTTTTTTTTGCGGACCACAACGTTCTGTAACATTTGTTTTGCTGCCTGATCGGTTTTATCATCAAGTAAAATGATTGCCGGTTCCATTTTTTCTTCCGCCTCCTTCATATCCTTCAAGTCATGATATGAGGTTGTCTCGAAAAAAATGATAAATAAAGCTGCCTTTCTACTATCTAAATGACCTAAACCTTTGGAAAGTAAAGCACCCTGTCAACTTTAGAGACAGAGTGCTCATACCTTTTATTTTTTCAAGGGAATCTTTAACACTTGTCCCTTGGAGATCTCATTCCCATTCAGGCCGTTCCATTCCTGAATTAACGCGATTCCTTCTTGTGACTTGTAGTAATTCATGGCAATTCGGAATAGTGTTTCCTCTCCCTGAACCGTATGATATACAACTTTATAGCTGTCACTATCCGATTGGGAAGTAGCACCGTCAGAAGTTTTTTTATCCTCTGCTTCCCGCTTAGCCTTCTCTTCCGCTTCCTGTTTGGCCTTTGCTTCTGCTTCCTCTTTGGCTTTCGTTTCCGCTTCTTGTTGGGCCTTTGCTTCTGCCTCTTGTTTCGCTTTTGCCTTAGCTTTTTCTTTAGCTTTTGCCTCTTTCTTCGCTTTCTCTTCTGCAGCCTTCTCCTCTTGCAGCTTTTCTTCTTTAAGCTTATCAGAGTCTTTTTCTTCCTTTTCCTTCACATCTCCGGCCGTCGCAGTGGTCGGCACCGTCTCTTCTATCGTTTCTTCCCCATCACTAAAATTCACCACTTCACTACTTTTTGTATCCTTCTCAGGTCTATCTTGAAGATATGTATAAAGACTATAAAACCCCACAGGAAGCAAGATGAAAAATAGCGATAATAATTTAATCATGGGAAATTTTATCTTCGCTTTGCTTTTTTTCTTTTTATTTTGATGAATTTCACTTCTCTTTGGCAGAGATGACTTCGCCTTTTGACGATCGACTCGCGTACGAAGTTCTCCAGCCTGATCTTTTTCACTCTCTTTTATACGACTCATCTAAGTCACCGCCTTCTTCAGTTAATCCCAGCTTCATACTTACGTCTTATTAATATCCCAAGGATAAAATCTATTAAAAAATGGGCTGTGATTGTCACTAAAATATTTTGGGTCCATTCAAACAAGAACCCAATAAAAAAGCTTAGAACCATGACACTCAAAAATAAAAACCAATTAAATAAATATCGATAATGAACAACCGCAAATATAAGGCTCGTCCATAGCAGTCCTATATGGGTCTGGATAACTCCTCGAAATAATATTTCCTCACTAACCGCCACCACTAAGGCAACAATGAAAATCATAAAGTAAGGTAAACTTCTGAAAATACGTTCATTGACCCCACCATCATCTTGATAGGAAGCCGGTGTCACTTTCATCAGACTCACATCAAACATAACCACTAATATCCCTGCAGGAACACCCACTAACAAAATGTTCATGTCATTAAAGTTAAATAAATTAAGAAAAGCAGAAAAATCTTTAAATAAGATTACGCCTAAAAAAAAAGCAACAGTTAAGATAATCATTTGGGTCAGGAATAAATTAGAGAGTAGTTGTTTATCTGTAAGCTGTTTTATTAATTCAGCCTGTTTATTTTTCATCTTTAATATCCCTATCCAATAAAACAAAAGCTAATTCCTCTTTCCAGGTTGAATACGTATTAACCTGTTGTTCCCTTACTGCAGGCCATACATCCAGGATGTTTTTTACACCTATCCCGCAACAATCGCAACAGATGGGATTCACTTTCTGCTGCTCTTCCTCAAAATAATGCAAAATCCCTAAACGCCGACACAATTTTGTATGAAGCCAATTTAAAAACACGCCCAATTTAGCTTGGTTCTGTATTTTTCTAGTCTGACAATACGCTTTCATCGCATCCATATGAAACAGCGGATTGTTATCCTTCAGAAATTGTGTAAAGAAACGAAACTGTATATCAGTTAAGGAAAAACGTTGGAAAAGCTGTTCTTTTTCAGAAAGGGTTAAATCGCCAACGGATCTTTTCACTTCATTTAAATACGAACAAACCGCTTCGATTTGGCTATCAGTGGGAAGTTGTTGTTCCAATAAATGCAAAGGAAGCCCTTCATCTCCTTCACAGTATAATAATACCGCAACACTTTGTTTTTGGTCACGTCCCGCTCTACCTATTTCTTGAAGGTATGATTCCATGGTGGAGGGCATATGAAAATGAATGACAAACCTAACATCCGCTTTATTGACTCCCATTCCAAAAGCGCTGGTCGCACAAATGATCTTTAATTGGCCTAAGATGAATTGCTGCTGAATAAGCAATCTTTGTTCCTGTTCCATACCACCGTGATAATAATTGACGCTACTGACCCCATTATCCTGTAAAAATTCCGTGACGGATTCCGCTACTTTTTTCGAAGAAAAGTAAACAATACCACTACCTGGAAATTCCCTTACCAATGAAAGTACACGGAAAAGCTTTTCTTGATAATCAGCTAAGTTTTCTACGAGTATGGAAATATTTTCCCGATCAACAGATGAAATGACTTCTTTGGCATAAGTGATATTCAATTTCCCGATGATGTCTTGACGCACTTCTTTTGTTGCAGTTGCAGTCAAAGCTAGCGTTAGGGGGTTATTTAACTTTTGTCTTACTTCTCCCAAATTCAAATAGTCCGGACGAAAATCATACCCCCACTGAGAAATGCAGTGTGCCTCATCAATGACGAACAAACCAATATCGATGGCTTTCAAGGACTGAATCACATTATCTAGCCCAAGCATTTCGGGGGATAAGAATATAAACCGATACGTATGCAAACGTTCAAAAGCCTGTTTTTTTTGATACGGATTCAGAAAAGAATTGAGGGTCAATACACTTTTTTCCCCTCTCATTTTGAGCTGATCTGCCTGATCCTGCATCAATGATAATAAGGGCGAAACAATGATAACCGTCTTATTGAAAAGGTAAGCAGGAAGCTGGTAACATAATGATTTACCTGATCCCGTGGGAAGCATGGCCAAAGTATGGTTCCCTTCAAGCAAGGATTGAATCACCTCTTGCTGCCCAGGACGGAAATTGTCAAATCCAAATTTTTCTTTCAAGACTGAATTCAAGTTCATCCTCTATCACCTATTTTCGCAAGTACAAGCCTGATTTGAAAAAAGCTGATTTGGTCATTATCAACTGCTCCCTTGATAGCCTTCAGCTTTCTTGTCTTAAGTTCTTTGATGACCGTAATGATTTGGTTTTCAGCTTCGTTTGAAACATAATCCTGTATCGAAAAGCTTTTATCCGATAGGACGATTTCCACAAGGTGATCCTCAATCGTATTGGCTTTTAAACGACGGATTTCTGCAATTTCAGATATCGTTTTCCCTGCCTGAATATAGTTCAGAGTCATTTGGGTGGATTGTGTCATATGAAGATTCCCACCATTTTTCCAGTCAACGATCAGTGAGGCCAATAGAGGGTAATCACTTACCGTTGAAATTTCCATGAGCATGTGATGCAGTGTTTCGAGAAAAATGAACTGCACATACCACTCATCGACCTCTTTCCTTTTTCCAATCTGTTCAAACGTAAGCCCAATGCGATTCACTCCCGTAATTTTCAAGACAAAAATATCACGGTTCAACTCCCTTTGTAACTCCAAAAGTGTTACAAGTTCCTCATAAAGATGTTGGGCAATTAACTCCCGATTTTGTCGATTGGTAGATAAAAATCCCTTTACGAATTCCTGTATTTGTTGATTTTGTTGTATCGGATAGAATGACCTTTCATTGTGGACAATATGGGATATAGTTTGAATAAGTAAAGTTAGTCTTCTCCAAAAATCTTGAGTGATGCTTTGGTATTTCCACCCGTTCAGGGAAGTAGGAAGCGGGCATTTTATGAAATAGGCCTTCAATGCCTTCCTTCCTTGTTCACTAATCATATAAACATCGTCATTTCCTGTTGCGTCGATTAACTTCAGTTCAATGAACAATCTTATGTTTTGAATTAACTGCTCACGGGTAAAACGAGGGACAGTCCCAAAAATATTCGTTAATCCAAATAAATGTGCATCCTGGATTGTCTGGGACGATTTTTTACCCTGTAGCATATGATAAATAGCGAAGATGGAACGCTCACCTTGAAATTTTTCTATCGCATTTAAAATGATTGCTTGAAGATAATTGTTCATGAAGCTCACATCCTTGTTCCATTTATCCAATTATATTGTAACAAAAATCTTCAAAAACCGCCGTTTTTTTTATGTCAAATTCGCATTGATATTTGTGTGAACCTATCGAATGAGAACACATTATAATGAAAATCTTCCAATAATTTTTGTTGACATTCCATGTAATGCCATACTATCGTTACATTTTCTATTGATAAGTTCGGCATTCGGTCTTACAATAAGGAAGAGATAATAATTTATACTAAAAAGGTTATGAGTTGTATATCAACTTAGGAGGGGTTTTAATCATGGCTAAATTTACTATTGTTGATAAAGAAACCTGTATCGCTTGTGGAGCTTGTGGAGCGGCAGCACCGGATATCTACGATTATGATGATGAAGGAATTGCATTTGTTACGCTAGACGATAACGAAGGAATCGTTGAAATCCCAGATGTTCTTATAGATGACATGATGGATGCTTTTGAAGGCTGTCCAACGGATTCTATTAAGGTAGCGGATGAATCATTTGAAGGCGACGCCCTTAAATTCGAATAGGTCAAAAAGCCATTTTCATTATGAGAATGGCTTTTTTCTTTAATGGTACCTTCATACAGAAAGAGGTAGAAAAAACGCAGGATATCTGGTTTTTTCTACCTCTTTTATTTTTAAGCATTTTTATATAAAACTTGTTTATTGATCCATGCTTGAAGTTTAACGAATAATAGCATGAAAACAGAAGTGATAAGCAATCCTTTAATTACATTAAACGGAAGTATTGCCGCTGTTACGAATTTCCTGGACTCCGGTGCCGTCATTGCATCCCATCCCATAAAGAACGTATATGCCGGTAAAAAGACATAATAGTTTAGGACACTCATAACTAGCGCCATAGAAACTGTCCCGGCTAGCAAAGCAAACGTCATCCCTTTTTTAGAGCTGATGTTTTTATATACATAGTAAGTTGGCAGAATGAATATTATTCCCGCTATAAAGTTGGAGATATGTCCTACCGGTACCCCAGTATCGGTTCCTGTCATGACCAAATCCAGTAGATTTTTCAGGAATTCAACCAATATCCCTGCCAGCGGTCCATAAATCAATGCGGCCATCAGCGCAGGAATGTCGCTAAAATCAATGTTCAGAAAAGGTGGAAATCCTGGAAATGGGAAATTCAAAAGCATAAGTAAGTACGACAGACTTCCAAACATTGCAAGCGTGACCATTTTTTTAATATTATTCGATTTCATAGCTCTCTCTCCTTCTTTTTCTTGATCTACCGTGAAAAAGAGGTAAGGGATCCTTCATCATGTCGATGTTCAATAAAAAACCCTTTAATTCCGACAGAATTAAAGGGATAAATTAAAGGTTTCATCAAACAAACGTTCAGCATTTGACTGTTTGAACGCAATCAGGAACCTCCATCTTCTCCCATCCAGACTATACTGTCGGCTTTGGAATCTCACCAAATCCTGCCCCTAAAGGCTCGCGGGCTTAGAAGAAATATTCTTCATCACCGCCGGTGGGGAATTACGCCCCGCCCCGAAGATAGACCTATAAAATTTCTTTTACAATTTTCATTATAAATGATTATTCTTTTTTTGAATAGTATTTTTACCTCACCTTTAGTTTAATCAGCACTAAGTGATGTCATTTATAACCATTTTAAACAAAACTGGCTTAAATCCTTATCTCGTTTAACACTATCGAAAATAATTTTTTATTAATAGACGATTGACGGAAAAAGCCCTTACCATTGCTGATTTTACCGGATAATTTACAAGGCTAACTTTTTTAAAAGCGCTTACAAAACGAAATGTTAAATTGACATATTTGCTAGTTCAATTGTAAAATTAACTGAAATTTAAGAGAATTGAAGGTGTTTACACGTGTATCAGATTTTAGTAGCAGATGCCATTAAACCAGAAGGACTCGGACCGCTTTCAGAGGCATCCAATATTCTTCTTATTCAAAAGACTGTAGAAGAAGCAGCAAACGAACTTGATCAAATTGATGCGATTCTTGTAAGAAGTGCAACAAAAGTTACAGAAGATTTAATGAATCGCATGCCTCAATTAAAGATTATTGCACGCGCAGGTGTCGGCGTTGATAACATTGACATCCCGGCTGCCACCAAAAGGGGCATTGTCGTGGTAAACGCACCTGATGGCAATACAATCTCCACAGCTGAACATACTTTTGCCATGATGGCCTCTTTGATGCGCCATATTCCACAAGCTTATGCTTCCCTTAAAAATGGAGAATGGAAACGCTCTTCGTACACGGGAACGGAACTTCGCGGGAAAACTCTAGGTATTATAGGCTTTGGACGTATTGGTGGGGAACTTGCCAAACGCGCCAAGGTTTTTGGTATGGAAGTCATTGTATTTGATCCATTCCTAACTGCCGATCGCGCAAAAAAGATGGCTGTAACCTCCCTGCCTTTAGATGAATTGCTTCCTAAAGCAGATATAATCACTGTACATACGCCTCTAACGAACGAAACTAGAGGGTTAATCAATAAAGATAAACTACTTACCTGTAAAAAAGGTGTGTACGTACTAAACTGTGCACGCGGTGGAATACTTGATGAAGATGATTTATACGAGATGATCGTCCAAGGACATGTAGCTGGAGCTGCGATGGACGTATTCGTTGAAGAACCACCATTTGGCAACAAATTACTTGAACTTGATAACGTCATTGCTACTCCCCATTTGGGAGCTTCCACCAAAGAAGCCCAGTTAAATGTAGCCGTTCAAGTTGCACAAGAAGTATTAACCTACTTTGAAGGCAACCCAGTATCCAGTTCGATTAACCTTCCAGCCATTTCTAAAGAAGTCTTTGAAAAGGTGCAGCCGTTCTATCAACTAGTCCAACAAATGGGTTCCATTGCCTCTCAATGCATGAAAGAAGGCATACAAGAGATTTCCGTTACTTACGCAGGGGACTCCTTGGACTTTGATACAGCCATTTTAACAAAAAGTCTAATATCAGGCTTCTTCAAATCGAGAGTCGATGCTTCAGTCAATGAGGTGAATGCGCTATTGGTTGCCAAAGAAAGAGGAGTTACCATCGGAGAAAAAGTTTCTACTGACTCCCTAGGATATTCAAACCTGATTAGCTTGAAAGTAAAAGGTGACACTCGTGAACTAACGATTAGTGGAACTCATATTGAAAACTATGGTTCTCGGATTGTCAATCTGAACGGTTTCAAAATCGATTTCCACCCTGAACCTAATTTACTTTATATCCAACATACCGATAAACCAGGGGTAATCGGTAACGTAGGCAAGATCCTTGGTGATCACGCAGTAAATATCGCGACTATGCAAGTAGGTCGAAAAGAAGCTGGCGGGGAAGCCATCATGGTTTTAAGCTTTGATAAACCATTAGAGGATAATATGAAGCAATACTTAGAGGAAACTCAAGAAATTACTTTCATGGCCCGTATTTCATTATAAGCCTTTAGGGTGCACCCGATCATCTCGGGTGCACCCTCTTTCTTTCTTTCTGAATGGGAATGAAACTTCGTTAGGAGCATTCGGAACTGTAATCTCTTCCAATAGGGTCAGATTTCATCCATATTTTTCACTACTTTTATCCCAGAATGATTACAAGCCTCCACTCCCCCCTGATATAGGCTTCTTGAACAAGGTCCTTTCCTTTTCACGGATTTAATAAATGAAAAAATGGGCAAAGGCAATTTGGAAATCCAATTGCCTTTGCCCACCCCGTTTCTCATGTAACAAGATTTTTTGCCAATCTACCTGACATTCATTCAGCATTTTCCATCATTCGAGGTAGAATAAAGCTGAATGTTGTTCCCTTTTCTGGTAGGCTGTTCACCGAAATATATCCATCATGTGCATCTATGATATTTTTAACGATGGCCAGGCCTAATCCTGTACCGGAACGGCCACGGGTACGTGCTTTGTCTGCTTTATAAAACCTCTCGAAGACGAATTGCAAATCTTCTTCCGGAATGCCTGAACCGGAATCCGTCACATCTATAATCAACCCTCTGCGATCACTCATTCTTTGCTGGACATCGATTTTCCCGCCTGCCGGCGTATGTCGAATCGCATTATCAATAAGATTCGTCAAGACCTGCTCAATCCTGTCAGGATCGAAATTCCAAGTGATTCCGTCGTCCTGTAGATGTGTCGTAATCGTTATCCCTTTGTCTCTAGCCAGTCCTTGAAACTTACTTGTAATCCTTTTTAAATATGGAGAGATAGAAATCAGCTCATAACTAAGGTTCATTTTACCTGATTCCAATCTGGCCAAATCTAATAAGTCATTAACTAAGCGTCCCATCCTTAAGGATTCATCATAAATTATCTGAGCCATTTCCATTTTTTCTTCTTCACTGCCTGCTATATCATCTACAATCGCTTCACTATAGCCTTGAAGCATCGAAATCGGAGTTCTCAACTCATGGGACACATTGGCTATGAAGTCCGTCCTGAGTTTATCCATGCGCCTTTCATCACTCATATCACGAATGATAGCCACAGCTCCGCGGATATTATTCGCATTTGAATATAAAGGACTGACTATCAGACCCCAATTTCTTCCCTGTAAAGTAATTTCACCAACTTGTTCCTTATCAAAAGACTCAGATTCATCGAATAGATTCATCAGCACGGATGGTACATCCAGATTGCCTTCCCGGTTATAACCTTTTTCAAAGTACCAGGCTTGCAAGAAACGTTCAGCCGGAGGATTCGTTTCCAAGATCGTACCACTTTTATTAAATGTAATTACACCATCTGCCATACTGCTTAAAATGCTTGCAAGATGCTCCTTTTCCTGACTGAGAGCATTCATATTGAATTTTAGCTGTTTTCTCATCTGATTGAATGCAATGGCCAATTCACCAATTTCATCCTGGGTGAGAATGGGAACCTTAGTATCAAATTTCCCACGAGCTATGGCCAATGCAGCTTCTCTCATTTTGACAAGCGGTGCGTTGATTCTTGTTGATAAGAAGAAAGCGAAAATGGTCGTCAAAATGATGGCGATTCCTGCAGCTAAGAGAATGAATTGCGTAGTGGACTTAGTTGTCTCTTTCGTCGATTCCAATGACTGAATCAAAAAGAATTCGTCTTGCTGTCCATTGAACTCGAGTGGCACTCCCACTATAAATGCTGACAATGGTTCAGTGCCTTGCCCCTTTGCTGGAAGCATCATTTCTTTTTTTACAGTTTTCCCCTCTGTAAACACCTTGATTAATTCGGGATCTTCCATAAAGAATTCAGAAGTTATATTAATGCCATTTTCATCATCCGATGAAAAGACCATCTTGTCATCATTCAATATGATGACTTTTGTTTCATCGCCTATTAACTCAGATGCAATTTGCAGAACATCGTCCCCATTGCCTCCATGTTCATTCGTGACTGTAATGATTTGCTGTGCCATTTGGGTTAAATCATTCTCGACATTTTCTATCTGAAAATTATCAAAGAATTCAACTAGAAGTACTGTTAAAACCATCAACACAAAAGAGACAAGCAAGAGAATCGTTGCCCAAAGCTTACCAACAACACTGCCCCATAACATCAGTCGTTTATTACTTCGAACTTGTACCCGACGCCCCAAACAGTGACAATCATCTTAGCAGCATTTTCGGATATACGGTTTAACTTTTCACGCAGGCGTTTGACATGCGTGTCAACAGTTCGAAGGTCTCCAAAGAATTCATAATGCCACACTTCTTTTAACAACTGTTCTCGATCAAATACTTTATCGGGCGATTTCGCTAGGAAGTATAATAATTCATATTCTTTAGGCGTAAGCGAAACATCCTTTCCATCCGCCAGTACACGATGGGCATCATTATCAATCGTTAGATGGGAAAAGACGATCACATCTTTTGCTGACGTTTCGGTCTGCATGTAATTTACGTTGGAAGAACGGCGCAAAAGTGCTTTAACCCTCAATACTACCTCACGCGGACTGAATGGTTTGACTATGTAATCATCAGTCCCCACTTCGAATCCCTGCACTCGATTGACTTCTTCACCTTTAGCGGTCAGCATGATGATAGGTGTCGTTTTTTTCTCTCTTAACTCACGACATACTTCAATTCCATCTTTACCAGGCATCATAATATCCAATAAGATTAAATCATAATCATTTTCGAGAGCTTTTGTTAAAGCGACATCTCCGTTTTCGGCTTCATCGATTATATAGTCTTCTCTTTCTAAATACATTTTTAGCAAGCGGCGGATTCTTTCCTCATCATCCACCACAAGAATTTTAATTGCATTATACATTATGTAACCAGCCTCCTATCGTTTATTTTACAAAATCAATGCATGTATGACTAATATTATTTCTTAGCAAATGCAGATAAATAGCTATATCCGTTCCCCTTTCATTAACTTTTCACTATATTGTCACAATGATTCCAACATAACTTGTAACGTTCACTCGAATACTTGGGAATTATAAATGAAAAAAACAGAAAAAAAGAGAGGTCAATTGTAGACGATATCGATAAATCTTTTTTCGACATCACTAACAAAAGACCCCCTTTATAGTTAATTAGGCATAAGAATGCAAACCGGCAATTACCAAATTGACGAATATCAGATTGAAAATCATAATGGCAAAACCGATAACGGCAAGCCATGCTGATTTTTCTCCCTGCCAACCTTTAGACATCCGCAGATGCAAGAACGCTGCATAAAACAACCAGGTAATAAGTGCCCATACTTCCTTCGGGTCCCAGCCCCAGAAGCGTGTCCAAGCAATTTGTGCCCAAATCATCGCAAAAATAAGTGCCCCTAGTGTGAAGACTGGAAATCCAATAAGAACGGAACGGTAACTGATTTCATCCAATAAGTTCAAATTAACATTTTTAACAAGCGGTTTTATTAGAGCGCCCACTCTTTTCCGAGCAATCAACCTTATTAAACCATATAAAACAAGTCCTGCACCTATCGACCAAATGACTGTGTTCAGTTTTTTCGCATTGATAATTGCAGGCATCTCCACCAATGGTTGGAATTGATCTTTTTCGATCATTACCCCTTCATGAGGACCTACCAAGGCAGGAAGAGTATATTCCTGTTTGGCTGCCATATCTTTTTTATCAACCCAATCAAAACTAGCTTTATAATCCATCATGGAGAAAGTGGAGGATACAATGACAAGCGCAAGTGTACTGACTAACGTATACATAATGATTTCAAGAAAAAATGTCCGTTTGCTTGCTTGTGTCTGTTCTACCGATTTAACCAGATAAATGATAGCGGCGATAAAGCTAATGGCTAGAATAGATTGTCCTGCAGCAGCAGTAGTTACATGAATATGAAGCCAATCACTCTGTAAGGCAGGGATGAGTGGCGATATTTCTGTAGGGAATAAACTTGCATAGGCAATGATTAATAAAGCAATGGGTAAGGCAAACAATCCAAGTACTGGCGTTTTATAAAGAAAATAGATCAAGATAAATGCGCCGACCATCATCATTCCGAAGAAGGTCGTAAATTCAAACAAATTACTTACAGGGGCATGGCCCGCTGCAATCCATCTTGTAATAAAATAGCCTACCTGTGCGGCAAAACCTAAAATCGTCAGGGTGATGCCTAATTTTGCCCAATTATTTTGTTTTTTCTCCTCTGCTCCTCTTTTATCCTTTATCGACCCACCAAATATAAAGGTCGCAATCAGATATAAAAAGAAGGCTGCATATAATAAATTCCCACTCAAATCAGCCATTTAAAACTTCCCCCTTATTAGAAGATTTCTCCTCTTCTAGTAAATCTGTTGGTTCACAAAGTGGTGTTGACTCTATCGCTTTTTTTATATCTTTCTTAATGCCGTGCCAGTTTTTGTTTGTATGGCCGGCGATCATTATTTCATTCTCTTTCCGTTTAATCCATATACGACGATGATTCCAATATGAACCTTGGACAACACCTATCATGAATATGATTCCACCGGTGAAAAGAATCCATAGGGTTAAATCTTTTCTCACTGTTAAACCTGTAACGTCTTTCGTCTCCACTCCGGCAAATGCCAGTTTATATGTATTTTCTCCCATTGGTTCCACCGTCTCTTTTATCGCTACAAAACTGACTTCCCCATCTGGTTTATCTGGCGTCTTCATTTTAAAGATAAATGCTGGATTATTCGGAACTTTCGATATGGTAATAGGTTTCCCGTTTTCATCAAATTCGAAATCGGGGAAATAACTCATTAATTCGACTGAATACCCTTTATCCAATTGATAGGTCTTTTGCGGATTATTTAAATCCACGGTCATATTTCCAAATTTCTCTTCTGTTTCTTTATCAATTAAATGAAAGGACATGGTACTAAGTTCATCTAATTTATAATCCACTTGATAGTAAGCAAAATGATCATGTTTCAATGGCTCGTTCACTTTTATTTTAAAATCTTTGATTTTATCGAGCTCCACTTTCTCACCTGGCAACCCTTCATCTCGACGCTCGAATAATGTTACATCCGCTTCAAAGGTCTTAGCTATCGTACCAGTTTTATCTATCGCGGCGCTGAACTGCTCGTCATCTTCATTCTCTTTATCATACACTTCTAATTTGAACTCATTATTCTTGAGATAATATTCCCCATGTGTCCCAGGAATCTCTTTTGTTTCACCTTCTCGTAGCCAAAGCACTTTATCAATATACATACCAGGGACGGAGCGTAGTAAAGCCCCAATTAAAAAAATGATAAGTCCGATATGGTTGACATACGGTCCCCATCTTGAAAAACGCCCTTTTTCAGCTAGAATGTTCCCGTTTTCTTCACGTATATGATAACGTTGCTTTTTCAGACTTTCTTTTACTTCTTCCAAATTCACATCGTGACCATCAAGCTTCGTTACTCCCGATACCCTTTGTCGCTTCATAAATCCATCATGACGAGTGATTCCTTGTTTCTTTAAGGATCTGTATAATGGGAAAAAACGATCGATACTAGCAATCAGAAGCGATGTGCCCAACATCGCAATGATGATTAAATACCACCACGAACTGTATAAATTATGAAATCCAAATTCGTAATACAACTTGCCCAGTTTTCCATACTCTGTTTGATAATGTTCTGCAGGTGTCACAGTGGAAGGAATATACATTTCCTGAGGGAATATCGTTCCAATTGCAGAAGCCACCAAAGCCAAGACAATAAGGGTAACCCCTACCTTCACGGAGGAGAAAAAGTTCCATATTTTATCGATGACCGTCTTATTATAGGTTTGTGAACGTCTCGCACTGCCCTCATATCGCATATCAATCAACTTTTTATCTTCTTTATTGTCTAGTAAGCTCCCGCAAACTTCACAAATCTTCGTACCGAATGGATTTACATGGCCACAGTCACACTTTACTTCTTTCATGTCAAAAACTCCCCAATATTATGGTTTAATTCTCTCCATATGCTTTTGGATGATCTCTTCTGTCAAGGCTCCGGTAATGATATCTATCACTGTTCCTTCTTTATCTATTAAAAAGGTAACCGGTAAAATATCTACGCGATAGGCATTCTCAACTTCCCTGCCTTTATCTATCATGATTGGGAAAGTAAGATTATGTTTTGCCGCATATTCATTAACCGAATATTCAGATTCCCCTACATTGACTGCTAATATCTCCACGCCTTTGTCTTTGTATGTTTGATATTGGCTTTCCATATACGGCATTTCATATTCACAAGGCTTACAATATGTACCCCAGAAGTTCAGGAAAACACCCTGTCCTTTATAGTCCGATAACTTATGCTCTGTTCCTTCCATGTCAGTCAAAACAAAGTTGGGTGCTTCGTTCCCCTTTTGAAGACTGTCATTCTTATCTTTAGTGAAGTTCGTATAAAGGGCAAACACTAAAGCTGCACCTAATAACAGTAGAATGATGGTCCTACTTACTAGGCGTCGCTTTTTTCTATCCATAGAAATCCTCCTAAGGCAGCTCTAAATTTCACCAAACCAATATACCTATAAACAAGATGACCATATTTTCTAAGATTCGTTGACACCTTTTTCGCGTCATGAAAGAAAAGGGATTTACAGGCTGTTTTCCACCACCCATTCAACGCTTTGATGAATGGGGTAGTGGTTTCAGCCTGTTAATATTGAAGTGAACCTTATTACATTCTCCGCTGTTTCGGATCAGTCGATGCCATCGTCCTCATTAATTTAACTTCATGTGGCGTTAACTCCCGGGAATCCCCAGCCGTCAATCCATCTAATGTCAAGAAACCATATTGTTCCCGTTTTAATTTAATAACAGGATGTCCAATCGCTTCGAACATCCGACGGACCTGGCGATTTCTACCTTCATGGATCGTGATTTCAATAATCGCCGTTTCCTTCTTCTTATCTGTCGTCAATACTCTGGTTTTGGCTGGAGCAGTCTTGCCATCTTCGAGCATAATTCCTTTTTCTAACTTCCTTAAGCTTTCACGTAAAGGTATCCCTTTCACTTTAGCCACATACACTTTATCTACTTCATGTTTCGGATGCATAAGTGTATTGGCAAAATCTCCGTCATTTGTTAACACCAATAAGCCCGAAGTATCATAATCCAGACGTCCCACAGGGTAAATCCGCTCTTGTACGAAAGGGAAATAATCCGTTACGACTTTTCTTTTTTTATCATCCGAAACAGCTGAAATGACGCCGCGCGGTTTATAGAATACGAAATATACAGGTGGCTCTTTCTCAAGTGGGACTTCATTTACCTCTACCTTGTCATTAGGACCAACCTTCACGCCTAATTCTTTCACTACTTTTCCATTCACTTTTACTTTACCTTCTAATATTAACTCTTCTGCCTTACGACGCGATGCTAATCCTGCGTGTGCTATTACCTTTTGCAATCTTTCCATCTATCTTCACCTCATAGTATAATCATTCGTTTGTTATTGTCTGTACATACACAATCATACAATTATTACATATAGCGAGGCAAAAACAAAAGGTTTTTCACGAATATGGCCGTTTCTTTTATTATTTCACCCATTTAGGATCGGTTATATAGGTTGGTTTCCATAATGAGTGTAACATAGCTTATTTTTCCATGGCAAAAAAATGTATTATTTTCTTTAAACCGTCATATATGTGATGCCCTAAAAAAGCTTATTAAATAAAAAAAGGAAATGGATACAACCATTTCCCTTAGCTTTATTTTGTCCCAAAAACAAGTGTGACGACCACGACCGCCGCTATAATTCCCACTAAATCTGCCAACAGGCCAACCTTGAGTGCGTCCCCCATCTTTTTGATACCCACTGCACCGAAATAAACGGTCAAGACATAGAAGGTCGTATCTGTACTTCCCTGTATTGTAGCAGCCAAGCGACCAACAAAGGAATCGGGTCCATACACGGAAATCAAATCGCTCGTCATCCCCAAGGCAGCCGTTCCCGATATCGGCCGGATGATCGCCAGAGGAAAAATCTCCGCTGGAAAATGGAGAAAGGTAAGTAGTGGCTTTATTACTTGCACAAATGAATCAAGAGCCCCTGATGCCCTAAACACCGAAATGGCGACAAGCATACCCACCAAGAAGGGGATTAGGGAGAAGGACATATCGATTCCTTCCTTCCCCCCTTCTACAAAGGTTTCATAAGTGGGTACCCTTTTAAACGTTCCGTATACTAAAATTGAGAGAATCAAAAGGGGTATCAGCCATATCGAAATGGACGTCATCCAATGTAACATCCTTATTCCCTCCCGTTCCGTTTTCTCCTGTAATAGAAATAGCGATCTATTGCTATTCCCCCAAATGCCGAGATGGCTGTAGCCACAATAGTAGGAAACACGATGTCAGTCGGAGACACTGCATCGTAATTCATCCGAATGGCAATGACGGTCGTTGGGATTAACGTGACGCTTGATGTATTTATCGCTAAAAAAGTAACCATGGAACGGCTGACCGTTACTTTATTTCCATTTAACTTCTTTAACTGCTCCATGGCTTTAATGCCTAATGGCGTCGCAGCATTTCCCAAGCCAAATGTGTTCGCCATCATATTTGATAAAATATAGCCCATTGCAGGATGGTTGGGAGGGACTTCTGGAAATAACCATCTCATGAAAGGCCTGAACAAACTGGATAGTTTTTCAAGCAGTCCTGATTCTTCCGCAATTTTCATTAATCCCAGCCAGAAAACCAAGATGCTCATCAATCCTAGTGAAAGTGTGACCGCTTCCTTGGCACTCACGAAAAGTGCCTCATTCACTTGATTCATGGTTCCGTTAATCATGGCAAACACTATTCCGATTACGGTCATGCCAACCCAAATATAATTAACCATTACGGTCAATTCCCAATACTGATTCAAATAAGGCCGCCCACGAAGATTTAAACGATTGCTGATTGAAACTTTCTAGTGTTTCTCCATAAAAGATGGACCTGCTACCGACCTGTTTTCCATTCAAATAGATATATGCCTTACCCACCACCTCAGGTATATTTCGTTTATCTTTCCACTTGCTCTCGGGCTTGAGGAATTTCATTTTGACTTTTATTAATTCTCTTTCGTCTTTAGTAAGTGGATAGGAAAAATCATTTTTGAAGTATGCATGTCCTTGGTATATAGGTTCTTTTATATCTTTTATGGCGCCTTCAGGTAGAATTTCAGTCAAACTATAATTCTTGAACGCAGCTTCATACATGCTGATATGATCATTCCAATCATCCGGCCCATTCAAAGTGACAGCGATAAGATCATGGTTGTTTTTTGTCGCTGTACTAACCAATGTCCGTTTTGCCAGTTTAGTATACCCCGTCTTTCCACCCGTACAATACTCATATAACTGTGTCAAAAGTCGATTTTTGTTTTTCCAAACGTAATCCCAATCTTCTGTGGAGTTAGGAGCCCGATGTACTTTAGTCCCAGCAATCTTGGCATAGGTTTCGTTCTTCATGGCATAACGAGTCAGTAAAGCCATATCATATGCCGTTGAATAATGATTCTTCGTATTATCCAATCCATGGGGATTCGTGAAGTGGGAATTCTTCATCCCAATTTCTTCTGCCTTTTGATTCATCATCCAGATGAAACCATCCAGGCTCCCCCCCACCTTTTCACTTATCGCAACAGCTGCATCATTCCCCGACCGGAGCATCAACCCATATACCAAATCTTCAAGCTTGATCTTTTCACCTTCTTTTAAATAAAGAGAAGATCCCTCCGTTCCAAAAGCATTCCCACTAATCGTGACGGTTTCATCCATCTGTCCCGATTCTATAGCCAAGATAGCCGTCATGATTTTCGTGATGCTTGCAATACGATTCTTTTCATGGGCATTCACTTCATAAATGACCCTTCCGCTTTCCTCGTCCATTAAAATGGCACTATGGGCACTGACCCCAACGTTAGCACTGACGCTCTGAACCGGTGCTAAAAAAGAAAAAAAGAGAATGACCATACATAATTTAGGTATTTCTTTATATAGAAAACGCATGAGTGCCCTCCCGTTTCTTTACTTGTTTTTGTACAAGTTTATGCAAATGGACAAGGGTTATGATTAAAATAATCGGATCCCCTTAAAGTTCCAGCAACACTCCGAAACAAATCAGGTGGGGAGATATATAATGACAAACTTGAAGGGACATATAAAAAACAATAAAAAAACCGATAAACAGACACTGTGTTAGGTCCATCCATCGGTTTATTCTTCCTATTAAACTAATAAAGCAGCGATTTCATCGATTTTTTTAGCACCAAAGACTACTTCCTCATCATTGATGATCATAGCCGGGACACTCATGACTTTATACTTTTTCTTAATGTCTTGGAAATTACTGATGTCGACCATTTCGGCTTCAACATTCGGGTTTTCTATCGCGATTCGTTGGGCACCAACTACAACGTCAGGGCAGAAGTGGCATGCCAAAGAAACCATTACTTTAATATTTGTCTTCTTGCTGATTGATTTGATTGAATCCCGGACAGCTGAATCCATTGCTTGACCTGGACCGGCAAGATTATAGATGGCTAAAATGAAGGAGTTCAGCTCATGCCCCCCTGGTACGCCATGGTACTTGACACCACTGTATTCCCCATTCGAATTCAACAGGGAGACTACAGGGAATTTATCGGCATTCACTTTTTCTTCCATATCTTTATTTTCGCCTTTATTATATAGCTCAAGATGAAGCTTATCCCCTAATTCGGCAACATCTAATAAGAAGTCACGTAATTCTACCGATTTGGGTAGGCTTTCATCCACGATTGATACTAAGGTCACGTCATTCTCCATCTTATCGAAGATTCCTTTTAGTTGGCCTCTTAACGTATCGCTCAGTAAGGAGCTCTTACCTGCTGGTGCAGCCGCTTGTTCCTTTTTCTCTTGCTGTTTTTCCACTTCCGGCTCATCTTTGATGCCTAAGCGGTCTTTTTCTTCTGCGATGTATTTACCTGCGTCCGTTGCGGCTATCGCTCCATCAGATACTGCTGTAATGATCTGACGTAAGGACTTCGGTCTCAAGTCACCCGCTGCGTAAACACCCTTTACATTTGTGTTCATATCGTCGTCAGTTAGAATATAGCCAGCACGGTCCATTTCAATATGGCCTTGGAAAATGGCCGTTTGAGGTTGATAACCAATGAACACGAAAATACCAAATGTACTGTCTTCTTCCTTCGCTTCATATTCCCACTCTTCTTTTGTTACGTTATTGATGAAGCGGGCACGTTGAATCATGCCATCGCCATAAGCACCTAGAATCTCTGTATTGAATTTGACCTCGATTTTCTCATTGGCCATTACTTTATCGACAATGGAAGGGGCACAAGAGAAGGCTGATTCGCGGGCGATGATGGTGACTTTTGTGGCAAATCGGGTAAGGAAGATAGCTTCCTCAGCCGCTGCATAACCTGCTCCGATGACAAAAACCTCCAATCCTTCAAAGAATTCTCCATCACAAGTTGAACAATAGGCTACGCCACGACCTGTAAATTCTTCTTCTCCAGGGAATCCAAGTTTTCTTGGAGTGGCACCCGTTGCAATGATTACAGCACGTGCACGATAGTCTCCACTAAGTGTTTTAACGACTTTTACCTCACCAGAAAAATCAACGCCTGTTACATCGACTTTAGCGAACTCCACACCGAAATCTTCGTTTTGAAGTTTCATTTCCTCCACTAATTTTGGGCCGGAAATATTGCGGATTCCAGGATAATTTGCTATTTCTGAAGTTGTAGCAGCTTGTCCTCCCCCCGTTCCTTTTTCCAGGATGATCGTTTTTAATTTTGCTCGTCCGGCATAAACCCCCGCTGAAAGACCTGCTGGTCCTCCCCCGATAATCAATAAATCATATATTTTTTCCATAGTTGTTCTCCTTGCTGTTTAAAAAATTTTATTTTTAAAGGACAAAAGGCACTTATTGAAGTAAGTGCCTTTTGTCAATCGTAGCTGTTTTATATATCAACTAGTTGATATATGTATAGGGAAATATCCTAAAATTAAAGTTTTCCTACTAGGTCAAAACTTGGCTCTAATGTATCTTCACCTGGAGTCCATTTAGCAGGGCAAACTTTATCTCCATGTTCTGCTACGAATTGTGCAGCTTGAACTTTTCTAATAAGTTCTTCAGCATTACGGCCGATTCCCATGTCATTCACTTCATATGATTTGATTTGCCCTTCTGGATTTACGATGAAAGTACCACGTAAAGCTATGCCTTCTTCTTCGACTAATACTCCAAATTGACGAGATAGAGCTAGTGCTGGATCTGCTAGCATTGGGTATTCGATTTTACCGATTGTATCAGTAGCATCTGCCCATCCTTTATGGCTGAAGTGAGAATCAGTTGAAACCGAGTAAACTTCACAACCGATTTCTTTGAATGTTTCATAGTTATCTTGAAGATCAGCTAATTCTGTTGGACATACGAATGAAAAGTCCGCTGGATAGAAGAAGAATACAGCCCATTTTCCTTTTACGTCTTCTAGTGTAACTTCTTTGAATTCTCCTGCTTGGTATGCTTGCACTTTAAAGTCTTCAACTTGTTTATTAATTAATGACATAATATTATTCCTCCAAATGAAATATTTTATTGATTCCTATTTATAGTAATTATTATTTAGTAATTAGTCAATAAATATACCTTAATAATTGTCATGTTCACATTTTTGCCACATCTTTATACTAATATAGATAAAAAACATTTAAAATTCCCTTGACTAGTCTATTTAACATACAATTATTATTATATCAAGAATAAAAATAACAAAGATTAAAGTTATTTCAATAAAAATAGAAAGGTCTATTTCTTATAACAATATTTTACAATTGAGAATGAAATTCGCTTTAAAACAAAAAAGACAGAACCCTCTGGTCCCGTCTCTCCCTCTCTTTTCGTAAACAACTCCTTAACTTGTCTATTGTTTTTTCCAAGTTAATTTTTTTGCTTTATTAAAACGCAAAGTTGTTTGCGGCCAATTCACAACATTCCACCATTTTTTTACGTAAGCAGCCCTATTATTTTTATATTGGAGGTAATAGGCATGCTCCCAGACATCCAAGACCAGGATCGGTATTGTATCCCATTGCGTCAAAATCATATGTCTTTCGGATTGAAGGATCTCTAGTCTACGTGCTCGTGGAACCCAGACTAAGATTGCCCATCCAACACCTTCCACCTGTTTGGCCGCTTCACTGAAATGACCTTTAAAAGCCTCAAAACTTCCGAAATCCCCTACAATCTGTTTATATAGCTCTCCTTTTGGCTGACCACCGCCTCCTGGTATCATGCCTTCCCAAAAAAGTGTATGCAGGTAATGTCCCGAACCATGGAAGGCAGCCTCCCTTTCCCAATGTTTCAAAAGCGAAAAATCATTGGTTTCTCTAGCCTTTTTCATCATTAACTCTGCTTTATTTAAGCCATCAACATATGTTTGATGATGCTTGTCGTGGTGCAATCGCATAATTTCAGCCGATATAATCGGTTCAAGTGCATCATAGGCGTATGGCAAAGGAGGTAGTGTATGTTTTCCGATCCCAACAGATTGCATTGTTTCATAGTTGATATTAATGTTTTTCGCTCTTTCTTCAATTTCTTTATAAATTTTGCTGATTTCTTTATCGATATTTTCCATTTCTTCGCTTTCTTTATCCCCAGTTACTAATGATTGTGTCGAATGTGAAAGCCTTTCTATACTTGATAACAGTTGCGGTTCATTGATATCTACACTATCCATGAATTTCTTCATTTCCTCTATCCAATCACGAACTTCTGATGCATATTGTCTTATATCCAATAAGCCACCCCCAAAAAATTTCAAAATAAGGCATCAGCGTATTTTATGTTTCAGCACAAGAGGAAATACCGTAAACAAAAAAACAGCAAGGCTATAAACCCTGCTGTTCTCTTATCTAGACTGTAACATCTTAGTCCGATAATCCGTTTCATAAAATTCAAGTTCTTCCCTCATATTCTGAAAGCCACTCTCCACCGTTTTTAAGATTGCGATAATGCTATCTGGCACGGCTTGATGAAACTTAATGGAATTCTTTCCCGTATAAGCAGATCGACTGTCTTCAAACCAACGGTCCGACTTCGGAGAAAAATACTCTTCTATACATTGATGATACACTCTATATAGCGTCTTTTCCGCAGCCGCTTTATTAAAAACCTCATTTTTAAGAACGATTTGACAAGCTTCCAAGCCTTCCTCACAACTTACAAGCATTCTTCTTAAACTGGAGAGTATTCCTTTATAGTAGCTTTCCTCACCCTTCTTTTCCTGTTGCAATTTAGTATAGGTGGTTTCATTCAAGAACTCCTCTAACTGAGCCACTGTCGTCTCTAAAAAGCTTTTTACATCCTCGAGCTGTGATTTCACCAAAGTATTCCCCAACCGTAAACCCTCCTCATAATGATTATGATAAATAAAAATCTAAATGTGTGTTAATATCATATGGTTTAGCTTGTTCAATCGATCTAAACACTTCCTCTAATTTGTGAAAATTCAGATCCAGGAAGCAACTTGCTAAATCTTTTTCAGAATTTATATATAATCGCTTTCGGCTGGACAAACTTGGTTCTTTAATCAAACAAATCAAAGCAATAATATCAGCCATATAAATATCTCTAGAATGGCTTTTGAAAATGGGATCTTTGGGATAGGGCGTCCATTGGGTAACCCGCTCATCGAAATAACGAAGATATACTACATTCAAGATCTTTTCTTCGCCGTCCTTTATGTATTTTACAGTGGAACGGTTAAAGAAATCCTCTGGAGAATTTGGTTTTCCTTTTTCAAGACCAACTCCATTGCATGCTAGAATGTGCAACTGCACCCCTCCAAACATCCATTTTTTTCTATATTATCACAAATCATGAAAATATGTTATTCGATTGTTTTTTGGAAGTTCTCGAAAAACAGGTCAGCTTCTCCATTTTCGAAGTTTTCTTCTGTATTATCGGCAAGGGGCGGCAACTCTTTAATCGAATTCAGACCGAAATAATCTAAGAATTCTTTCGTTGTACCATATAAATAAGCTCGGCCTGAACCTTCAGCCCTACCAACCTCTTTAATCAAGACTTTCGTAACAAGAGTATGAAGTGGTCGATCCGTCTTGACACCGCGAATTTCATCTATTTCAGCTCTAGTAATCGGCTGCTTATAGGCGATTATCGCCAATGTTTCCAAAGCTGCCTGAGTCAATCCCTGGGAACCTGATGTTTCCACAAGTTTTTTCAAGTAATCAGAGTGCTCTTTCTTTGTTGCCAACTGGAAAGCACCGGCTATTTCAATAATTTGAATTCCACGTAAATCCGAGAGATAGTCTTCCTTTAAACTCTCGATGATGTCCGTCGCTTGATATTCCGTAATTTCGAGGACAGAGGCAATTTGCTTGACGGAAAGACCTTCATCTCCTGATGCAAACAGTAATGCCTCTAGTATCCCTTTCCAATTAATAACTTCCAACTGGTTCTACACCTTCCTTAGCTACAATCATAATTTCCGAGAAATTATCTTCTTGTTCCACTTTAATTTCATTTAGTTTCATCAATTCCAGCACCGCTAAAAATGTAATGACTATATGTTCCTTGACTGGCTCTGGGAAAAGGTCAAAAAAGCTTTTCTTCCCTTTAAAGGTTTGGAGATCCGTCAAGATTTCTTCCATGCGTTTTTCAATGGAAATCTCTTGTCTCGTCACTTTTGTATAGAGGGGCTTTTGAATCTTTTGCCGGCGGAGTAGCTTTTGCAAGGCACCCAACATATCGTAAAGGCTAACGTTTAACTCCTGTAATTCACTTTCCGTTTCTTTTACATATTCGGACAAATCGCTTGGCGGTTTAGTAAATATCAAGTTCCGTTCTTCTTCCAGGCCTTTAAATTCTTCTGCGGCAGATTTGTACTTTTTATATTCCAATAGTTTCTCCACAAGCTCGTCTCGTGGATCTTCTTCGAATATTTCTCCATCCTCATCGATCAAAAGCTCATCTTCATGCTTAGGCAACAGCATTTTACTTTTGATTGCGAGCAAAGTTGCAGCCATAACCAGGTATTCACTTGCCACATCCAATTCAAGATGTTGCATGGTATGGATGTAACCTAAGTATTGTTCGGTGATATCAGCCATAGGAATATCATAAATGTCTATTTCTAGACGGTTAATCAAATGAAGGAGTAAGTCCATCGGTCCTTCGAATGCGTCAATCTTAATATTATAACCCATCAAAATACCCCATTTAAATCTAATTGGCCTTTTATTAGGCCTTTTTCTTCATTTCAAGTATAGTGGATTGCCGGCTCTTTATCCATTACAAATAAAGGAGCACTTGATTTAAAAGTTTCTCGATAAGGATTTTTTTTAATGGGTCGTTGCCCAATCATATTTGTAAAATGAACATAGTCTAAGAATGTAAGATAAGCAGAACAAAGGAGGTACTTATTATGGGTGGCAATGCAGGAGGTTTTGGCGGAGGTTTTGCGTTTATCGTAGTATTATTCATTTTATTAGTTATCGTCGGTGCTTCTTGGTTATAATCGAATACTGACGACACAAGCTGATTGCATAGCAATCAGCTTTCCTTATTTTTTCAGGACATTTTTTTATGGTACTATGGTGTTTATACCGAGAAAGTGGGTAGACGTCCAAGAACTGTCTTATCTATAGAGAACATCAGCTAAAAGGAGGGGCTTACCATTGCATTTACCTGAAGACTATCTCTCATTTCTCGTCCATTTTCACGGAACGAGGGATTACTTTGAGTGTCATGAAATACTTGAAGAATATTGGAAAGAAACCGCTCCTAAAGAACGTGATTCACATTGGGTCGGACTTATCCAAATCGCCGTTGCACTCTACCATGACCGCAGGGGCAACAACGCAGGAGCTTCTAGAACTCTTGCAAAGGCCATCTCCAACCTTCGTTTGAAAAAAGCCGAGCTGCAACAATTGGGCCTTGATTCAGAAGCCCTGATCGATTTGCTTCAGCAGACACATGAACGTATGTTGCTTAAAAGGCCATATAAAAGTATCAACCTCCCCATCAAGGACCCTGATTTACTTGCACAGTGTCAATCCTTATGTAATGAAGAAGGATACACTTGGTGCATGGAAAGTGATTGTACTAATTTGGAGCTGGTCAATAGGCATTCGACACGTGATCGTTCTGAAGTCATTTTAGAAAGGAACAGACAACTTTCTCAGAGGAAATTAAAAATAGAGGACGGCTCATGAGAGGCTCCTCTATTTTCGATTCACTTATTAGAATAAGTTTCTTAACACTTTTCAATAAAACTTTCAGTATGTTCGTTGGCCTTTAATTCTTTGTCAGGATATTGTTCCTTCACTGACCTGACCATTTCTTTGCCAATGCCTTGCTTACGGAAAGAAGGATTGACAGATATGTGTTGAATCTCGATGAAATCGGAACTTATCTGTATGCCAATCAGGCCGATAATTTCTTCATCTTTCCATAAGAACAACTGCAAGTTTTCATCTGTTTCATAATTCTTCATGGTATTCCGAAGCACTTTTATCTCTTTTTCCTTTGGCATGAAAGATAATAACCCCATGGCAAATTTCTCATAACTTTTCTTATACTTAATCAACATAATATCCCTCGTTACTAAATAACGTTTTTTATTAATTACTTGTTTATCTAGTTAATACGCTATGATGTACTCTCACTTATGACATTTACATCATACATAAAAACTTTCTTCGTTTCAACATCACTTTCAGCACTTGATTTATAGATATTCTAGTGCTACGCGATGAATGCCCAGTAGATAATTCCCCATATCAAAGCAACAACAAGCATCATAAGTAAAAGTGTTTTATTGCTTTTTCTCATCCCATACTCCCTTTATTTTTATGATTAACTATTTAAATATCGAATTCATTCTACTATAACTTAGCACATTTTGACAAATTCACTTGCAATCTTACGCTGTTTTTACTACATTGATAAAGGATACAATGGTTTCACAGCCTGGCCTCTTCGTTCACATGATAAAGAGGTGTTACTTTTGCGGCATATTTAATTCAGGAAAAAATTTTTCATGAAAAACTGTATCTTTTTTTCCCTTAGATTCGTCCATTGTAATGTAACCCTTTAAGTAGGTTAAAATCCTTTAAAGAAATCCATTTTTTAGAGGAAAAGTTAAGGAGGAAAATCATGAAAAGTATGAAAAAATGGGTCATTGTGACCATTTTATTGTGTCTGTTATTGCCTTATAAGGCCTTTGCGGATGCTGCCGTTGGCGATATGATTGTTACGCTTGGTGAGAATTTGTCTAAAGAACAAAAAAGCATGCTTCTTTCGGAGATGAAGGCCCCTGATGACGTGGAAATCCTGACGGTCACCAATGCGGAAGAACATGAGTATTTAGGAGATTACATTGCTAGCAGATTAATAGGAACAAAAGCTATATCATCATCTGCCATTACGTTAGAGGAAAAAGGTACAGGACTTAAATTGGAGTCGAAAAACATTAATTGGGTTACCGATGAAATGTATATCAATGCACTTGCAACCGCTGGAGTTAAGGATGCTACCGTCTATGTTACTGCACCAATCCCAGTTTCCGGTACAGCTGCATTGACAGGGGTCATCAAAGCATATGAGCTTTCTTCTGATAAAGCAATCTCTGAAGATGTTAAACAGGCAGCTAATGAAGAAATGGTAACCACTGCTGAATTGGGAGATGAAATTGGTACGGAAGAAGCTTCTGCACTAGTGACGAAAATAAAAGAGAAAATGGCAGAAAATCCTCCTGCCACCACGGAGGATGTCCGTAAGATTGTAGAATCCGCGGCAAATGACCTTGGCCTGGTCTTAAATGAAGGTCAAATTCAGAGCCTTATTGATTTATTTAATAAATTAAAAGAATTGAATATTGACTGGACCGCCGTTGGAGATCAATTGACGGAAGCTAAGGATAAATTGTCCAACTTCCTTGAATCCGAAGAAGGGCAATCTTTTCTGGATAAATTAAAGGATGTTTTCAATAGTTTAATAGAAGCTATTAAATCATTTTTCAGCTGATTAACATTGACCGTAACTGGATATATAGTAAAAGGCAGCACGTTGGTTTTCAACGTTTCTGCCTTTTTTTATTTTTGATTGCCATGATTATTCTTTATTATGGCCTACTGCTTCGTGGAAGGCTAAATCCTGGCGGATGAGATCATCGAACGTTTCACGCTTGATGACTAAACGAGCTTCCCCATTTTCAACGAAAACCACCGCTGGTCTTGGGATCCGGTTATAATTGTTAGACATGGAATACCCATATGCACCTGTACAGAAAACAGCTAAAATATCTCCGCGTCCAGCTTTTGGCAAGGGCAAATCCCAAATCAACATATCTCCGCTTTCACAGCATTTCCCTGCAATGGCCACCGTTTCCTCAACTGGATCAAGCGGGCGATTAGCAAGAACGGCATCATACTTAGCTTCATATAGAGCAGGACGAATATTATCGCTCATGCCCCCATCAACGGCTAAATATTTACGAACGTCCGGAACTTCCTTTTCGGAACCGACCTTGTATAAGGTTAGACCTGCATCCCCGACCAAGGAGCGACCAGGTTCTATCCAAATCTCCGGCATTTCTATATCTGAATCGGCAATCTGTTTTTGCACTTCCCTCACAATTTCCTCTACATATTGAGAAGCTGGAAGCGGATCGTCTTCTTCTGTATAACGGATGCCGAATCCGCCACCAAGATTCAACACCTTTGGCTGAAAACCTATTGATTTATGCCATTCTTTCAGCTTTCCAATAATTTTTTGGGCAGCCAGAAGGAACCCTGTTGTTTGAAAGATTTGTGAACCTATATGACAGTGCAACCCGAGAACTTCAAGCCAGTTGCTTTTTATCGCTTGGTTCAGGGCATTTTCGGCCTGTCCATTAATAAGATCGAAACCGAACTTTGAATCTTCCTGCCCCGTTAAAATATAATCATGTGTATGAGCTTCAATACCAGGTGTCACACGTAAAAGGATTTGGACGCTTTCTTCACGATTTGAACAAATCTCTTCAAGTAGCGTCAATTCAGAAAAGTTGTCCACAACAATGCAACCTATTTGATTATCCAGTGCCATGTGTAACTCTTCTATACTTTTATTATTTCCATGGAAATGAATGCGTTCAGCTGGAAAACCGGCCTTAATCGCTGTATATAATTCCCCTGCCGAGACGACATCGAGAGATAGCCCCTCTTGTTCTGCCAATTGGATCATGGCAATCGATGAAAATGCTTTACTCGCATATGCCACCTGCGCCGGTATCCCCAATTCTTCAAATGTTCGTTTAAAACCCCTTGCCCGCTCGCGTATCAATTCTACATCATAAACGTATAACGGCGTTCCGAACCTTTCGGTCAATTCAACTGTGTCCACACCGCCAATTTCGAGATGTCCTTGATCGTTTACATGACTCGTTCCATACATATGCATATTAGTCTCACCTTCCTGACTCAAAACTTACGGTTCAAGATAGGGGTGCTCAAGAGGGTTTTCCCTATGAGAAAAAGGTTTAGCCCCTTTGAGCTATTCTTATCCATTTTCATCCTATCTACCTGTTTAATACATGATCCATCAATATAATTACGGTTAGTTCGAAGTCAGATTGGTTTAACTTCAAAGAGTTTTAAACTCTTTGTAAAGCCACTTTACTGCTTTATTCGAATAAAATTAAATTAACACAACTTTTCGACAACATCAACCTTAAGATTTCTTAGGCTGTCTATATTTGTCCTGAGGATGGACGATACTCGGTCGTTCTCTAGAGCCCGGGAAAGGTCTTCTTAATATAATATGAGACAGGGCCCTCGGCTGAAATGGAATTAATGGCCATAGATACGGAGTATTCAACGCTTTTATGCTTGTTAATAATATGATATAAAGCGTTATGCCTATGATCAAGCCAGGCATTTTAAATAAAGCCACCGAAACGATCAAGGCCAATCGAGCAAGTTTATTGGCGACACCCAATTCCAAACTCGGGGTAACAAACGTTCCTATGGTCGCTACGGACGCATATAGAACGACTTCCGGGACAAATAACCCTACATCAATCGCAATCTGTCCAATCAATACTGCAGCGATTAATCCCATGGCAGTGGATAGTGGAGTCGGAGTATGGATGGCCGCCATCCTTAAAAACTCAATCCCGATATCCGAAATGAAAATTTGGACAACAAGCGGAATATGCGTTTTTTCACTCGGACCGATAAATTCCAGCTTATCCGGAAGAAAATGCGGTTCTAAACAAAACAACAACCATAAAGGAAGCAAAAATAACGAGGCCGCTATCCCGAGAAACCTCGTCCATCGCACCATGGTGCCGACAGCAGGAGATTGCCTGTATTCTTCCGCATGCTGCATATGATGGAAAAGGGTAGAAGGGGTGATGATGACACTAGGTGAAGTATCCACATAAACCAGCACATGACCCTCTAGCAAGTGTGTTGCCGCCACATCAGCCCTCTCTGTGTAACGGACAAGCGGATATGGGTTATATCCTTGTTTAACGATAAACTCTTCTACCGTCTTATCGGCCATCGTTAATCCATCTATTTTAATATCTTTCAATTTTTCACGAACGATCTCAATTAATCCCGGGTCTGCTATGTCTTTTATGTACCCGATGGCAATATCCGTTTTTGAGCGTTCCCCCACTTTCATGATTTCAAAACGTAATCTCTCATCGCGGATTCTCCGTCTAGTAATAGCGGTATTCACGATGATATTTTCAACAAATCCATCTCTCGATCCACGGACAACTTTTTCTGTATCTGGTTCTTCCGGCTGCCGTCCTGGATAACTCCTGACATCAACAACCAAAGCTACGTCATATCCATCGATGACAATGACAACTAAGCCCGAAAGAACTTGATCAACCAACTCATCCATCGTTTTTATTTCTTGAACTGATTGGTGAACGAGCAAGTTTTTAATGAAATCAAACACCTTGGTCGTCTTCAATTCTGTGTTTTCGGAATGGACCATCGAGTTAAGAAGTTCAATGATGAACTCCGCATCCGTAAGTCCATTCACATAATAGAGATGAATATCTTTTCTTAATACTTTTATTTTTCTTACTCCTAAATCAAAACTGACACCTAGACCGACCTTATCTTCCATGTAGGAATCAACTTCCACCACTTTACTCGGGATGGGCTTCATATTTTGTTTATCCTCTGATGCCATCAAGACCACTCCTTTCCAATATAATTTGCACCGCAAGTTTTGTGATTGGTGCTCCTTTTTTAAAGTCATCCTGGTGTGACATTTTTCCAATATCCCCAATTCCAACAACGATTGGAGCCTTTAATTCATCAATGCAGTAAACCGTATCGCCCGTGATTTTTCCGATTTCGTATTCCTGGGCCCCAAATTTGTCGACCCCATTCTCCGTCAGTTGTCCGTCCCTGTCTATGCAAACATCGACCTTGGTCCATTCTTCTCTCCTAGTTCTGGAGGCGACGGCAATAACGCCAAGGACATGGATGTCAGGATGGCTTGCAACCACTCTCATCGCCGTTTCACCAAATCCTTCCCCAATGAAGCCACTATCATCGAACATGACCAAGACGGGGTCATGCTTCGCTTGCTTTATGAGCTCCACTAACTCCAAACCCGTATATCGTGACGGATTACCCTGTGACATAGAAATGCAGCGTCCTCCGATTTCTCTAGCCACCAGTTCCACTGCGCGATTTGCATATACATCTCCATCCGTTATCAATATCACTTTCCGTTTGGTCACCATCTGGAGCCCTCCTTTCATCATCAGGTATGCGTATGGTCATGATTATAGATCGATAAAATAAATCCATTGAAATAGCGAACCAACTATTTTACCTAAAACAAGTGCCATAAGAAGGTAAATGATTTTATCTTGTATCCCAATTCGTTTAGAGAGGATAGGGAAAACATTCAATACCTCGGTCAAGGCCGCTGCAAGCATTCCATTAAAAATCCCATCTGCGAGACCAATGGGAATCAATAAAATGCTAGGAAGAGAAAAGATAGTCCCCTGCAGGCCAAACCATGTTCCCCCAACCACTCCCGATATAATGGCCGCTTCATAAAAGCGAACCATTTTTAACGTTTTCGTCAGCTGAGTCAGTCTTGGTATCACACCAAGCACAGTCAGAAACGCTACAAAACCAGCACCTGTAGCAATACCTCCGGCTAGCCCTACAAAAATCCCGAAGATGATATTACCTGTCATCGAGATGTCGCACACTCTCATTATTTTCATTCATAATGACGTAACGGTCTAAATCCTGCTGGTAATTGAACATTTCCACCTCGAGCGGGCTAGGTTCTTCATTAAAACGCTTCTTAAAGAAATGATTAAAAAATAAAATCATTCCAATGCCAAGTCCAAAACTATAGGGTATTTGAATCAATAGAGGCTTTTCATCCACCCTTCCTGTTATCAGCGTAAAGAGTTTTTGATGGACTTCCGCCATACTGACATCGACATGGAAATTCATGATGGTGATCCCCCCTCCAATAAACAAGAGGAACCAAATAACGGCAAAGGTAATGAAAGACATTTTCCTTTTGGAATAAATGACTTCAATAATCGTCTGGGATGGCCCAATTGTCTCTACTTCAATATGTGGTTCGATTGCTTGTATCGCCATGATGAGCTGGGCCAAATCGATGATGATGATATTTTTATCTTCACTATTCACCGTCAATAAAAGAGTTTCGTCGATTTTCGAAATTAATTCTTCTGGACCGATTATTTTTGCAACATCCTTTATCCTTACCTTTTGGTTTACCTTGACATGTACTCGATTCCTCATCCTGGTATATATGACTGCCATCGCTTTCACATCCCGACCTTTTATTTCCTTATGATACTAGTATGGATTGGAAACAGAGTGAAAATGCAGGAAGAGAACGATGTCCAAATATTACTAATTCCAGAAATGTGAAAAAGAAAAAAGACATGCTGGAAGTCAGCATGTCTTTAGTTAGATGTCATTCAATTAATGAGTTGGGAAAAAGATCATTTGAATTAAGAATACTACGCCAAAAATATAAATAAGCGGGTGAACCGATTTTCCATTTCCACTAAACAGTTTCATCAAGGGATAAGTGATGAAACCCATTGCAATTCCTGTCGATATGCTTGAAGTAAGTGGCATCGTCAAAATGATGGCAAATGCGGGAAAAGCTTCATCGAAAGCTTTCCAATTTACTTTTGCCAGACCTTCCATCATAAAGCAACCAACAATGATCAAAACAGGTGCAGTGATGGCCGAAACGGAAGAAATAGCGGATATTAATGGTGAAAAGAAAACCGACAGGGCAAATAGGATGGCCACGACTGTTGCCGTTAAGCCTGTACGGCCTCCAGCTGCCACCCCTGTACTCGATTCAACATAAGCAGTGGATGGGCTTGTTCCAAACATAGAGCCAACTGTCGTCGCAATCGCATCTCCTAAAAATGCTTTTTTGGCTCGAGGGATTTTCCCATCCTTCGTCAATCCTGCCTGTTCTGTCACTCCGATTAATGTTCCAGTCGTATCGAAGATCGTTACAAGCAAAAAGGCAAAAACGACTGTATATAGAGAATTACTAAATACTCCAGTAATATCAATGTCAAAAAATATAGGTGCAGGTGGTGTCGATAACACACCATCAAACTTCAGCATCCCCATAAAGTAACCAATGATGGCTGTTACGATCATTCCAATGAAGATCGCTCCTTTAACATTTCGCGCCATCAAAATTAATGTTAATAACAAGCCACTAAGCGCCAGAACAGTACCCGGTTGGTGTAAATCCCCAAGCGTTACCATCGTTGACTCATTTGGTACGACAATCCCTGCATTTTTCAAGCCCATAAAGGCGATAAATAAACCAATTCCAGATGTGATTCCGTATTTCAACGAATTTGGAATGGCCTCTATAATCATTTTGCGTAAACTTGTCACACTGACCAAAATGAATAATAGACCTGCAATGAAAACTGTTCCGAATACGGTTTGATAAGAAAGACCTTGTGCTCCGACCACACTGGCAAAATAAGCATTGAGTCCCATGCCCGGTGCAACTGCTATCGGATATTTCGCTAACAAACCCATAATGAGTGTACCCAGGACAGCAGATATGACCGTTGCCATAAACACCTGTTCAAAAGGAATTCCAATCGAAGATAATAAAGCAGGATTCACAATAATAATATAAACCATGGTGAAAAATGTCGTAACACCCGCCATAACCTCAGTGCGAACATTCGTCCCATTTGCTTTTAAGGAAAAAAACTTTTCTAAAAACATTTTCTGACCTCCATATTAAAGGAAACACCCATTTCAACCGTTTGTACTAAGGGGACCTTAAATTAGTTCTTCATCTTCCGTATTCCAGACTGAAAAGAACCTTGAGAAAATAGATTTAAATCCGAATGAAACCGGCGACCTTTACTATAATATTCGTTTTTACCACTGAATTCAACCATAAATTTTGTTTTCTCTTCATTTTTCATAAAAATTTATGACTGACTTCTACTTTACTTCCTTACTATTTCCATAAATCCACTTTTTCTCCCAGCAAATGAAAGACCACATGAATCAACGATTCATGTGGTCTTTCATTTGCTGAAGGATTTTTTTCTCCAGCCGCGACACTTGAACTTGGGATATACCAAGCCTTACCGCTACTTCAGATTGAGTCTGGTCTTTATAATACCTGAGGAAAACAATTAACCTTTCACGTTCATTCAATTCTTGGATGGCTTCTTTTAAGGCGATTTGATCGAACCACGAAGTATCATTATGGTCGGCAATCTGGTCGAGAAGAGTAATCGGGTCTCCATCATTTTCATAAACAGTTTCATGTATGGAAGAAGGAGTACGGCTAGCTTCCTGGGCCATGATAATTTCTTCAGGTGATAATTCAAGGTGTGCTGCCAATTCGTTGACCGTCGGAACACGACCATACGTTTTTGAAAGTTCCTCTCTGGCCCTACGGATTTTATTGGCCATTTCCTTTAAGGAACGGCTAACCTTAACCGTACCATCATCACGAATGAACCGTTGAATTTCCCCGATGATCATGGGGACAGCATACGTTGAGAACTTCACTTCAAACGTTAAGTCAAATTTATCAACTGATTTTAATAACCCAATACAGCCAATCTGATATAAATCATCCGGTTCATAGCCACGATTGAGAAATCTTTGGACAACCGACCATACAAGCCTTAAATTGCTATTGACAATTAAATTCCTTGCATCCTGATCTCCACTCTGGCTGAGTTTAATCAGCCTCCGTAATTCCTCATCTTTTAAATGGGTCTGGCCTTTCTTGCTCTTCTCGTATTTAACCTCCACATCCATATGCAAGTCTCCCTTAATTGCACAAAGCTCTGCTTATAGTTAAGTGCTTTTTTAATCGAATGATCGTTCCTTCGCCTTTATGGGAAATGATATGGATTTCATCCATGAAGTTCTCCATGATGGTAAATCCCATACCCGAACGTTCAAGTTCAGGTTTTGTGGTGAACAGCGGCTGTTTAGCCTCCTCGACATCTTCAATGCCAAGACCTTCATCACGGATCGTCACTTCGACCATATCGTCTTCAATGACCACAGATATGTACACCCACCCTTCCGGATCGTTCTCATATCCATGGATAATCGAATTCGTGACTGCTTCCGAAACGACCGTCTTAATCTCCGTCAATTCATCCATCGTCGGATCTAATTGGGCAATGAATGCCGCAACCGTCACCCTGGCAAAAGATTCGTTTTGGCTAAGTGCAGAAAATTTTGTTTCCATCTTATTTTTCATTTTAGGCAACCCCCAGTCTTTGCAAAGCGTTTTGTTCGGATAGTTCTAGTTTAACAATTTTAAACAAACCTGACATCTCAAATAACCGCTTTACTGCTGGAGAAATTGCACAAACAACCATTTCGCCCTGTTTCTGGTGTACCTGTTTATAACGGCCTATTATGACGCCCAGTCCGGAACTGTCCATGAAATGCAATTCTTCTAAGTTCAGGATAATATGCTGGATATCATGCTTTTGAATGGCCGCCTCAGCCTGTTTTTTTAACTTTTCTGCTGTATGATGATCTAAATCACCTTTGAGACGAATGCATAATATTCTACTTTTCGCTTCCATTTCAATCGTAAGACTCACTATATACAGCCTCCTTCACTGTCTTATAATGAGTCAAATTCTCTGTTTAATCTGCAGATTCCTTCTTCATGGCAAAACTAGTGTCCATTCGCCTAAACTAGTATATTTACAAGCCTTTACGACAATTAAATCATTTGGTTTGTGTAAACATGCCGAATGCCCGTTTATACAGTTGCCACCAGCTGGCCTTTTCAACAGTTTCCTTCGAAACAATCGGCGATTCGACATACACTTTTCCATTTTTAATCAACTGGAGCGTACCAATTTGATCTCCTTTTTTGATTGGAGCCTTGAGATCTTTATCTAGAATCACTTTTTTAGTAAAGTCTTTTGCGGCCCCGCTTTTGGCCGTCAAAACAGATATAGGTTCACTCGTCACACCTACTGCCATTTTCTTGCTGCCTTTGCTCACCCTGGACTCGCCTAGCACTTCTCCCCGTTTGTAAATTGGATAGGTGATATATTGTGAAAAGGCATAATCCAGCATTTTCGTTACCTGAGCGTTTCTTTCCTTCGGATTAGCCGCCCCGAATACCACGGCAATTACCCGCATATTTCCCTTTTTCGCCGTAGCCGTCAAACAATATTTCGCTTCATTTGTAAATCCTGTTTTTAATCCATCGACTCCCGGATAGAATTTTACGAGTCGGTTCGTATTAACAAGCCAGAATTTCTTATCTGTATTTTCACGAAGATAATCTTCGTATGTACCCGTGAATCTTGTGATCATGTCATACTTCAACAATTCCTTAGCCATGATAGACATATCATGTGCTGAACTGTAATGGTCCTTGACTGGTAAGCCTGTTGCATTTTGAAACTTTGTATTTTTCAATCCGAGGTCTTTTGCTTTTTGATTCATTTTCTTGACGAACTCTTCTTCAGATCCAGCAAGATGTTCTGCCATAGCAACCGATGCATCATTTGCCGAACCAATCGAAATACCCTTGAGCATTTGTTCAGTTGTCATCTCTTCTCCTAATTCCAGAAAGATTTGAGAACCTCCCATCGATGCCGCATACTCACTCGTTCTGATTTTATCCTTCATGCTGAGTTCGCCTTTATCGATTGCTTCCATAATGAGTAGCATCGTCATGATTTTTGTCATGCTAGCAGGCGAAAGACGTTCATTTGCATTTTTATCATACAAAACAGTTCCTGTATCCCGTTCAATTAAAATGGCTGATTTTGCATTTGCCGCTAGGTCCACACCTTTTTTTTCTGATGCTTGAGTATGCGGGATGCTAAAGCCCATTGCCATTAACACGATTAAAAATAGAGAAAGAATCCGCTTCATCTCCATAGCCTCCAATCTTTATAGTTTCATTTTTTCCATATAACCCATTTTTATACAGAAAATCAACCGGAATTATTTACGATAGGAGAAATTTCAGGTTAACAAAGAATTATAAAAGGAGAGGATATGTTGCACCCTCTCCTTCCTGAGTAAAATATAAAAGGTCACCCTTTAAAAGGGTGACCTGCTTAAAGAGAAATCATTCCATGATTTCTTTATAGATTAATGTTGGTTTTTCGACTTTTTCTTTCGAAACGGTGATATTTTCATACAATTTTTCTTTTACTTTCGAAACATCTTCAAAGTTACTGTAGATTGTAACAAGGGATTCACCTTTTACGACAGACTCCCCAATTTTCTTACGAAGCATAAGACCTACGGCCAAATCAATTTCAGATTCTTTAGTAGCTCGTCCAGCTCCTAGAAGCATCGCAGCCGTGCCGATTTCATCCGCTACTATTTCCGATACATATCCATCTTCTTTTGCTTCAAGCTCAAATGTATAAGCAGCCTGCGGAAGTTTTTCTGGCTGTTCTACAACTGAGCCATCTCCTCCTTGTGCCTCTAAGAAGATCTTGAATGAACGGAGCGCAGAACCATCTTTGATCGCATTTTCAAGCAGGGTTCTTGCCTCTTCAAGTGAGCTTGCCTTTTTAGCAAGGTACACCATATGACTTCCAAGCGTTAAAGATAGTTCCGTTAAATCTTCCGGACCTTCCCCTTTAAGCGTATCGATAGCTTCTTTTACTTCTAAAGCATTTCCAATCGCGTAACCTAGCGGCTGGCTCATGTCTGAAATGACTGCCATCGTATTACGGCCAACATTATTCCCGATGCTCACCATAGCATGTGCTAATTTTTCGGAATCTTCTAGTGTCTTCATGAATGCGCCTGCACCTGTTTTTACATCAAGTACAATAGCATCGGCACCGGCAGCAATTTTCTTACTCATGATTGAACCAGCAATTAAACCAATACTATTGACGGTAGCCGTAACATCACGTAATGCATAAAGTTTTTTATCGGCAGGAGTCAAGTTTCCACTTTGACCGATAACCGCTATTTTATTTTTATTCACAAGTTCAATGAACTCGTCATTTTCAATTTCCACATGGAATCCTTTAACGGACTCTAACTTATCGATGGTTCCTCCTGTGTGGCCTAGACCCCGTCCTGACATTTTTGCCACAGGTACGCCTACAGCAGCTACTAACGGCCCTAGCACTAGTGTTGTCGTATCACCAACACCGCCTGTAGAATGTTTGTCGACTTTAATGCCTTCTATCATCGATAAATCAATTTGATCTCCTGATTCAACCATTGCCATAGTTAGATCAGCACGTTCCTGTTCGTTTAACTCCTGAAAGTAGATGGCCATTGCCCATGCACTCATCTGGTAATCAGGAATGGTACCATTTGTAAATCCTTCAACAATAAACTTTATTTCTTCAGTTGAAAGTGTCTTTCCATCACGTTTTTTTGCAATTAAATCAACCATTCTCATATAGGTTATTCCCCATTCTTTACAGTGCTAATTTTCACTGTACTTTTATTGTTTAAACTCGTTTTATAAATCTTTGACTATGGCCTTTACAAATTCCAAGAAACCACTTTTCACTTTTTCAGTCGTTTCAATAACTTCTAAGTGGGACAGGGGCTGGTCCAATATGCCTGCAGCCATGTTTGTCAGACAAGAAATACCGAGTACTTTCATCCCGCAATGTCTAGCCACGATAACTTCAGGAACAGTGGACATCCCAACTGCATCCCCACCAAGGACTCTTGCCATTCTAACTTCTGCAGGCGTTTCATAGGTCGGTCCTGTATTTCCGATATATACGCCCTCTTTTACATCCAAGCCAAGTGTTGAGGCAATCGTTTTAGCTTTCTCCCGCAATTCTTTATTATACGCTTCTGACATATCAGGGAACCTAGGACCAAAACGCTCTTCATTTGCGCCAATTAACGGGTTATCTCCCATCATATTGATATGGTCCGTAATGATCATCAAGTCTCCCGGTGAATAACTTTCATTTACACTTCCAGCAGCATTGGTTACAATCAACTGCTCAACACCAAGTAGTTTCATGACACGCACTGGAAATGTGACTTTACCCATCGAGTATCCTTCATAGAAATGGAAACGCCCTTGCATGGCGACAACCTTTTTGCCACTGAGGTCTCCAATGACGAGCTGACCTGCATGCCCCTCTACTGTGGAGACAGGAAATTCCGGGATATCATGATAGGGGATGATAATCGGATTCTCAATTTCATCTGCCAACACGCCAAGACCAGATCCAAGAATCAAGCCTATATCCGGTGTTCCATCTATCTTACTTTTTATAAATTCAGCGGCTGTTTCGATTTTCTCAAACATACATACCCTCCCTTATTTCAAGTCGCCCAAAATATTTTTCCCGTAGGTAGGCATTTTCACATCAAAATTAGCAGCTACCGTCGCGCCGATATCAGCAAATGTATCTCTTACTGGTAGTTCGGTACCCTTTGTGTAACGTTTTGAATAAACTAATAAAGGAACATATTCACGAGTATGGTCCGTACCTTCATGAACCGGGTCATTTCCGTGATCTGCCGTGATGATCAACAAGTCATCTTCCGTTAGCTTCTCTAGTACTTCAGGCATTCTAGCATCAAATTCTTCCAAAGCCTTTCCGTAACCTTCCGGATCACGACGATGACCATATAAAGCATCGAAGTCGACTAGATTCAAAAAGCTTAATCCTTTGAAATCCTGATCGATGGTTTGGATCAATTTATCCATTCCGTCCATATTGGAGACAGTCCGTAATGATTCAGTGACCCCTTCTCCATCAAAGATATCTGAAATTTTGCCGATTGCCAATACATCCAGCCCGGCATCTTTCATTTCATCCATTACCGTTCTATTAAATGGTTTCAAGGCATAATCATGGCGGTTAGGTGTTCTTTTGAAACATCCCGATTCACCATTGAAAGGCCTTGCGATAACGCGTCCCACTTTAAATTCATCAGCCATCGTTAATTCACGGGCAATTTCACAGATCTTGTATAGCTCTTCTAACGGAACGACATCCTCATGAGCTGCAATCTGTAAAACAGAATCAGCAGATGTATATACAATCAATGCACCCGTTTTCATATGATCTTCGCCAAGTCTTTCAATAATTTCGGTTCCGCTTGCTGGAATATTCCCAATGATCGAACGGCCTGTTCTCGCTTGAAGTTCATTGATTAATAACTCAGGGAAACCGTTCGGGAATACTTGAAATGGTGTCGAAATATTAAGACCCATAATTTCCCAGTGCCCAGTCATTGTATCTTTTCCTGTGGAAGCTTCTTTCATTTTCGTATAATAAGCAATCGGTTGCTCTGTTTTTTCGATACCTTTGATGTCACGTATGTTACCTAATCCCATTTTCGAAAGATTCGGCATGTTCAATCCATTCATTCTCTCCGCAATATGCCCCAGTGTATCTGCTCCTTTATCGCCGAACAAATCTGCGTCCGGTGCTTCGCCAATCCCAACTGAGTCCATTACGACTACAAAAATGCGTTTAAATGCTGAATTTTTTTCCATGCTAATTCCCTCCAATAAATAGTATTATACCCTTTTTATATTCCTTTTTTATATTCCCCTTTTATTGTCTACTTAACCTTCACTAACCTCCAAAGGATGGTAACGTCAGAAGTCTGACCTTTATATTGTAAACGACACCATTCGCTTTCGACAACATTTATGTACCTTTATCTCCTCCAGTTAATCAGACTCATAATATCCTAAAGGAAGCTCTACATTCATGATGGTAACGGTCCCCTCGATTGACGTATTCATTCAATCGGAGGGACAGTCCCCTCTATCAATCTACTAAAATCCTAAGCTCTTGGATGAAATTTAGAATAAACATCCTTTATTCGAACGTTTGTAATATGTGTATAGATTTGAGTCGTCGATATATCTGCATGTCCCAACATCTCCTGAACGGCTCGTAAATCTGCTCCATTCATTAAAAGATGTGTAGCAAAAGAATGTCTTAGGGTATGCGGTGTGATTTCCTTCTCAATTCGCGCCTCTTTCACTAGCTTTTTCAAAATCTTCCAAAAACCTTGCCTCGTCAGCCTATTTCCATGGTGATTCAAAAAAAGTGAATCCGTTCGATGCTTCGGACTCGCAAATATTCCACGGGCCCTTTCCAAATACTCTCCAATAGCCCCCAGTGCTGTTTGACCGATAGGGATGATTCTCTCTTTATCCCCTTTTCCGACACAACGGATAAAGCCCATTGTCGCGTGTACATCGCTCACATCCATTGAAATCAATTCACTGACACGCATTCCTGTCGCATACATCAGTTCGAGCATCGCTTTATCACGCAATCCATATTCGTTCATTACTTTCGGGGCTTCTAATAAAGCTTCAACTTCCTCCATGCTTAACACTTTCGGAAGGCTTCTCTCAGGTTTTGGAGTTTCTATATGTAAAGTTGGATCTTGGTCGGTCACCTTTTCACGAAGGAGAAACTGATGGAACGATCGGATGGAAGCAATATGACGTGCAATGGTTTTCGATGACTTCCCTTGATCTTTCAAATGAGCAAGAAAATGTAAGATATTCGCTCGTCGTGAGTCATTCCAATCGGTAATCGATTCTACATTCTTTAAATACGCCCAATATGACCTCAAATCCCGTTCATAGGAAACGAGTGTGTTCTTGGCAAGTCCCTTTTCGATTGTCAAAAAATGAATGAAATCTCTAACTTGATTCTCCATATTTATTACTCCCCGTCTAGATAAAACAACATTAAGCGTTCAAACCATGCATCATCGCCCGTATCAACCGCCTTCGACACTTTGACAGCTGTCCCCTTCGGTTCATCATACCGATGATAACTTTGATATTCCTGATTTAACCATACCATTCCTATATAAAAAAGAACAGTGAAGCTGACGAAGAGTATCATCACTTTAGCTGTATGTAAAACTAGCCTTAAAGACGTTTTCATCCTTTCCCCTCCCTAACCGATCACTTTGTATCAATCTATGCCCAAGAGGACAAGTTTTATACATTTTTCAGTAGGAGAAAGTAAAAAACAACTTTTGAAAAATAGCGGGAAAAGGTTTTGCCAATCCCCAGAAAAAACATGAATGGTTTTTTCTTAACAAAACCAGAAAACCTTCTCCATATTGAGGAGAAGGTTCGACTTTATTCATCTTAATCTTCGACTTTGTCATGGCATCGATGACAAATGCCGTGAAAGGTTAATCTATGATCTTTTATCTTGAAGTTCCAGTCACGCTCGACAATGGCTTCCACGTCTTCAAGTAAGTCTTGTTGAATCTCATCTACTGCTCCACATTCCACACAGACAAGATGATGATGGAAGTGTGCAGCGCCCTCTTGTCTTAAATCATAACGGGAAACTCCGTCTCCAAAGTTAATTTTATCTACTATTTTCAATTCAGTCAGCAACTCTAGCGTACGGTATACCGTTGCTAATCCAATTTCCGGCGACTTTTCTTTGACAAGGAGGTAAACGTCTTCTGCGCTTAAATGATCCTCTTCGTGCTCAAGTAAAACGCGGACGGTCGCTTCTCGCTGAGGCGTTAATTTGTAGCTGGACGAGTGCAACTGCTTTTTAATTCTATCAATTCTATTTTCTATTTCCATACCTATATTCCCTCCCGCGCCGCTATCCTATATATTATATCAAATGAGGGAAAACTGTCAAAATAGATTTCCTTATTAATAGCAAAAAAAATCATGAGGAATGGCATATACCTTCATTGTCCCAAGAAGCTAACGACATTTTTCATTAAGGAAGGGGATAAATATGCTTCAAATGCAGCAGCCGCAAACAAGAAAATCCCTGACAGGATAAGTGAAAAAATATAACGGGAAATAATCGGCTTTAAAGGATCCCGTACCTGTTTGAGAAAAATGCGGCTGATCATCTTCATGGATAGCGAGACGGCGAGAACCGTGATTACGATAAAGATTGGCACAATGAAAATATTTTGCGGCAGGATGGCTACAAATGACAAAAGAAATCCGCTCCAACCCATTTGATTGACTAAAAATCCGACCGTAAACCCCACTACCATCCCTTTTACAAATAGCAGTACTAAAATCACCGGCAAACCGATTACCGAAACCCCAAGAATCCAGATGACCCCAATATATTTAAGGTTATGCATAATACTTTGACTGAACATGTCATGTGAAGACGCAAATTCCCCTTTGGAAACTTGTCCGAAGAATTGTGACAAATAATAGAACAAATCTTCCTTTTGAGTGAAGCTCAAGCTGTTTACGAGAACAGCACCAAAAATGACGCCCATTAAAAAGAGTACGGTGATGAAGACGTACAATGAGGAATGTTCCTTAATGTGTTTCCTTACTACATTTTGTATGCCAGATCTATTTTTCATCTTTTATCTATCCTCCCAACTCCACTTACTAGAATCTATGTTTTTCCTCTTTTGATTATGACAAGGAAAAATAGAAGAAGATAAAGAAAAAAGGTTTGTAGAAGCCGACTTAGATATCAGAATCCTTATTTATAGGAAAGAAGACGTCCCGATTATTCTGTAGAACCGACTTATCTTCTATAGATACAATGGGATGAAAAAGACGACATTTGTGTATCCATAGTCATCTTTTTGAAGTTGCCTAGTATCTTTTTTGGAAATTTCTCTTCTATACATAATCTTATTCTTTAGTATGATAGGTGTGTCGTTAATATTCCAGTCACCGTATTTTAGCTGATTAACGTATTGCCTCTTTCTTGTTTTGAATAATTACTCGCTCACTCGGAGTTATTTTGGTATTTGTCACTAAACTTATTGTAATACCTATAATAAAGTTTGCAATCAAGGCTATCATACCCGTATTTAAATCATTAAGATAACTTGGGATATTATAGAATATATCTATTAGTTTAATATCTGTTATAGCATTATATAAGACTATTGAAACACCCACAACTATACCTGCCATCGCTCCAAATTTATTCATTAACTTGGTATCGAAGAAACCAAATAATAAGGCTGGAACAAGCTGTGTAATTAAGCCATAAGACATAATATTTAATATAGCAAGTGCCTCTCCACCAGTAATGGTAAATATAAATGCAATCACAATGATTATAAATACAAGCATTTTAGAGACGATCAGCTGTTGTCGATCGGTTGCATTCGGTCTTGTCAGTCGATAAATGCCCGTCATTAAACCTATAGAGGCAGACATTAACATTACAGAAGCAGGTACTAATGCTGTTAATAATCCTGCCGCTCCCACAATCCCTACAAACCAGGGATCAAACGTCTGCATCGTTAAACGTAATAGTGACAAGTCTCCATCTGAACCCTCTAGGCCAGGAACTTGAATAATGGCAGCAAAACCTATAAAAAACGCAAATAATAATAACAAAGTATAAAGTGGTAATGTTATTGCATTTTTCTTTAAAACCTTCTCACCATCAGCAGATAGAATTACAGAAAAGGATTGAGGTAATAAGTAAAATCCAAATGCATTTAAAATAATGGTAGAAATAAACCAAACTACACTTAACCCTTCGCTAGCTAATGTAAGACTTTCTGGTTTTACAGCTTGAACTGCTTCAAATAACGGCTGAATGCCACCGAAGTAATGATATGGTATATAGATTCCTAAGAACGCAATAACGAATAAAATCAAAATATCTTTCAAAACAGCTGTCCACGCAGAACCATGAATACCAGAAATAATTACATAAATAGTAATAATCAGAGCCCCAATGGCGCTTGCAGTAATTGAATCTATTGCACCATACGAAGCTTCTGATACTATAATTCCCAAGCCTTTAAGTTGAATTACAATATACGGAATTAATGCGATTGTTCCAAGTAAGGCAACGACAATTCCCAAAACTGGGCTTTTATATTTTGCAGAAAAATAGCTTGGCTGAGAAATAATATTATTATCCTTTGCAAATCTCCAAATTTTTGGAACCATCCAATAAGAAAGTACGTAAGCCAAACAAATATAAGCAGGTACGTAAAAGGCTGCTGCTCCTTTCGAGTATGCCCAACCACTTCCACCTAAAAAGGTAAACGTCGTGTATACCTCGCCCGCAATAAGCAAAAAAATAAATAGGGCCCCAAAGCCCTTATTCCCCACCGCGAATTCATCCACATTCATTTGCTTACCTTTTGTTGCACGAATCCCAAGAAACAAGGCAGCTACCGCAAAAAAGAAAATAATCACTAATGCAATATTCATCGTTTCGACCCCACCTTTTCTCCTCCTTGATTGTCAGGATCAAGTTTATAAACAACTAGTAATATAAAAGAAGATAAGACCATCCATAAAGCAATCCAAAACAAGATAAATGGTAATCCTAACACATAAGGCTCAACTCGATTTGCAAAAGGCATACAGAAAGCCATTCCGATGAACGGTACAAAAAGCAAGAGTTTAATGTATTTCATTTAGGCCCTCCATTCCATTTAAACTACTTCTAACTGTTAAATAATTATCTTTTACGGTTTTTAAGGGTATAATTGTTCTTTAATGCTGATTTCATCTAACCCTTTAAATAAAAATGTAGAGCATTATATAAGTAATTCTTTCATTACAAGTTCTCTTCTAAATATCAATTTAAGAAGTTTATAGTAAGAAATCGTGTCCCTCACGATGTATTCCCTCATACAAACGAATTCGACCTTTGATATACTACTTCCCCATCAATCATGGTCAAATTCACTTTAATATCTTTAAGAAAGCGATTTTCAATTGTGAGTATGCTACGGTCCAAAACCAATAAATCTGCTAACTTTCCTATTTCGACACTTCCTTTTAGCTGCTCGTCAAAACTAGCATAGGCCGCATTATAAGTGTATAGCCTTATTGCTTCATAAATTGAAATGCGTTGAAGCTGTCCAAAAGGATTTCCTGAATTAATTTCTCTGTTCACCGCAGTGTGAATGCCAATAAAAGGATTATATGTAGTGATTGGAGCATCCGATCCAGCTGCACAAATAATTCCTTGATCAATAAAATCACGAGCAGGATACATATACTTTGTTCTTTCACCATAATTCTGAATGTAACTTTCTCCAAACTCATAGGGGAAGGGAGGGTTTGGCACAGGGATCATTTGAAGGTCTTTTATACGTTTTTGTAAATCTGGTGTAGAAATTCCTGCATGTTCTATACGATGTCTATGATTTTTACGTGGATACCTTTTCAAGGCACGTTCCACAACATTTAGATACATTTCGATCGCTTTATCACCTTGCGCATGTACTGTAATTTGGTATCCACGTTTATGGGCCTCACCCAATACTTCGTATAGTTCATCTTCAGAATAATATAAAATACCATAATCATCAGGATTACTTAAATAGCCTTCGCGCGTTGCAATTGTTGGACCAGTACTACTCCCATCTGTGAACATTTTTGCTGGCCCAATCTTAAAAAAGTCATTACCTGTACCTGTCACAACCCCAGCCTTTAACATATTTTTGGTGAACTGGGTACAGTCACTTAGCGTACTGATCATGGCATAAATACGTAACTTTATTGCTCTTCGATGTGATGCAAGCTGCATCAGGCGAAAACTTTCTTGATTAAATGTACCAGCCTCATGAATACTAGTAATACCTTGCTCAATAAAATGTTGTTGAGCAATCTGCATCGCTTGTTCTAATTCACCTTGTGTATAACCAGCAATATCGTTAAATTGCATAAATGCTGTTTCGATTAAACGGCCGTTTAATCGGCCATGTGAATCTCTTTCTATGATACCCCCCTGTGGATTCGGAGTATGTTCATCTATTTTTGCCAAATGTAAAGCCAGACTATTGATCACTCCTATATGGCCACAAGTTCGGGTAATCGAGATAGGATGATCGGTCGAAATGGAATCTAGCTCGTCCAACGTCGGATAGCGTTGCTCCTTGATATTTTTTTCATTGAAACCCCAAGCTCTAACCCAATCACCCTTTGTTGTTTCATTAGCTTTTACTCTTAGTTCCTCTAATAAATCTTGAATCGTTTGGATTTTAGGGTCTTTACAACTTATCTGAAGTTGAAATACACCATACATAACAAAATGCAAATGTGCATCAATAAACCCAGGTGTTAATGATTTCCCTTCCAAATCCAGAACCTTTGTTTTAGGTCCAATATATTCTTCTATTTCAACATTTGAACCTACTGCAATAATTTTGTTTCCTGCAACAGCAACAGCCTGTTTTATAGAATTTTTTTCATCAACGGTTATTACTTCCCCATTTACAAATACAAACGTTGCATCCATGTGTTTCCCCTCCTACGAATCAACCCTAATAGATTAGGATTTAAAAAGGATTTAAAGAATCCCTAAAATAGTTTCAGGGATTCTTTGTAATTAAATTTTCAATCATTATTGCTTGGGAAGGCGAATGTCGACCCTGTATTGGCGGACGATGTCAACCATCTTTCCGAGACAGTCTTTGTTTTAGTAAAGAAACGGGCTTGATCTGGTCCGAACATATGACCTTCACCAAATCTAGACCCTTTAAACCCGGCGAAATTATGGTACCCGACTGGGATTGGAATCGGGACGTTAACCCCTACCATGCCGACATCGATTTCCGTCGTGAATTTCCGCGCTGCCGCTCCATCATTCGTGAAAATGGTAACGCCATTCCCTAACTCATGTTCATTGATCAACTTGATCGCTTCTTCCAGGGAAGAGACGCGAACAATATTACGCGCAGGTCCGAACACTTCCTGTTCGTATATATCCATTCCTGGCTTTACATGATCAATTAATGTCGGCCCTACAAAGAAACCATTGGATTCTTTGACGATTTCCAGTTCCCGTCCATCGCAAACTACCGTCGCGCCTTCTTCAACGCTCCTGTCGATTGCAGCAATGACAGACTCTTTGGATTGTTGGGATATTACCGGCCCGAAGTCGACTTCTTCATCTGTATAGGACCCTACCTTCAATGCGCCGATTTTTTCTTTTAAAATCATTATCAAACGATCCGCCGTTTCTTCTCCGACCGGCATAAGGGTGGAAATCGCCATGCAACGCTGGGATGCAGCTCCATATGCAGCTCCAATAAAAGAATTAGCCACCTGTTCTAAATCCGCATCCGGCATGACGACCATGTTGTTTTTCCCACCGCCAAGGGCTGTCACACGCTTACCATGTTTCGCCCCCGTCTCATAAATATATTGAGCTACCGGCGTAGAACCCACGAAGGAGATTGCCTGCACTTCTGGATTACTTAATAATTCATTGACCGCGTCCTTATCGCCATTGATAACGGTCCAGATACCGTCCGGCAAGCCCGCCTTCTTCCATAATTCGCTTACGAATAAAGCTGTCATCGGAACCCGTTCGGAAGCTTTCAGAATGACGGCATTACCTACTGCAAGTGCCATACTGGTCTGGGCCAGGGGTACCATGATTGGGAAGTTGAATGGTGAAATGGCTGCAACGACACCAAGTGGGTATTTCGCTGAATACACATTGATTTGTCCGCCTACATTGACGGAATACTCACCCTTCACTAAATGGGGAGCCCCAATGGCAAGGTCCACAGATTCTATTCCACGGGTAATCTCTCCCTTTGCATCTTCTGCCGTTTTACCGCTTTCCGTGCAGATAAGATCGATTAGGGCATCCATATTCTCCGTAAGTAAGTTGCGAAATTTGATCACAATGTCCGCACGCCTTGCCACAGATAGGTCACGCCATGCAGGAAAGGCAGCTTTCGCTTTATCAATAGCACCTTTTACCTCTTCAATCGAAGCTAACGGTACTTTTGCAATGACTTCTCCGCTCGACGGGTTGAATACATCCGAAAACCTCCCATTTTGTCCTGCAACCATTTCACCGCCTATAAAGTGAGATAATTCCTTTATTTTTATTGTTTCAGTCATTTATAATTCCTCCTGATCATTCGATTTTTTTACAAAGTTTTATATGCGCAACCGTATTTTAGAACCCGTCTATTAACTAAATACTCAGATAATTGTTTGCAGAAGTTTCCTTGGAGTCCATCGGGCATCATCTTGCACTGTATAAATCGTTTCACTTCCTTTATTGTTTTTATATCCTATCCTTATTGTGATACTTCCTGGCTACTTAGTCATTATACAAAATGTTAAATGAATCCCTATTCTATTTCACATAAAGGCTAATTTTAAAAAAACGAACAAAAGGTACCCCATCAAGAAGCACCTTTTGCCTAAAGCTTATATCGGGAAAGCCCATGTTGATCATCCCTTTTTAACTTTCCCGTACTTGCCCCCTCCTCCTGCATCGAAATCGAGTATCCCTCTTCTTGCAGAATCTATAAAGTGGGCCATTTTTAACGGTACGACTCCCGAAAGCTGTTCGAAAGTGGCCTCATGAAGAATATTCATCTCGGTATCAAATGCCCGTAGCAATCTTTCCATAGACTTCGGTCCAAGCCCTGGAATGAAATCCAGCGGGACTTGGTGGATATATGGGGGCCGCGTTCTCTTTTTCCCATCTGTTCCGGAATCGGATAATTCTGCTATACGGGTGGAGACTCCTTTTATAATCGTCCTGCCTCCGCATTCACTGCACGCTTCACCTATCCCGGGCATTGTATGAAGGCAAGTCCCGCAAACGGTTTGATAATATTTACCCAACAAGGGGTTCAATCCATAATTGGCGGTAACTTTACGCCCTTCTTTTTCTTTAATGGCTTTTTCCAACTCTGTAAAGCTCGGTTCTCTAAGCAATAGTTTTTGATATTCACGGGCTATCTTTCCGAGCGAGTGGGCATCGGAATTCGTCAGGAAGGTATACGCTTTTAATTCTTCTATATCTTCGACCAAATAAGTATCCGAACTTAAGCCAAGCTCGACGGCATCGATTAGCTTCGGATTGAATACTTCATCCAGACTTTTCCGTACACCTTTTCCGTACAAGCTTTTAAAGGGCGTGAACACATGCGCAGGGATGAACAATCCTCCCAACGACTTCACTTTTTCTTGCAGCGTTTTTCCTTCACAATAAATCCTTTGGGAACTCAACGTGATATTTTTGACATGATTACTCATCCATGCTGAAAAGCCCTTCATCGCCTCCATGTTTGGAAAATAAGCCAGAACATGAATCGGTCCATGGCAATTCTGGTCATATATCTCGATTTCCGACCCTGGGATGATGGACATGTCTCGGTAATGAAGCCCGCCACCTTCCATTTCCGTAATTTCCCCACTTCTCATTCCCTCTTCTATCTCTTCAATGACCTCAGGAGAATGGCAATCTATAATTCCAATCAAATCAAGCCCCTTACGTTCGCTTGCCACCTCGATTATATTGCTGAAGGTCAAAGTTTTAGCTCCGGTGATCTTAACGGGCTGCCCACTTCTCGTCCTGCCTATATGAATATGCAAGTCGGCATAGTACTCTTTCATTTATTCGGCAATCGCCTTTTTCAACTGCAAATATTGGATAGCGTATGCCGTTTTGGCATCTTGGATTTTCCCTTCATCCAGATAGTTTTGAGCTTCCTTGAGTGTCAGCTCTATCATCTCGACAAACTCATCTTCATCCAATGGGGCCGCATCTTTTTTCTTTTTCAAATTATGTGCCAGATAGAGATGGACTAACTCATCAGCGAAGCCTGGAGACGTATAAAAAGAGATGATATGCTCCATTCTTTCACATTCATAGCCCGTCTCTTCTTCAAGTTCACGTTCAGCTGACCGAATGGGCTCTTCCCCTTTTTCGAGTTTCCCCGCTGGAATCTCAACCAAGCTTCTCTCCAACGCTTTACGGTACTGTTCGACCATGATGATCTTTTCTTCAGCTGTAAGAGCAATGATTGCAACTGCCCCGGGATGCTTGATGATTTCGCGTTTACTTGTTTTCCCATCTGGAAGCTCTACTTCATCCACTTGCAAATCGATGACTTTACCCGTGAATATTTTTTCGGTAGTTAACGTTTTTTCTTCGAATTTTTTCAACTTGTCCACTCCTCTGTTCTAATTGCAGCATGATGCTTCATACATTTTACCATACTAGAGATGGAGGACGATTTAATGAAAATTCATGTATTCGAAAATGGCATGGTATTCTCCGGAAAGAGTTGGGAGATTATTCAAAAACTCAAAAACCTTCAAAGTAACTATGTATATATCAGTGATTGGATTGCAGATATCCATCAGCAAGAAGCTCACCCTTTAAAAAGGATCAAGTGAAATCTTTGAGTGAAAGTGATTCCTCCTTTACAATAAAGGTAAAGGGAGATGATAGCATTGAAAAAACGCAGATTAGGAAACTCGGATTTGCTCGTATCCGAAATCGGACTCGGCTGCATGTCTTTGGGTACCGATAAAAAAAAGGCATCGGAAATCGTGAAGTCAGCTTTGGATGAAGGCATCAATTATTTCGACACCGCTGACTTATACGATTTTGGAATGAATGAAGAAATCATGGGGGAGAACTTAAAGCCAGTTCGCGACCAAGTATATATAGCGACGAAAGTCGGAAACCGCTGGACAGAAAATAAAGACAGCTGGAGCTGGGATCCATCCGGCGACTATATCAAGTCAGCCGTAAAAGATAGTCTAATGAGACTTGGTACAGACTATATCGACCTCTATCAACTGCATGGCGGCACGATTGAAGACAATTTGGATGAAACGATCGAGGCATTTGAAGACTTAAAAAAAGAAGGCTTGATTCGGTACTATGGAATTTCTTCCATTCGGCCCAACGTAATTAAGGAATTTGTCAAAAAGTCTGAGCTTGATTCCGTGATGATGCAATACAGCCTTCTCGACCGCCGTCCAGAAGAGTGGATGTCACTTTTGGAAGCTAAACAGGTTAGCATCATTGCCCGTGGGCCCCTTGCCAAAGGACTCCTTAGCGAAAAAATGCTTGAAAAGGCTAATGAGGAGGGCTATCTCGACTATAGCTATAACGAACTCAAAGACTTGCTTCCCCAATTAAAAGACAAGCTCTCCGATAAAAAATTGAATGCTACAGCTCTTCAATATGTATTATCGAACCAAGGCGTCGCTTCTGCCGTAGCCGGGGCCAGCTCGGTGCAGCAACTCCGTGAAAACTGTCAGGCTGCCAACAGTTCTTCTCTTTCATACGATGAACTTGATGTATTGAAAAAACTCACTAAAGCTAGCAAATATACAAGTCATCGGGAATAATCACTAAACCAAATATTTTTTGAATATCAGGCTACCTTTCTTTTTATAATGATGGGTAGCCTGTTTTTCTTCGCTATAGAGAAAAGTAATAGAATCTTCACTTATACATTTTACAAGGCCTTTTCAGTTGCTAATTCCCTATCGATATTATAAAATTAAATTGTGCACAACCAAAGTATAAAGATTGGGGAGAAAAACTATGACAAAAACATTATTTACGACATCGGTAACGGTTGATGGTGGAAGAGAAGGAACGGCCATTTCCGCTGATGGAAACTTCACGGTTGATATTGCGATGCCTGGGACGCCAAGAGCTAAACAAATGCCTGAAGCTTCTAATCCCGAACAACTTTTTGCAGCTGGATACGCGGCTTGTTTTGACAGTGCTTTACAATCGGTTGGAAAAATCGAAGGTGTTACTTTCACTTCCAACGTCACGGCCAATGTCAGTTTATTAATGGGTGATATGCATCAGTACAGCTTGGCTGTAACATTAGTGGTAAAGGGATCTGGAATCGATAAAGATTCATTCGAAACTCTTGTCCATAAGGCTCATCAAATGTGCCCTTACTCAAAAGCAATCAGCGGCAATGTCGATGTTGCCATTGAAATTGAAGTAGATTGAAGCAACAATGTTCAAATAAAAAAACGCTTGGATTTTTTTCCAGGCGTTTTTCTGTTCCCTAAAATGCTTGCAAGGTTTTTAATAGTTGAAGCAGTGACACTTTCAAATCCTCCACCACTTGCTTATCTTCACCCGACATATCTGAAATGCGTTTGGGAATGAAGCAGGCTTCTTCTTTTAAATCAAGTCCCTTTTCCGTCAGCTGAATCATGACCGACCTTTCATCATGCGTGGACCGTTCGCGAACAATGAGTCCGTTTTGTTCCATTCGTTTCAACATCGGAGTAAGTGTTCCTGAGTCAAGAGCAAGCAGCTCCCCCAATTTTTTCACGGTGAGCGCATCCTGTTCCCAAAGTAAAAGCAGAACCAGATATTGAGGATATGTTACATTAAGTTTAGTAAGCAACGGTTTATACTTTTTGGTCATTTCCCTCGAATTTGCATAAAGAAGGAAGCATAGTTGATTTTCCAGTACAGCTTCTATTCTTTTTTCCATTACATCACCAACTAATAGTAGTCCATTCAATATGAAATACATATCAAACTTACTTTTACTATAATCGTTATGCTCTATAAAATAAAGCACTATGGCCAGAGGCTACCGCTTTCATTCCGTTAAAGGCATCTATCCTGACAAAAAAACATCTCCGTTACATTGTTACCAACGAAGATGCTTTCGATCAGTCTTTTATGTCAGCGCACGGTAAACGATCCGCTTCCTTATTAAAATTATTTATAGTTCTTCCAATTAAGGTTGCTTTCACCGAGTAGCTCTTCGAATGATTTGTTTTTCTCACGCTGTTTTCTTTCTTCACGTTTCTTCTCTTCTTCTGCTGCTTTTTTCTCTATTTCCACATCATTCAATTCTTTCTGCTTTTGACGAAGCTGGGACATGATATCTTGATTGAGCATATCACCAAGTTTCAATGATGACGATGATTCTTTTTCTTGTTTTTTACTTTGATTTTGATTTCGCGGCTGTTTCTTTTTCATCCTTAAAACCCCCTGACATTATGACATTATTATACCATGACTACGGTTTTACCCGTTATGATTTCTAAACAGTATTTTCTTATTTTCCATATGGTAAAATAAACTAAAAACAAGGAGGATCGCTATGAAAAAATGGGGGCTCGCGATAGCTGGCATTTTGGCGTATATGATCGGTATCGGCGTTTACTTTTCGAATCGACTCATGTACATGAAAAAGAAGGAAGATGATTTCATTCAAAATCGCGAAATCTTGGCTAAACGCTTGATTCAAGCGGACTTTGATAATCTTCCCAAAACAGAAGTTTGGGTACCTTCTCCATCTGGATATCCCTTGAAATGTTTGTTTATTGAACCGCATCAGACGAATAAGTGGATCATTGTTACTCACGGTGTGACGGAGAACAAAATGAACTCGATCAAGTACATGAACATTTTCCTTAAGCGCGGCTTCAATGCGGTCATCTATGATCACAGGCGTCATGGAGATTCGGGTGGGAAAACGAGTAGTTATGGGCATTATGAAAAATTCGATTTGAAGGCTGTTATCGATGAATTGAAAAAACGTAAAGGTACAGACCTTTTCCTTGGCATTCATGGTGAATCCATGGGGGCCGTGACCCTACTTCTTTACGCCGGAATGCTTGAAGATGGAGCGGATTTTTATATAGCCGATTGTCCATTTTCTAATTTCGAGAAACAGATTCAACATCAAATCGGCATGGAAATCCCGTTACCAGCCTGGACCGTATTCCCCTTGGGCCGTATGTTCATCAAGCTTCGTGACGGATATTGGACCAACGAAGTATCACCGATACATTTCATTAAAAACATCAAGAAACCAGTATTGTTCATCCATAGTGAACCTGATGCGTTCATTCCCGCTTCCATGACACGGGAATTATATGCAGCAAAACAAGGACCAAAGCAGCTTTACCTCGCAAAAAAAGGGGCCCATGCACAATCATATAATGACAATCCACAGGAGTATGAGGAACGGATCGAGCAATTTATCGAACAGGTCGTATTGAAATAGACAAAGGGAGAATCCCGGATTATCGGGATTCTCCCTTTGCCTATGTTTTAGAATTTAGTAAAGTAACTCATCCTCGGATTCAACATTTGATTCGGACTTTTCAACTGAAAGCAGTTCGCTTCAGTCACAAAGTCTATTGTCATGACTTCATCCAAAAAGATCTTCTTGGATTTTTCCACAAAAATAGGAATCCCGTTAGTCTCCACCTTTTCGTTACCCTCTTCAAGCTCATCGACGAGCCATAGTGCTGTCACACCACTTACTACGCAACCACAGCCGTCTGTATCATATTTCAATTGTAAGTGTCCTTCTTTTTCCTGTATTTTATCGGAAATCTTTTCCGCTGCTTTTTCCGTCCATTCAATATACATGTCGTTTGCCTCCTTATTCGTTCCATTCCCCAATTATAAACGATAAAGGGGCGGCTGTCCTTTTTCCGGCATACCTCTGCTAGCGTCCATCACATTAATATAAAAGGAAATGTCCTATCCCCCTTATTATTCCATCAACCTCACATCGGCTATGTTGGCAAGTTGAATATAATGCGGTTGCTGAAAGTGATCAATAACATGAAGTTTTTGCAAGGATTCATTATAATAATGAATCCTTCCGATTAAAAGTTGATACCGATTTCCATCATAATGGGCAATCGAGACTTCCTTACCTTCTTCCATCGCTTCCCCCATCACAGCATTCATTTCCTCAAACTGCTGTTCATCGAGAATACGCTTTGTTTCATAGCCATCCTCCCCCACCCAATCCCGCAGCATCTTCACATGCTCCGGTAGCATCATTGATGTCCACTTGATACGCCCCCGATCACGAATCATTTTTTCCCCTCCTCTAACTCACTTCATCAGGCCTTATGCCCGCCAAGCAACCCGCTTCTGTAAACGGCCGTCCCCGCTTTTGTATACGAAACCGCGCGCAACAGCGATTTTGAGCCGTATTTATGCCGAATACGGTCAACGGTATAACTCAACTCCCGCTTTTTCCAACGTGAAGCATCAAATAAAGTCAACTGCATCTCGTTATCATCCACAATATTCGAGAGCGTGACCGAAATGCTGCGAACGGTTTTTTGCTTATGATAGTTTTCATGAAAAAGCTCAAGACAGACTTTATACAATTCCATTGTGATGTTCGTTGGTTCGTCAATCGAACGAGAACGATGAAAACCTCCGCCAAACTCATCCTTACTGTAACCAATGCTTAGACTGACCGTCCTTCCTGCCTTTCTATGGGTGCGAGCCCTTCTTCCGACTTCTTCACAAATTTCTACCATAACCTGCTTGATCTCGTGCTCTTCCTTGTAATCACGGAGTAAAATCTGACTTTTGCCAAAGCTGACCTGCCCCTCGATAATCGGTGCTCCTAAATCTGACAAATCAATTCCCCAAGCATGATGATAAAGCTGATTGCCCATAATCCCAAACTTCGCTTCAAGCAATTCAAGGTCATAATTGGCAAGCTGCCCGACTGTGAATATCCCCATTCCATGGAGGGTTTTTTCTACACGCCTTCCTATCCCCCACATTTCACGAAGTGGAGAGATCGGCCAAAGCTTGTTGGGTACATCTTCATATGTCCACTCGGCTATTCCTGTATGTTTGGCCTCAAGATCAAGGCAAAGCTTTGCCATCAGCATGTTCGGGCCAATCCCGATGGCACTTGGAATCTGTAATTCCCTTTCTATGTCATCTTTTATTTTCCTAGCAATATTCCAGGCATCGCCCCATAAGGAAGCCGCTCCATCGACTTTCAAAAAACTTTCATCCACACTGTATACATGAATCGCTTCTTTTGGAACATAGCGATGAAACAAGCGGGTGATTTCTGTCGAAATTCTCAAATAAGTGGCCATTTTTGGTTCGACGACTATAATGCGTGGATCTTTCGGTATCTCAAACTTTCGAGAACCTGTTTTTAAACCAAATTCCTTCTTTAGCTTTGGGGAAGCCGCAAGCACAATACTCCCCTCCCTACTCTTATCACCAACCACCGCTAAATAACATTCGAGCGGATCCAAACCATGCATGACCGCTGAGCAGCTGGCATAAAAACTCTTCATATCTATACACATAATCGATTGTTTCGGCATCATGCTATAATTCATTATTTCTTCACCCTATACAGAATATATGTTCGCTTTTGTATTATACCCCTAATTCTAAACGAATACACGTTCTCATTCAATGGAAGTTTCATGATAAATTTCCACCTTTTTATTCGACAAGATATATATCCATAAACATACTATAATACTAATATAATACTTCACATCCAAATTGTTTTTTATCGTGATGATCAATTAGTATCTGGATTATTTTATAACATTGATTACTTTTACCTTTTATCACAGGTAAACAGCGGATTACTCCCATTTTCACACCTTCGTAGTACCTATATTTTGTAATGAAATTGTAATCAAAAACTGATTAAATTGTCACAATGGTATTGTAGGATAATATTGTTAAGAAAGATAAAGAGAGAGATAGAGAGAGGAAATGAGAAACATGAAGAAATGGATTGCTTCAGCTGCTGTGGCTTCTGCATTAATGCTGAACCCGCTCCAAGCATTTGCAAATATTGGAGATCAAACCCTCAGACCCGGAATGACACATAGTGACGTTAAACAACTACAAAAACTATTAAAAACCAAAGGTTACTTCACATATACTGGTTCACCTACTACATACTACGGCTCCTATTCTACAGCTGCAGTAAAAAAGCTTCAAAAAGCTAAAGGATTGACTGCAGATGGAATCGCAGGTAGAAATACATTCAAAGCGCTTGGCGTTTACAATGTCAATAATACGAGCCTGATTAATTACGCAAAGACCTTGACAGGGTCCCCATACAAATGGGCTGGCACGACGCCAGCAGGATTTGACTGTTCGGGGTTCATCTATTATGTATTCCAAAAATCACAAGGAATTACCTTGCCACGGACAACATCCCAGCTTTATGCCAATACCGGATTAAAAGTATCTTCGCCATCTAAAGGCGATCTTGTATTCTTTGATACGTCTTCTGGAAAAACGGGTGTATCCCATGCTGGAATCTATATTGGAAACAATCAGTTCATTCATGCATCATCTTCTAAAGGAATTACCATCACCGATATGAAAAACTCGTATTGGGCTCCTAAATACCTAGGTGCAAAAACTTTATAAGGAAATCGTGTAGGCGACCAAAATAAACAGGGCAGAATCCAAAGTGATTCTGCCCTGTCCTTAATTTATATATAAGATTTCTTCAGTCGAATCGTCTACGGTCACAGTAAAGGACGAATCTAAATTGGAGCGATTCATCATCTCGATATTATATACATGCTCGGCAGGAAAATGAATGATCTCAAGAACCATGAAGCGCTGGCTCACTGCTTTGGTCACATGCTTAAGTGTAGCAGTCACAGCCTTTTGCTCCTCTAGGCTCTGTTCGTCCCTCATAACCCGTATCAACTCGGCTTCCGCTTTCGCAGGAAATGATTCTTCAACATCTCCTCTGTGCCATGGTGTAACTTTCATTCCTATCACCAAATCTGAATAGTTGAGTTTTTCCTCAGATTCATCTTGTATGTATGTATGGTGGTTCACTTTGTAATACGTGTCTTTTATTAAAATCCGCTTATCATCCAAATCCGTAATAAAGCCTTCTTCTCCCTTATCTATGGTCTGATGAGTTTTTTCCTCAGAGAAGGACTGACAGCTCCCCAAAATAATAAAAAAACACAAATAGATTAAAGGCTTTCCCAGTACCAGCTTCATAAAAATCCCTCCTATAAAATAGACGAATTCACCAATAAAAGGGTTACAAAAATTGGAATATTAATACATATATTTCACATGATAAAAAAAGGGGCTGTCCCAAAAAGGGTAGTTAAGCCTAAATTGAATAAATAAAGAGAGGCAGAAATGTTGATTTAACAACATTTCTGCCTCTTCAATTTTGCGTTATTTTACTCGAAAAAGGACTTATGAGACATCCCCCATGATTTCTTATGGATGCTCTAAGAAGTTATTCTCACTCATATAGAGAAGGCACTTAGAAATCTATTTTTTGAAAAATGCCTTTTTTCCAATGTTTTCCGTGATTTTCGGAAATAACGTATACCACTTACCCGCAATATTCATCCATCCAGGCAAGTTAATTTCCCGTTTATTTGTCAGCATAGCGGCAACGATTTTGTTTGCGACATTCTCGGGCTTAAGCATGAATTTTTGGATACTCTTAACATATGTCCCGGATTCGTCCGCTATATTAAAAAAATTCGTTTCAATCGGTCCGGGATTAACGGTAGTAACATGAATATGGTCGGCCATCAATTCCAGACGAAGAGCATTTGAATAGCCGAGCACAGCAAACTTGGTGGCAGAGTATAGTGTAGACTTAGGAGTGGCAATTTTACCTGCCTGTGAGGCAATATTGATGATGTGGCCCGCTTGTCTGCGCTTCATATCCGGAAGTACAGACTTCGTACAGGCCATCAATCCAATCACATTGACAGCAAACATCGTTTTACTTTCTTCTATGTCCGTGTCAAGGACCTCTTTAAACGTTCCGTGCCCAGCATTATTGACCAATACGTCGACGGTTCCGACCTGGGCATGGATGTCAGCAAAGACCTTTTCCACTTGCTCCGTATCGGAAACATCCAGCTTATATATATAAACGTCGACACCAAATTGGCTAATCAGGCTTTCCTTCAGCGTCTGTAATTTATCCAGACTCCTTGCCAAAAGAACAAGTCTGGCCCCATGATGTGCGGATTGAATGGCAATCTCCTTGCCGATTCCTCCGGAAGCCCCTGTAATGACAATGACTTTTCCTCGCAGTTTACTCAATATATTATCCCCTTCGAAACCGTTGTCACACTTGAATACCTAATGGCACCTGAATCCATTTCCAATACGATTTCACCCAAATCTTCTAAATAATCCAACTGACCTACCGTTTCCGAGAGTGTCAAGTCGACTTCCTGACGGTACACTTTCGGGAAAAGTTGCTGACACACTTCAAATCCCGTTAATGGCTTTTCTTGAAGCATGCTTTTCACCTGCATGGCCCGATTATGCTGACGCTCAAATCTATATCGAATCAGATCGGCCACTTTGTCCCCATCAATTTCTCCCCCATGCCCGGAGTATACCTTCGAAATCGAAAAGTCCAATAATTTTTGAAGTGAAGCATTATATTGAAGCAATGGACGTTGACGAATACCATCCATAAGCAACGGTGGTTCCATTAATGGATTAGGCGAAATTTTAGCAAGTAAGTGGTCACCTGCTATCATCACCCCATCATTTTCCCGATAAAATGATACATGACTTTGCGCATGTCCAGGAGTCTCGATTACTCGCCATCCCGGAAGTCCTGGAAGTTCGTCCCCTTCTGCTAAATGACCTTGTAGCTGCCTTTTACTAAGAAACTTGATTTCTTCCCGGTCATGGATCAATTTATGTTTCAACTCTTCCGCTACACCCATTTTCCCTGCAAAGTCAAGAAAGAAAGAATTATGGGTGTCAAGGAACTCATCACTTAAAGTCAGCCATCGCTGGTTATTTTCATGGCCATATACCGGAACTGTCATGTCGAAGAAATCGAGTGCGCCTGCATGATCTGGATGATGATGCGTCAAGATAATTTGTTCAATATCAGAAAGTTTCAGCCCTAATTCTTCAAGTCCGTACGCCAGTGCCTCTTTTGATTGTACAGTTTTAACACCCGTATCAATTAGAGTCAAGGCATCCCCTTTGATTACATATACATTTACATCGCCCACTGCAAACGACGTCGGGAGAGAAAGCTTCGCGATGTCCCCATTCCAATTCACCATGTTTATTTCCACCTTAAACATTATATTTAAATAAATTTTTACATCCATATAATTGATTTTCTATATTTTAAAAATGAATATGTAATCACTATTTTACATGTAATTCTAAACATTGTCATTATTTTCACATAATTCACGACTATTTTTTAATGGCCATGTACATATTATTATTGACAGGGTACTCATACATCCCTCATAATCACAAGTAATTAAAGACGGCATGGCTATGATTGAGGCCAAGTAAATAATTGAAGGCGTAAAGAGAGTGAAGCTCTAATTCTGCTGAAAAGCTTCACCGCCCTCTCCTTATTGAACCTACCTCATGAGCCTTCAGTAAAACTGACGTTAATCCCACGTTAGCGGATTCAAGTGCAACTTCCTTTTTATTCATTGTGGAAGTTGAACAAAGGTGGTACCACGGGAGTTAGACCTTTCGTCCTTTATTGGATGAGGGGTCTTTTTATTTTGGAGACTGTCTATTAATAGTATGTACTAAAGGAGTGATTGAAATGAAAAAAATAGCCTGTATCGGGGCTGGATCAATGGCCGAAGCGATTATTTCCGGTTTGGTCACTCAGCAAGTCATTAACCCCGCGGACATTTTTGTGACCAATAAGACAAATGATGAACGATTCACTTATCTAACAGAACAATATGGGATTACCACTACTCGATCTCTTCCAGATCTGCTAGCAGGTGCGAATATAGTGGTACTTGCAGTAAAACCGAAGGATATTTTAGCCACGATGCAATCCATTAAGGAATATATCCGTGAAGATATGCTGTTCATTTCCGTTGTAGCAGGGGTCCATACGTCAAGCCTTGAAGGAATAGCAGCCAAACCGGTCGCCATCATCAGGGCTATGCCTAATACTTCAGCAGCCGTTGGGAAGTCGGCCACCGCCATCTCGGCTAATACACATACAACGGAATCACAATTAATGACGGCAATTACACTTTTCGAAACGGTAGGCTCGGTCGCCAGAGTAGAAGAAACACAGCTTGATGCCGTAACAGGCTTATCCGGAAGCGGTCCTGCATATATTTATTACTTGGTCGAAGCTCTGGAGAAATCGGCAGAATCCATCGGTCTCGATGCCGTAACGGCAAAGCAATTGATCCTACAGACACTAACCGGTGCAGCTGAGATGCTACAGAAATCGCCAAAAACACCAGCTGTACTGCGAAAAGAAGTCACATCACCAGGCGGGACCACCGAAGCCGGCCTGAAAGCACTTCAAGCCCACCAGGTACAAGAAGCCTTCATCTCCTGTGTTCAAGAAGCCACCGCACAATCAAAGCGGATGGGTAATCAAATCAGCAAAGAGCTCGCTAAATATGTAGTCCCTCATTAACTAAAATAGGCTGTTGACTTCTCTAATGGGAGAGCTGGAAGTCAACAGCCTATTACAGGTGTGTTCCATTAAACAATCACTAAAGAAAAATCAGCGAAAGGACTGGTTAAGAGACTCATCCAATCCAAGTGTTTTTTTCAATATTCGCTAAGGTTTTCTCATAATTACTAAGAGTGTGAAGGCCATAAACCCGAAAAAATGGCGTTCAACCATTTTTATTTCAGGAAACAATGGATTGAGACTACTTACTTAATGATCAACATATCATTCTCATCGAATTCCCATTCTTCTGAATATGCTACTTCCCAATAAAAACCGTCAGGATCTGAAAAATAACCACTGTATCCTCCCCAAAATACACGTTGGGGTGCCTTTTCAATAGTTCCCCCGGCTTTTTCCGCTTTTTTGAAAATTTCATCCACTTCTTCCATTGATTTTGCATTATAGGCAAGAGTGAACCCTGAAAATCCCTTTCCTTTAGGAGAATCTTTTTCATTAATGTCATTTGCTAATTCTTCTAAAGGATACAGAGCAAGCTTTGTTCCTGCATTATTAAAGAAAACGATACCAGGATTCTCCTCACTAACCGATGTTTGAAACCCTAGCCCATCCCTATAAAACCTTAAAGAACGATTAATATCACGGACACCTAAAGATATAAGGTTTAATCTATTCATACTTAAAACCCCTTCCCGGTTATTTATAGCTAATTCGGCATGTAGCCCTTTTTTCCTTCGTCTGATTGAAGATTTTATATGCTTCACGTTACTTACAACAAATAAGAGTACCATCAATGGAAAAACGGCCGTTTCCTTTAAAATATCGACATGGCTGTGAAAACAAGGAGGAAAACCACTATCTTTGGCGAATCAGTACTTGTTTTGTCAACTGGAAAGGAATTCGTTCATTTATCTAGAAATCTACACCCAAAGGAGGGGAATCTGGATGAATACAAGCGCAGTTGCCAAGTTATTGAATGTTTCTCATAGTACCATTCAACGCTGGGTTACCCAATTGAACATGGAGGTAGAACGAAATCAACTAGGCCACTATCAGTTTTCAGATGATGATATTGATTTATTAAGAAAGGTTCAAGATCAACTGAACGAAGGCGTCGTCTTACAAAAAGTAACCATTACGGAAAAGAAAATCAGGAAAGCCTGCGTTAAACAACATACTGATCCGGAAAAAGGGCAAGATCATCTAATCGAAAGAATTTCCAGACTCGAGAAGAGCATGAAAACAAAAGCAGATGACGTTGTATCCTATCAACTTCTACAACATAGAAGTGAAATGGAAGACATGCAAAATCTGGTCAATAAACTTGAAGCCCGGATTGAAGCTTTAGAAACCGCCAATGTTCCACCAGCAGATTTCTACTTAGCTAGTGAAGAGGCCGCCGCCGCTAAAAAACCGAAGAAAAAACCCTTCATGAAAAACTTTTTTGGGAACACGAAAAAAAATGGCCATTCATCCTTGAGCACCATCGATAGCGATTAAGCGAGGATTTCCTTGCAAGCCTTATTACACGGGAGAGTTCACCATCCTCTGCATCCAAACCTGTAAGCATAGCCTTCCATACGGTGAGAATAAAGCTCTCCCGATCAGATAATCCCTTCTCATTTCGCCATAAGAAAGAGGCCATGGCTATAAGGTATCCTTACCTTGTAGCCATGGCCTCTTTCACTTTATATCAGCACAGCACGGTCATTCAGCATTTTTTCGCCTTTGATACGTTGGAATTCGTTCAAGAGCGTTTCAACAGTCAGGGCCTGTTTTTTAGGTCCTCTTGCCTCAAAAATGATCTGGCCTTTATCCATCATGATTAAAGAATTGCCAAGATCAATCGCCTGCTGCATGTTATGCGTCACCATCAATGTGGTTAACTGACTCGTTTCCACGATTTCCTTCGTCAAACTGGTTACAAGCTCTGCCCTTGATGGATCAAGGGCGGCTGTATGTTCATCAAGAAGCAGGATTTTAGGATCGGTGAAAGTCGCCATTAATAATGATAATGCCTGACGCTCCCCTCCCGATAATAAACCGACTTTTGCACTCATCCGATTCTCTAATCCCAAATGCAGCGAACTCAAGCTATCCTTAAAAAGTTCTTTCCGCCTTTTCGTCACCCCAAAACCAAATCCCCTTCGATTCGTTCTGCCATAGGCGATGGCCATATTTTCTTCGATGGTCATATGTGGGGCCGTGCCGAGCATTGGATCCTGGAAAACTCGGCCGATTCTTTTGGCACGAGCATGTTCCTCAATGGAAGAAACGTTTACGCCATCGATGATGACTTCGCCAGCATCGGGGAGGATCTTACCGGAAATCATATTCATCAATGTGGATTTCCCAGCCCCATTACTGCCGATGACCGTTACAAATTCACCTTTTGACAGCTGTAAATCAAGATTACTGAGGGCCAGCTTTTCATCGGGAGTCCCCTCATTGAAGACCTTATAGATTTGATTTAGCTGCAGCAAATTCTTCTTCCTCCTTTGACGATGACTCGATATGGCGCAATTGTAGTTCTTTAAGTCGTTTTTTCTTACGGCCTTTTTCTTTTTGTTTTTCCGAAATTTGTGGGATGACTAAAGCACCAATAACAATAAGTGCAGTTATTAACTTCACGTCACCCGTATCAAAGAATTTCACACGTAACGCCAGCGTAACAACGATGCGGTATATGATCGCTCCCCCAATGACCGCTAACGTGGCTCGTGCAATCGTTTTTGCACCAAATAACGCTTCCCCGATAATGACAGAAGCCAAACCGATAACGATGATTCCAATTCCCATCCCAATATCACTGAAACCATTATATTGGGCAACTAAGGCACCCGAAAAAGCAACAAGGGCATTACCGATGGCAAGGCCTAAGACTTTCATATTACCTGTATGTGCAGAAAAGCTCTTGACCATGGCTTCATTGTCACCAGTCGCACGTAGGGCAAGACCCACTTCCGTTTTTAAAAAGGCCGACATCCCCACTTGAATCAACACCACTACAATAAGCATGACAATTAAGATGCCCCACGTTTTTGGCAAACTATCACCGAGACCAATGGTGGAAAAAATCCCATTAAACATCTGATCCAAACCAGTATGTGACCAAGCATCCTCAATATTAGTGATAATCGTCGTTTGGGAAAGCATGGGAATATTCGATGCCCCCATGATCCGTAAGTTAATAGAAAAGAGCGCAATCATCATTAAAATACCGGCAAGTAGCGGATTGATTTTCCCTTTTGTATGCAGCAGTCCAGTCATCGTCCCCGCAACAAACCCCGCAATCATGGCGCAGAACGTGGCCATGATCGGTGAGTAACCGTTGACGATCATAATAGCCGCCACAGATGCCCCTGTCACGAAGCTGCCCTCAACGGTCATATCGGGGAAATCAAGAATTCTGAATGTTAAATAGACCCCAAGTGCCATAATCGCATAAATCATTCCAGATTCAAAAGAGTTGAATAAGGCTGTTGACATTTTTTTCTTCCTTCCCTGGAATCCCGCAAAGCTTATTTGACAAACTCAGCATTTGCTTTCCATTCTTCTTTTATTTCAATGCCCATTTCCTTTGCAGCCGTTTCATTAATAACCAATTTTAATTTTTGTGGATATTGAACCGCGATATCGCCTGGTTTTTTGTCATCTTTTAATATCTCGACCGCCTTCTCGCCTGCTTCGTAGCCTATATCATAGTAACTGAAGCCATATGCTGCGAAACCGCCTGCATTCACTGAATCAAGTTCACCAACGAATAAAGGGATATCCTGTTCATTGGCCACCGATATCACCGATTCCAACGCTGAAACCACTGTATTATCCGTAATGATATAGAGCGCATCCGCTTTTCCAATCAACGATTCTGTTGCCTGCTTGACTTCCGCAGAAGTCGAAACAGATGCTTCCACGATCTTCAATCCTGCTTTTTTTGCTTCCGCTTTCACATTTTTTATTTGGACGACTGAATTTTGTTCCCCTGTATTGTAAACCGTCCCAATCGTCTTGGCACCAAGCTCTTCGGCTAGGAACTTCATGGATTTTTCGATGGCTTCCGGATGGGAATCCGTCGTACCCGTCACGTTTCCACCTGGTTTCTCAAGGGACGAAACAAGCTCAGCCGCTACTGGGTCTGTCACGGAAGTAAAGACAATTGGAATATCTTTTGTAGCATTCACTGAACTTAAAGCACTTGGCGTCGAATTAGCAAAAATCAAATCCACTTTATCCCCTACGAAGTTATTCGCTATCGTCTGGCTATTGTTTTGATCTCCCTGGGCAATTTGAAGATCATACTTCGCTTTAATGTCACTATCCTTTAAGGCTGCCTGAAACCCTTCATATGCTTGATCTAGGGAATCATGCTGGACTAGTTGGGTCACTCCGATTTTAAAGGCATCCTTTTCACTTTCATTTCCCGTCGAGCTCTTCTCTGATTCATCCCCGCATCCTGCCAACAAAATCCCTGTAAACAAGGTGATGGCTGCAGTTGAATATAATCTTTTCTTCATAATTTTCCTCCGCTTTTCTCTTTTTTAATATTCTGTCTCTCCAACGAAGTCAACTTTTCCGCTTTTATGTACTAAATTATAATCGTTTACTGCCATTATTCCAATATATTTTTTTAATTTTTAGAATTTTATGAGTTTTTATTGTAAATACACTAAAAAAGCTGTTGTTCAAAGTTTTGCACACTTTGAACAACAGCCTTTCCCATTCTTTAATTTTCGACGACTCGATTAACAATAGTAGTTACCGTAGACCGGTCGATCTTTTCTTTACCTTCTTTTAGTGCTTTCAACGTGGCTTTTGCCAATTCTAAAGGAATCTTACAGAAATGGACAATATCCTTCGTCTCGATGCTTTCAATATACTTATCCGCTAATGCAAGATTATGTTCCGTGTGGATAAGCATCTCATTGAACCCCCATCCATCCGGATAAAAATTGACGCCGCGCTCTGCATCTTCCTCACGATTTCTCAGGATGTTGACCGTTTGAAGACCCCGTCCGAATGCAATGGCCAGATCACGATCGGTTTCCGTTCCATCGTACCATTTCCAAATGTCAGATAGCATGACCCCAACCAGACCGGCAACATAATACGTATACTCATCAAGCTCTTCTTTATCATGAATTTGCCAATCCTTCGAAACCCACTTTGCCATTCCCTCAGCCATTTCCTTTGTGGACTCGAGGACTTTAGCGGTTGCACCTGGAGGACAATAATCTATCCAATCTGAAAGAAGTAAAGTCACTTCCGGAAGAACCTCCCTGTATGGTCCAAATACAGCCTGAATGTCCTCTTTACGATAATCAGTTTTCAGTAGCTTGCTAACAGCCTGCAATAGGGCAATCTTATCCTTCGCCCCTAGATTCGGATGGTCTTCAATTTCATCAATGGCCCGCATGCAAAGGTATGCAGAACCGATGGCCTCCAGTAGTCCTGAAGGCAGGTAGCTGATAGGGATAAAAAAAGTACGGCTTGTTTTTAAAAGGAAATCCATCGCCTTATTATGTAATTTATTTTGCTCAGTCATTTTTTACCCTCCTTATATCCAATAAACAATTGAACTATTATACCAAATAATCGTAGCAATTTCCCTATTCTTGTACATATAAAGGAATTTTAATCATCAGTAAATCTTCTGCCATGATCGTATTGGCGAATATCGAACTACTTTCCTCTTTTAGCCGTTCTGCATCCTCGAGAGTATAGCGTGAACTGATATGTGTTAAAACAAGATGTTTAGCCCGTGCTTTTTTTGCGGTTTCGGCAGCTTGTATTGTGGTGGAATGGAAATAGGCCGTTGCCATTTCCGTTTCTTCTGCCGAAAAGGTAGCTTCATGGATGAGATAATCTGCTGAATCTGCCAAAATTAATGCATTGTTACACACTCTCGTATCTCCAAGAATGGTGATAATCCGGCCCTTTTGCGGTGCACTCAAGTAGTCTTTCCCATCAATGGTTCGACCATCATCAAGGCGGATCGACTCTCCATTTTTCAATGCTTTATAACTAGGGCCCGGCTGGACCCCTTCTTTACGAAGCTGATCAACAAGTAAACTTCCCGGACGATCTTTCTCCACGATTCGGTAACCGACACTATAAATGCCATGATCCAACTGCAGGGCAGTCACAGTGAACTGATTGTCTTCAAAGACCACGCCTTCCTCAATTTCAATGATTTCTAATGGATATTTCAAATGGGTGCCACTCACTTGTAAACTCGTCGTGATAAAGGCATCAATGCCTTTTGGTCCGTACACCGTTAACTTTTCTACCCCACCCTGAAAAGACCTGCTGCTTAAAAGACCAGGTAGCCCAAAGATATGATCTCCATGTAAATGTGTTATGAAAATCTTTTCGATTTTACGTGGTTTAACCGCTGTTTTTAAGATTTGGTGCTGTGTAGCTTCTCCACAATCGAAAAGCCACACTTTTCCACGTTCCTCCAATAATTGAAGAGCGATTGCCGTCACATTGCGCGCCTTTGCCGGAACACCCGCGCCCGTTCCCAATAAAACAAAATCCACATTCCTACCTCCGTTGCAAAAACTTTATATCATTACTATAGCATAACAGAGACCCTGTTTCATTTTTCAACTTTTATAAAAATTTGATTCCCTTGCAGATTTTAATGAAATTACGAAAAAATGCGCAAATAGATTGCTTTGAGGGAAAGCTAACCGTAAAATTAAGAATTGGTACATATCCAACTTCAAGACAGAATTTACGGAAAGTTGAGGGTTCTAACATGACAGAAAATAAACCTACAGCATTAATCATGATTTTTGGCGCTACAGGAGATTTAGCGAAACGAAAACTGTTTCCTTCCATATATCGACTATTTCAAAAAGAGAAAATAGACAAATTCGCCGTCGTCGGTGTCGCAAGAAGGGCATTGACCGATGAGGAGTTCCAAGCAAGTGTAAAAGAATCGATCCTGACGTTCGGGCATGCCGAAGAAAAGGTCGAGGAATTCGTTTCTCATTTTCACTATCATTCACATGATGTAACTAGTTCAGAGTCATACTTGCAGTTAAAAGAGATTGCTGAAAAGTTGGACGGTCAATATGATTTAGAAGGTAATCGTATCTTTTATTTAGCCATGGCACCGGAGTTTTTCGGAACCATTGCCGAACAGGTGAAAGCACAGGGATTGACCGATACAAACGGGTACAAACGCCTTGTCATCGAAAAGCCATTTGGTCACAGTTTTGAAACAGCAAAAATCTTGAATGAACAGATACGCACGGCTTTTGCTGAAGATGAAATCTATCGAATCGATCATTATCTGGGCAAAGAAATGGTTCAAAATATTGAAGTTATCCGTTTTTCCAATGCCCTTTTTGAGCCACTTTGGAATAACCGTTATATTTCCAATATTCAAGTGACCTCAAGTGAAACCCTGGGTGTCGAGGAACGGGGACGGTATTATGAAACAAGTGGTGCCCTTCGGGATATGGTTCAAAACCATTTATTACAAATGGTTGCCCTACTAGCAATGGAACCTCCGATTGCCTTGACAACAGAAGAAGTCCGCAGTGAAAAGGTTCGGGCTTTACGTTCACTTCGGCCAATGAAGGTGGACGAAGTGAACAAATATTTCGTCCGTGGTCAATATGGTTCAGGGAATGTAGGAGATAAGACACTCCCCGCTTACCGTGATGAATTGAATGTCAATCCCGAATCCAACACAGAAACCTATGTTGCAGGTAAATTGATGATCGATAACTTCCGATGGGCCGGCGTTCCTTTTTACATCCGTACCGGGAAAAGAATGGATGTAAAATCAACGAAAATCGTTGTTCAATTTAAGGACATTCCAATGAATCTATATTATAAAACGGAAGAAACTTTACAGCCGAACCTTCTTGTCATCCACATCCAACCTGATGAGGGTATTTCTCTCTACTTAAATGTGAAGAAATCTGGAACTACGATGAATACGAAGCCAGTTAAGTTGACGGTCTCCAACAAAGGAATCGAACATATCAATTCACCTGAAGCCTACGAAAAGCTGATATTCGATAGCATGCGTGGAGATGCTACGAACTTCACCCACTGGGACGAAGTGGCACTTTCATGGAAGTTCGTCGATACCATTTCAAATGCATGGGAAAATACAAAGGAAGCTTCCTTCCCCAATTATGAAGCGGGTTCAACAGGACCGATTGCTTCCGATGAACTTTTAGCAGAAGACAGCCATGTTTGGTGGCAAATTGAAACAGAACAAAAAAATAACCGGTAACTAATAAGAGGATGCAGTAATCTGCATCCTCTTCTCTATTTTATGAAGCACTCTTTTTGTTGATTTTCTCTCGTATAGCATGAATAAAATCCTTCGACTCTGAATTGGCTCCATAATTCAGCCAAAAAGTCACACTTGATTCAAAGGCAATAAAAAATAAAATTAGAGCTACGATCATCCAGATGAAGTGCATCATTTACCCCCACTCCTTTTCTCGCTTCACTTATACGTGTATCAATCCATTTCTTTTTATTGCAGATAGATCAACCAATCTGATAAAACAATATGGATGGTATAATATTACTACTCCATTCACAAAAAAGAAATGTACTAAGTACCCATTTATCATGAGTGGATTTAACTATATTTCCCTCTCCTTTTTATTAGGAAACCGAATGATAAAGTCATGGCATGGCAACAATAAAAATGGTGTTCTTTATCTGAATGCCACTACTAACGGATGCGGAGGGATTTTACGATGGATGTTCGTGAAGGTTTAATTCCAACAGCTTTAGGAACTGCCGTAACAGCAGCAGGTTATGCGATGAAGCAGAACCGTGGCTCAAACAAGATGGTAGCTAATACGGTCTTCGGTTTCGGTTTGGCCCATGTTGTATTAGGGGTCATCGACCTTGTTGAGCATCGACGTTAGTAGAAGAAAGGGCTATCCCAAAAAGGGTAGTTAAGCCTAATTTGAATAAATAGAGAGAGGCAGAAATGTTGATTTAACAACATTTCTGCCTCCTCAATTTTGCGTTATTTTATTCGAAAAAGGACTTATGAGACAGCCCCTTTTTTGTTATTTTTCCATCCATTCTGTATGGAACGTGCCTTCTTTGTCGATACGTTCATACGTATGGGCCCCAAAGTAATCACGTTGTGCTTGTATCAAATTCGCTGGAAGCGTTTCTGTACGATAGCTATCGAAATAAGCAAGTGCAGAAGATAGGCAAGGAACCGGGATACCGTTCATCACCGCGATAGACACCACTTCACGCAAAGCGCCTTGATAGTTTTCGACGATTCCTTGGAAATAAGGATCGAGAAGCAGGTTATTCAAGTTTGCCTCACGGTCATATGCATCTTTGATTTTTTGTAGGAACTGAGCACGGATGATGCAACCGCCACGGAATATCATGGCGATATCCCCGTATTGCAGGTTCCAGTTATTTTCTTCAGAAGCAGCCTTCATTTGAGCGAAACCTTGTGCATAAGAACAAATCTTACTCATGTACAGTGCTTTACGGATGCTTTCAATCAAGGCTTTTTTATCTCCCGTAAACTCAGGCTTAGGACCGCGCAGGATTCTGCTGGCTTCTACCCGCTCTTCTTTTATCGCAGAAATGTAGCGCGCAAAAACAGATTCCGTAATAATTGGAAGCGGTACACCAAGGTCGAGTGCACTTTGGCTAGTCCATTTACCCGTACCTTTTTGACCAGCTTTATCTAAAATGATATCAACCATCGGCTTGCCTGTTTCTTCATCATATCGTTTGAAAATATCAGCAGTGATTTCTATAAGGTAGCTATCCAACTCACCCTTATTCCAATCTGTGAATACATCATGGAATTCTTCAGCAGATAGGCCAAGTAAATTTTTCAATAGGAAATATGATTCGGAGATCAGTTGCATATCGCCATATTCAATTCCATTATGCACCATCTTCACATAATGTCCCGCACCATCTGGGCCAATATATGTACAACATGCATCGCCATCAACCTTAGCGGATATATCCTTCAAGATAGGAGCTACTAAGTCATAAGCCTCTTTTTGTCCGCTCGGCATGATGGAAGGACCAGTAAGAGCTCCCTCTTCCCCACCTGAGACACCCGTGCCGATGAAATGAATACCCAGTTCGCTTAATTCCTCATTACGGCGCTGTGTGTCCTTATAGAACGTATTTCCGCCGTCGATGACGATGTCCCCTTTTTCAAGAAGCGGCTTAAGTTGTTCAATCGTTGCGTCCGTTGCCGCACCCGCTTTAACCATCAATAGGATTTTTCTAGGCTTTTCAAGTGAATTCACGAATTCCGGAAGAGTGTATGCCGGTACTACATTTTTACCTGCCGCTTCTTCCATCATCTCATCCGTTTTTGCAGCCGAACGATTATACACGGAAATTGAATACCCTCTGCTTTCGATATTAAATGCAAGGTTCTTCCCCATTACCGCAAGTCCGATAACGCCAATTTGTTGTTTTGTCATGATTAACTTCCCTTCTTTTGGGTGTAAGCTATTTTTTACTTCTGGGTTGCTCAAAAAAATCTTTGCTGAAACTAGTATCCGTTCCAATCGAACGTTCTTTCAAAGTAAGGCCCTTTTTAATAATATTTTCTCCATACTTATTTTGCAAGTGTTCCATCGCTTCATATAAAGGTTCTTTTTCAGCGTCTTCTTGAAAGGAAAAGATATCGAGTTGTTTGAACGCCGCTTCTTTTTCAATAACATCATGGGCCGTCACACCTAGCAGACGAATGGCCTCCCCATTCCAATTTTTCAAAAACAGGTCGGTCGCCCAATTCAAAATATCCTCTTTTTCAAAGAATGGATTAGAAACCATTTTGCTTCTCGTAATGGTCCTTCTGTCTTTATAGCGAATCGTTATACCTATTTTCTGACCGAGCAAACGTTTATTCTTCAAACGTACTGCTACTTTCTCGGAAAGCTTCCCCAATACCCCAACCAGCTCTCTTTGATTGGTTGAATCATGTGGAAGGGTTGTAGAGTTTCCTATGCTTTTATGATCGAAAATGGCCTCTGGATCAACAACTCGCGTGTCCATTCCATTAGCCCTTTCCTTTAAACGGATGCCATTAATCCCTAATAACTGTTTTAGCTGATTTTCGTGAGCGTTGGCCAGGTCTCCAATTGTCTTGATACCGATTGTCTGGAGTTTTTCGGATGTTTTATTGCCAATCCCATGCATCTCACCGACCTGTAGAGGCCAGAGAATCCTCGATACATCTCTTTTCCTTAAAACGGTAATGCCCATCGGCTTTTTCATGTCGGAAGCCGTCTTAGCCAAAAATTTATTAGGTGCGATGCCTATGCTGCAGGGGAGATCCATCGTATTGTAGATACGCTCTTGAATACTTTTAGCGATTTCCAATGGGGACCCCCATTCTGCACATTCACTGATGTCCATATACCCTTCATCAATGGAAACTGGTTCAACTATTTCTGTATACTGCCGCAACACTTCAAATATCGCCAGGGATGCTTTTCGGTATCGCTCAAAATTCGGCTTTTGAATGATCAATTGGGGACAGAGCTTTTTAGCCTGCCAGATAGGCATGGTCGTTTTCACACCAAACTTTCTCGCTTCGTAACTACAGGTAACGATGATTCCCCTTCTTTCTTCAACATTACCGGCAATCGCTAGCGGCTTCCCCTTCAATGATTCATCATAGGACATTTCCACAGAGGCATAGAAACTATTCATGTCTACATGGAGAATGACCTTTCCATTTCTAGGGTACATATCCTTCATGTGACTGTCACATCCTTGCTAACTGGTACAAATCTCACGAAAGTGGGTCCGTTAAAAATTAATTAAATCTCCTATTAAGGTACCCCAATATAGCCTTGATAATCAATGAAGCATTGCTTCCATCCTAATCTAAGAAAACAGTCATCATTTTATTGATGACTGCGAAATGTTTTTCCAGTAATTACTCTCCAGCAACTTCCTGAATGATACTGATCACCATTTCAGCCAGCTTTGTCAGTTCTTCGACTGGAATTCTTTCATTGGTTGTATGAATGTCTTCATAGCCGACTGCCAGATTAACAGTAGGAATGCCAAATCCCGCTATTACGTTTGCATCACTACCGCCACCGCTTTTCACCAATTCGCATGGACGGCCGATTTTTTCTGCCGCTTTTCTTGCTACTTCGACTACATGGTCACCTGCTCCGTATTTAAAGCCTGGATACATGACGTCAATTTTCACTTCGGCCCGTCCCCCCATCTCCACGGCAGCAGTCTCGAAAGCTTCTTTCATCCTTGCTACTTGTTTTTCCATTTTTTCAGGAACCAATGATCTGGCTTCTGATAAAATTTCAACATGATCGCATACGATGTTCGTTTGTTGTCCACCTTGGAACCGGCCGATATTTGCAGTCGTTTCTTCATCAATTCGACCTAAAGGCATTCTTGAAATGGCTTTGGCAGCAATCGTAATCGCAGAAACACCTTTTTCAGGAGCCACACCAGCATGAGCGGTCTTGCCTAGAATCGTGGCAGATACCTTTGCTTGAGTAGGGGCGGCAACAACGATGTTGCCAACTTTTCCGTCGCTATCAAGGGCAAAGCCGTATTTTGCGGTGACAAGAGCACGATCAAGAGCTTTTGCTCCAACCAATCCTGATTCTTCACCAACGGTAATAATGAACTCGATAGTGCCGTGTTCAATATTCTGTTCTTTTATCACTTTAAGCGTTTCTAACATAACAGATAATCCTGCTTTGTCATCCGCCCCTAGAATAGTCGTTCCATCTGACACTATGTATCCATCTTTTATAGACGGCTTGATACCATTACCAGGTACGACCGTATCCATATGGGAGGTGAAATAAATGGTATCTACGCCTGGTTTCGTACCTTTCAACGTACAAATCAAGTTACCCGCACCGTGACCCGTAACTGACATTGTATCATCTTCAAAAACATCCACGCCAAGTGCCGTGAATTTCTCTTTTAATACTTTAGCTATTGCTGCTTCATTTTTTGTTTCTGAATCAATTTGCACCAATTCAAAGAATTCGCTAACTAACCGTTCTTCATTAATCATCATTAAAACCTCCAAAAAAGTTTTCCTCTATAAGTATACTTCTAAAGCGGTTACCCGGCAAATAATCTGAAGGCAAGGACCCTTTTTAAAAAAAGGGCCTTAAGTTTGGAATGTTTCAAAGTGGACATCCCTAAAGAATCAAACTTCTCACTTCAAAAAAAGGAGCCCCAAATCGAATAGATTCCAAGCTCCTGCATAATGGCTATTACAACGGAATATTTCCGTGTTTTTTCCACGGACGTGACTCTTTTTTGTTCCGTAACATTTCAAGCGATTGAATGATTTTAATCCTAGTTTCACGAGGGTCAATAACGTCATCGACCATCCCAAGACTTGCGGCCACATATGGGTTTGCGAACTTCTCACGGTATTCTTCAATTTTCTCTTCACGTGTTGCTTCCGGATTTTCACTATTGGCAATTTCGCGGGCAAATATAATATTCGCAGCACCCGCTGAACCCATAACCGCAATTTCAGCATTTGGCCATGCAAACGTAAGGTCCGCACCGATGGATTTACTATTGAGAGCCACGTAAGCACCGCCATAGGCTTTACGAAGAATGATCGTTAATTTTGGAACGGTAGCTTCAGAATATGCATATAAAAGTTTGGCCCCATGACGGATAATCCCTCCATGTTCTTGTTTAACACCCGGGAAGAATCCAGAAACATCTTCAAAAGTGATTAATGGAATATTAAATGAATCACAGAATCGAATGAAACGGGCAGCTTTATCAGACGAATCGATATCCAGTCCACCAGCCAATACTTTTGGCTGGTTACAAATAAGACCCACCGATTTTCCTTTAATGCGTGCTAGACCAACCACTATATTCTTTGCGAAACCTGCTTGTACTTCCATGAATGAATTTTCATCAACAATTTGATCGACCACTTTTCGGACATCATATGGACGGATGCCTTCATACGGAACTATGTCCGTTAAGTCCGGACGATAGTCATCCTCATCTGTCGCTTCTAGAACCGGTGGCTTTTCTTGGTTATTTTGTGGCAGATAACTTAGAAGACGTTTAACATCAGCTAGAACCTCTTCCTCGGAAGTTCCCATAAAATGAGCATTACCGCTAACTGTATTATGTACCTTCGCTCCACCTAAACCTTCAGATGAAATTTTTTCGCCTGTCACGGTTTCGATGACTTTCGGTCCGGTAATGAACATCTGACTTGTTTTTTCAACCATGAATACAAAATCCGTAATGGCTGGTGAATAAACCGCTCCGCCCGCACAAGGTCCTAAAATGACTGAAATTTGCGGGATTACGCCAGAATATATCGAATTACGATAGAAAATTTGGCCATACCCATCAAGGGAAACTACCCCTTCCTGAATACGCGCTCCACCGGAATCGTTCAGACCGATGAATGGAGCACCATTTTCGGCAGCCAAATCCATGACATTGGCAATTTTCAGAGCATGCATTTCACCAAGCGCACCACCGAAAACGGTAAAGTCCTGCGAGAACAAATATATGTCACGGCCATTGACTTTCCCATAACCGGTAACTACTCCTTCACCTGGTCCTTCTGCCTTTTCCATACCAAAATTGGCATTACGGTGTTTGATAAAAGGATTCAGTTCAACGAATGTACCCTCATCCACAAGAAGCTCGATTCTTTCCCTCGCTGTAAGTTTTCCTTTTTCATGTTGCTTTTCAATTCTTTCGTCTCCACCGCCCATTTCTACCTTTCGGCGTCGATCGTATAAATCATTAATAGTTTCATAGATATCCATCAGTTCTCCTCCTCCTTTGATACAGTTCTTTCACAAAGTTCATATAGTACACCCGCCGTGGATTTTGGATGAATGAAAGCGACATCCGCATGATGTGCTCCCTTTCTTGATTTCTCATCGATCATCCGAAGACCGGATTCTTTTATCTCCTTAATCCGATCTTCTATTTGTTCTACACCCAAAGCCACATGGTGAATGCCCTCTCCTCGTTTTTCGATGAATTTCGCGATGGCGCTTTCAGGAGACAACGCTTCCAACAACTCTAAACGGGTATTCCCAGCTAGGATGAAAGCCACTTTAACACCTTGGCTTTCAACCGTTTCAATCCCTTCAAGTTCCAGTTTCAAAGTTTCGGTATAAAGCGGCAAGGCTTCCTCTAATGATTTAACAGCTATGCCGATATGATCGATATTTTTAATCATTTATTTTATCCCCCATGCTATGTACTAGTTTCACTCGATTGAATTTTCTATCAATTTATGATATAGCGATTTTAGATTCGGAATAATGAGAACATTGCACTTTTGCTTGTTTCTCCTATATATTCAAGTTAAAATGAAATTAATCATACTGTTTTGAGGAGAGAACATAATGAAAAATAAAAAAGTAAGAAAAGTTGTTGTCTATCTCATGCTTATCTCGATGTTATTGACGACCCTACTATCAGGAATCGCCTTTTTAATGTAATAAGCTTTAGGAGGGGAGCTATTTGCTTCCCTCTTTCTTATTTGATAGCCCCCATATTTTTGGCTATCGTTTTGAAACTTTCATTTGATAAGGTAATCAAAACCTTTGTTCCAATCGGGACTTTATCATACAACCGCTCCACATCGGATTTATGCATCCTTACACAGCCATTTGAAATGAATTTTCCGATAGATGATGGCTGATTCGTTCCATGTATCCCATAAATCCTGCCATCTGTATTCCTTGCATCAAAGCCAATCCATCTTGACCCAAGTGGATTTCTAGGATCCCCACCTGGAATATTTTTTTTTCGATAATAGGGATTAACCGCCTTTACCTTAACCGTAAATAGACCTTCCGGCGTCAATTCCTGACTTTTACCTGTTCCTACCGGCAAAATCTCTTGAACCTCATTGTCATCGATAAAAGCCAATTTATTATTGGCTTTATTAATTATAATAAAAGGCTCACCATGATTTACAGTTTGGGCATTGACCTGAGACGGCCATGCTGACACGACAAGCAAAAGCATTAAAGAAAGGACTCGTTTCATTTCTATCATTTCCTTTACTTTTTTGCTTAGTTTAAGCCAACGGCAGCTTTTTCATGCGATTATTACTCTCCTTGGGCAATCCTTTGAAAGAATGCTTTAGCCATAAATAACGTTCCATTTCCTTCATAAGCTGCAATAAAGCCGCCCTAGATTCAAACTCTTCCCGGGTCTGCGGGAGTTCCATCCCCTTAAAATATGCCTCCAGTTCTTCAAGTTTCTTCAGATAAAGGATAGCTGTATTTTGAGGATGAACATTTTCTGCCAAATCCTCTATAAAATCTGCCAATATGCCACTTTGCTTAACTACAAGAGGAATATTGGTGACTAAAGGGAGAATCCTTTCAATTATTTCAAACTGTTTTTCTCGCATTTTGAAATAATGATAATGAAGATCTTCTTCCCGAAGAAAATGATTTTCAACATCCTTGAAAGCAAGACTTTTGGCTTCATTAAGAAGGCTGGCTGTTTCTGTGATTTCCTTTCCATCCCATGAATGGTCATTATTCCGTAAATAGCGAACGACAGCCATTAAAATGCCACTGAAGTTAGTCTCTATTTCATCCTGGTAAGCAAATAATTTCTTTTCCACACTGGGCATGTATAGATTCATGATAAGTGCCACACCAACTCCAACCGCAATCAAAATCGTTTCATTCACCAGTAGAGAAAAGGTGATCTTCCCCGATCCATAGAGATGCAGGATGATAACACTGCTTGTGACTATTCCTTCGTTAACATTTAGGGCAACCGTAGTCGGTATGAATATAAGAAGGATCAGGCCGATTACAAGAGGATGGAAATCAATAAAGTGAAACAACAAAGTGGAATAAACCATAGCGATCAAACACGCTAAAAACCGATGCCAGGAGGCATAAACCGATTTCTTTTTTGTAACCTGTATACATAAGATCGTTATGATTCCTGCAGATGAGAAATTATCCAAACCAAGTAGTTGGGCAATAATAATCGCTATGGCAGTACCCAAAGCCGTTTTAATCGTTCTGTACCCGATTTTGAACATTGTTATGTATCACCTAGCTTCTTTCACTTCTATTATAATACTATCAGCTATCCCAATAATTTTACAGTCCTTTATGAAGGAAAATTCTAAATAATTAATAATTCCTTACGCCTATAATACATTATTTGGATAAAATAAAAAAGGTAACAAAAGTTACCTTTTTCAATCAAACGGTTCATATCATTTGGGTTCTATAGCACTTTTTGAAGAAAATCTTTGGCACGCTGGCTTTTCGGATTGGAAAAGAATTCTTCGGGTGCGCTTTCTTCAATAAGCAAGCCACCATCCAAGAATAGCACTCGATCGGCCACTTCTTTAGCAAATCCCATTTCATGCGTCACGATTAACATGGTCATACCTGTATTGGCGAGCGACTTCATAACATCCAATACTTCTTTTACCATTTCCGGATCAAGAGCTGAAGTCGGTTCATCAAAAAGCATGACTTCCGGATTCATGGCCAATGCACGCGCTATGGCCACCCTTTGTTTTTGCCCACCCGAAAGACGGTTAGGATAAGTCGTTTCCTTATCAGCCAGTCCAACTTTATTCAAAAGCTCACGTGCCTGTTTTACAGCTTCAGCTTTCGATAGCTTCTTCACCTTCATAGGGGCGTACGTCAAGTTCTCAAGCACTGTTTTATGGGGAAATAAATGAAAATGCTGAAATACCATCCCCACATTCTCGCGCACTTTCATAATATTAGTCTTTTTTTCCGTAATGTTTTGATCCTTGAACCAGATTTGGCCATCAGTAGGTGTTTCTAGCATATTTATACAACGGAGAAAAGTCGATTTTCCCGAACCAGAAGGGCCGATTATCGCCAAAACTTCACCCTGCCCAATTTCGGTACTGATTCCTTTCAGGACGTTAAGTTTGCCATAGTTTTTTTGAAGTTTATCTATTTTAATCACTGCGTCTCATTCTCCTTTCAATCACTTTGCCCAAGATGGTGAGAATCATGACCATCACATAATAAATGAGACCGGCAAATAATATCGGCTCGAAGAATTTATATGTTTCACCGCCGACAATATAAGAACGGCGCATGATGTCGCCTAATCCAATAATTGTTACAACAGCCGATTCCTTAGTCAAGGAAATCAATTCATTCACTAAAGATGGAAGAATGTTCTTGATGGCCTGTGGCAGGATGATATTCAACATCATACTTGAATATGGGACACCAAGAGCAAGCGCGGCTTCACGTTGACCTTTATCGACCGCTAGTATACCTCCCCTGATGATTTCTGAAATATATGCTGCAGAGTTTAAACCGAAAGCCAAGAAAGCAGCCTGAAACGCTTCTATTTGTATGCCTAAAATTTGGGGAGATCCAAAATAAATAAGCATCAATTGTAAAACTAATGGTGTACCACGGAATATCGATGTATAAAAGTCGGCAATCCAATTCAATGGTTTGATCCTGCTGATTTTCAGTATGGATAAAATTATCCCCAAAACAAAACCGATTACTGCCGCAACCGCTACAACTTTTAATGTAGTCGGTATTCCCTCCATGATATATGGAAGGGATGGCATAATCCTTTCAAAATCCAGATTCACTCCATTCATCCTCTCTTATAAAGACCTATAAAAGGCCTTCCTCATTCACTTTATACTCAATAAAGCGTGGAAAAACGCTCAGAAGGCATATCCTAACACTTCTGAACGTTTTCCCTTTTCTCTGTATTATTCAGTTTCACTGCCACCGAACCATTTCAAAATTAATTTTTCCATTTCACCATTATCCAACATTTTGTTCAGTTCAGCATTGAAATCTGCTGTTAAATCACTGCCCTTTTGGAATGCAATAGCGGAACCGGCGTCTTCTTCACCTGTTTCAATCTCATATCCTACTAAGTCCGGATTGTCTTTCAAATATCCTTTAGCAACTGTATCTTCAATAATCACGGCATCAAACCGTTTAGCAACCATTTCTTGAATGATTTCTGGAATGCGATTTCGTTTTTCAACCTTCAACCCGATATCTTTACTTTTATTTAGGTCAGTCGCCAATGTCTCTTGTATGGACGCAAGCTGTACACCAACCTTTTTCCCTTTTAAGTCTTCAACCGTTTTTATCTTACTACCTTTTGTCGTAATTATCATATTTTTAGCTGTATAATAAATATCACTAAAATCAACTGATTTCTCACGTTGTGGGGTTGGAGTCATTCCGGAGATAACAAAATCCACCGATTTATTTTCAAGAGCGGGTACAAGACTGTTAAAGTCAATGTCCTTCACTTGGACTTCATATCCTAAGTTCTTACCGATCGCCTTAGCAATATCCACATCAAATCCTTTGATTTCATCACTTTTGGATGTTTCAACATATTCAAACGGTGGATAATCCGCAGATGTTCCCATGACTAACACTTTTTTATCTTTATTACCTGATGTATTCTCTTCTTTTTTCTCTGAGGTTCCGCATGCTGCTAAAATACCTACTAGTAAAACAGAAGTAAGCAACAACGCTACCCGCTTTTTCAATTTCATCATTATTCCTCCAAAGTAGTTTTCACATCTTTTATGAGCAAAAGCTTAATTACGTTAAACATAAACTAGTATATTGAACTAATATTCATGCACCCATGTGTATTTTAACACATTCTTATAATTATTCAATAAGCATAATGAAAAAAATATTTTTTAGAATATTATTTTAACCAAATTCTAATATAATACTCTGTCTATATGAAGGAATACATATTAAGGAGCATCCCCCCATCCTTCCGATAGGTTTTCTATGCAAAATCACGAATAAAAAAACCCGCCTAATGGCGGGTTTTTTTGCATTTCCATATAACTTAATGTATAAGAAGTGGATTTATACTTCTTCACAATACTCATCGAAGTACCCTTGCAGTTTTTCAACTACAGACATTGGATGATGCCCTTCGATTTCATGTCGCTCAATCATGGTGATGATTTTTCCATCTTTAAGAAGTGCAAATGATGGAGAAGAAGGTGGATACCCCTCGAAATAATCACGGGCCGCTGCCGTCGCTTCTTTATCTTGACCTGCAAAAACAGTTACAAGCTGATCAGGACGTTTATCATTATGAATGGCATGTGCTGCAGCCGGTCTTGCAATTCCTCCAGCACATCCACAAACGGAATTGACCATAACAAGTGTCGTACCCTTTTGAGCCAGTACGTTTTCCACTTCCTCGGCAGTCGTCAGTTCTGTATATCCAGCAGTCTTAATCTCATCGCGAGCTTGTTTGACCACGTCATTCATTAAAAAATTGAAATCCATATTCATAATATAGAGCTCCTTCCAGGTTTTTCTCTTCCCCCCTTATCATAACAATTGATGAAGCCTGATTCAATAAATTTAATTGGCAACGGAACAGAAACCACCAAACTTCCAATCAATGGATGAAAACGGGAAGGTCTATATGCGTGTTCACTATCTCCAGTGCCGGCATCAATCCGGCTTTAAGGAATTCGAGAATGATTGAAATGCTTGTTGGACAGCCTTTGTTACCGTCTTATTACCGGACATCACTTCATTTTCAAGCTGGGGAAGTAGACCTTTGACCGTTTCATTTTTATAAAACATCTTTTTAAGCTGATGATCTATTAAAGAATGGAGCCATTCTTTAGATTGCATCCTTCTCCGTTCATGAAAGACACCGGATTGCTTTGTTGTTAAAGAAAATTCCTGTAATACATCCCAGATTTCAGGAATCCCTTTTCCTGTGACAGAAGAGCACGTATACGCTTTTCCAGCCCAACCCTTTGTGGCAGGTTGAAGGAAATGAAGAATTCGACTGTATTCCGATCTGGTCCTCATCGCAAGCGGAATGTTTTCACCGTCTGCTTTATTGACTACTATACCATCCACAAGTTCCATGATCCCTTTTTTCATGCCCTGCAATTCATCTCCTGCTCCTGTGAGCACCAGCAACATGAAAAAGTCGACCATACTTCGAACAATCGCTTCACTCTGGCCTACACCTACCGTTTCAATCAAAATCACATCAAATCCGGCCGCTTCACATAGTAACATCGTTTCCCTTGTTTTTCGATGCACTCCACCCAAGGTTCCTTCTGATGGGGAAGGACGGATAAAAGCATGGGGATTCCGGGCCAGTTCTTCCATCCTCGTCTTGTCCCCAAGTATGCTCCCTCCATTAACCGAGGAACTGGGGTCGACTGCGAGTACCGCAACCTTATATCCCTTATCACATAAATAGGTTCCAAACGTTTCGATAAAGGTGCTTTTACCAGCTCCGGGAACACCCGAGATGCCGATGCGAAGCGAAGAACCGGTATGAGGAAGGATGGAATGCAAAAGTTCTTGTGCCATTTCGAAATGATGTTCGGCATTGCTTTCTACTAATGTAATACCTTTAGCAAGCTTTGCCCTCACTCCCGTTATGATTCCATCTTTCAGGTCAGGAATAGAAATACGCGTATTTTGCTTTTTGACAAATCTACTTTTTGAAGCTTTATTGTGGCCTGACTCCAATTCCACACCTGGTTTCAATGAAGAAGCAAAACCATCCTGATTATTAAGATCGACCCATGCCGGCTTCTTATCTTCTGTCATTACTGAGCCACTTCCTCATAACCGAGGCGGTGGTATATTTCCTGAAGTACTTTTTTGGCTGCCTGTGGGATGACGGTTCCAGGTCCGAAAATCGCCGTCGCGCCGTTTTGCATTAAGTAATCATAATCTTGTGCCGGGATAACCCCACCGACAATGACGATAATGTCTTCCCGGCCCAACTTTTTCAATTCTGCCATCAATTGTGGCAATAATGTTTTGTGGCCGGCAGCTAGCGAACTCATACCTACAACATGCACATCGTTCTCCACAGCCTGAAGAGCGGTTTCCTCTGGCGTTTGGAATAATGGTCCAATATCAACGTCGTATCCCAGGTCAGCAAATCCTGTACCTACCACTTTAGATCCGCGATCATGACCGTCCTGACCCATCTTGGCCATCAATAAACGAGGTCTTCTGCCTTCATTTTCAAGGAATTCATCAGTCATCGCGATGACTTCCTCAATTTCCGCTTCTTTTGAATAAGCTGAGCTATAAACACCGCTAATAGAACGGATTGTAGCTTTATGACGTCCAGCGACTTCTTCAATTGCATCCGAAATTTCCCCGAGTGACGCACGGACTCGAGCTGCTTGTACAGCCAGTTCTAGCAAGTTCCCGTCACCCGTTCTTGCAGCTTGTGTCAATGCCTGGAGTGCTTCATCTACTTTCGCTTGATTTCTTTTTCCTTTAAGAATGCTCAACCGCTTAAGTTGACTTTCACGAACGGCGGTATTATCAATCTCCAAGATTTCGATCGCATCTTCCTTTTTCAATCGGTATTTATTCACGCCGACGATGGTTTCGTCCTTAGAATCGATTTTTGCCTGACGTTTTGCCGCAGCCTCCTCAATCCTCATTTTTGGAAGACCTGTTTCAATCGCTTTCGCCATGCCCCCGAGTCCTTCAATCTCCTCAATATGGGACCAAGCCCGAGCAATCAGTTCATTTGTTAATGATTCGACGTAGTATGAACCTGCCCATGGATCAATGACCTTTGTAATACCCGTTTCCTCCTGAAGGTATAGCTGGGTATTACGAGCAATACGTGCGGAGAAATCGGTTGGAAGGGCAATCGCCTCATCCAATGCGTTTGTATGCAACGATTGTGTATGGCCGAGTGCAGCCGCATGTGCCTCGATCAGTGTACGTGCCACATTATTAAATGGGTCTTGTTCAGAAAGGCTCCATCCCGATGTTTGGGAGTGGGTCCTCAAGGCCATCGCTTTCTTATTCTTCGGTTCGAATTGTTTCATGAGTTTTGACCAGATGAACCGGCCCGCTCTCATCTTTGCCACTTCCATAAAGTAATTCATTCCAACAGCCCAGAAGAACGACAAACGTGGGGCAAATTTATCAATATCGATACTGGCTTTCATTCCTGTTCTCGCATACTCCAGGCCATCCGCCAACGTATAAGCAAGCTCGATATCCGCAGGCGCCCCCGCTTCCTGTAAGTGATAACCAGATATAGAAATGGAATTGAATTTAGGCATATACTTGGACGTATACTCAAATATATCAGCTATGATCTTCATCGACATCTCAGGTGGATAGATATACGTATTCCGGACCATGTATTCCTTTAAAATATCATTTTGAATGGTTCCAGAAAGCTTATCCTGAGTGACACCCTGCTCTTCGGCTGTAACGATATAAAAAGCTAGAATGGGTAAGACGGCTCCATTCATTGTCATCGATACCGACATTTGATCCAGTGGGATTCCATCAAATAAGACTTTCATATCTAGAATAGAGTCTATCGCTACCCCGGCCTTACCAACATCCCCTACAACACGCGGGTGATCTGAATCGTAACCACGGTGTGTGGCTAAATCGAAAGCCACCGAGAGACCCTTTTGACCCATTGCTAAATTCCGGCGGTAAAACGCGTTGGATTCTTCTGCAGTAGAGAATCCTGCATATTGACGAACCGTCCACGGTCGGTTAACGTACATCGACGGATATGGTCCCCTTGTATATGGAGCAATCCCTGGTACACTGTCCATATGCTCCAGATTTTGATTGTCTTCTTTCGTATAAAGGGGCTTAACCTTTATTTGTTCATTCGTGTCGAATAGAAGGTCATCAATATTTTGTTCAACTGCCGCTTCTGCTTCTTTTTTCCATACTTCTACTGTTCCTTTAGACTCAGCTTTAGCTGGATTTATGGTAGAGAAATTTGGTTTTTTCATTGTTAGTTCACCCCTAGCTCTTGTAGTAGTTCGGTCAAGATTGCCACAACATTCGTTTTGACATGGATAAAGTTCCCCACTCCAGCTTTTAGCAAAACGCTCTCTAATTCCCCTGGCTGCTTACCTGCAACATATAGTTTGGTATCGGGGGATTGCCGCTTAATTTCCTTGACGATAGCTTCTGCCTTATCCGCATAATCCGAATCGCTTCCACATATGCAATAAATGGATAGTTGGCTATCAGCTATGTAATCGACCGCTTCCTGACTAGTTTGGCAACCTGTACTTTCATCCGTCTCAATTCCACCGGCTGCAACAAGACCTTTGACAAAATCTGCACGAGGCTTATATGATTTAAGTTCATTTAGGTTAATTAGACCGATTTTTGGGGTAATCCCGTCATTTTTCTTACACTCTTCACTTCGTAACCTTAACTGCTCAAATTGAGATGATATGCGTTGTAATTTGATTGGCGTAATAGCCAATGGCTCCTCCACAACCATATACGACTCCTGTTTTTCATAGGTGGATCCTGTGGTGATTTTATCTGTAGGGTTCGGGTAAACATTGGTGCCGATGATACTTTCTTTCCTTAATGCTGCATTTTGGATCCTTGCTTGATAAACTTCTGCTAGGTCTGCTTGCAAAGCACCGTGCTTAATGGCCTCTAGAATGCCACCTGCCTCCTCAATTTCAAGGAACTTCGTCCATGCTTTTTCCGCCAGCTCATCTGTCAATTGCTCTACATACCAAGAGCCCCCAGCGGGATCAACCACTGTTGTAATATTCGTTTCTTCTTTAAGAATTAAATGTGTATTTCGCGCAATTCTTTCCGATAATTCATTGAACGCTCCAGAAGCGTGATTAAATGGATGGATCTGCAAATATTGAATCCCTCCGATTGCCGCAGCAAATGCTTGATTTGTGGTACGCAGAATATTCACATGTTGATCATAAAGCGTTTCTGTCAATTCAGAAGTAACGGCATGTATCGTCATTTTAAAATAGGCGGAATCTTCCTCAAACGCTTCCGCTAGACCTGCCCAAAGTCTTCTAGCTGCTCGTAGCTTCGCAATTGACATAAAGTAATTTGAATCCACAGCAAAAGAAAACACGATTTTTTCAGCAATATCCCGTATGGAAAGTCCTTGTTTTTGCCCTTCCAATACATATTGGACAGCTACAGCCAATCCATAGGCAAGCTCTTGTACCGCATTGGCTCCTCCATTATGAAAAATAGCTGTGTTGACAAGAACCGACTTTAAATCTGGACCAACTTGTTGATAATCTTGAATCGTTTGGGCCCATTCTGCAAAATACTTTTCTATATCTTCGGGAAGTTGACCACGGACCAACCATTCTGCAATCGGATCTTCTGCAAGAACACCTGTCATCTGTGCATCTTGTTGATTTGCAACAGCTTTGAATTGAGGAAGTAGTTCTTTTTGTTTCCCTTTTAGATCAATGAAAACAGGAAGTTCCTTTAATGGTATGTTATTAAAAAGGTTTGCAGCCCTAGCTCCTTCAGCAAGTAACTGCACTGGATAGACGACAATGTTTTGGCCTCGTTCCAACGCGACAAGCATCTTTTCATTTGCCTCTTCGGCCGTGACACCGCTTACAGGTTGAACGACAAGCCAAGGTTTCTCGTAATAACCCGTTGGAGTAATTCCACGGGTGAAGGGTGCAAATCCGGGAAGCTCAGCTTTTGTATTTGCTGAACTAGCTACTTCGGTATAGAGGGGATGTAGGGTAATGCCTTCATATGTATTCGTTTTTAATGTTTCTACACTTTTGCCTTTTAAACTAGTTTCTGCCGCTTCCTTCCACTCATCTAATGATGGTTTTGGAAAGGATATGTTCTTTACATCTTTCAAATCCATTTGTATCGCTCCCTTATATTTTGCTACCTAATGGTTCAATTATACGGAGACCGAACGCTCAGACCATCACATAAGAAAAACACTCTCCGATCTATTACTATCATTCTATCATAATATTCTTATAATTTAAGAAAATAACGGAGCCCTCTTAAAAAATCCATATAATTGATAGAAAATCAGCTTTTCTTTTTACGAGTAGTGCTTGCCTCTATAAAATAATAACAAAAATATGGATATCGTGACTATTTTCTAAATACGCTTATATCTTTGCCCATAATCAGTTATAGAGGCACAGAAAAAAAGGAAGTACCTTTGCGGATACCTCCTTCTTTTTCCCCATTAATAAACCGATGTATTGTCCGCTGATATCTTTTCAATGATTTCTTTTACCCTTGCTAAGAATCGGCCGCATACTAGACCATCCAATACGCGGTGATCGAGTGATAAACAAAGGTTGACCATATCCCGAACAGCAATCATGTCATTGATAACCACTGGCCTTTTTACAATGGTCTCCACTTGGATGATGGCTGCCTGGGGATAATTGATAATTCCCATGGACTGAACGGAACCAAATGAACCTGTGTTATTGACAGTGAACGTACCACCCTGCATATCCTCAGACTTTAATTTCCCTTTTTTCACCTTTAAGGCCAATTCGTTTATTTCCCTTGCGATTCCTTTAATCGATTTCTCATCGGCATTTTTTATGACAGGAACAAATAGGGCATCTTCCGTTGCAACGGCGATTGAAATATTGATTTCTTTCTTTTGGATAATTTTATCGCCTGCCCACATGGAGTTGATTTGAGGGAACTCAGTAAGTGCCTGAGCAATCGCTTTAACAAAGAAGGCAAAATAAGTTAAATTATATCCTTCTTTTTGTTTAAATTCAGATTTAAGTGTATCCCGGAGTTTAACCATATTCGTTGCATCGACTTCGACCATCGTCCAGGCATGTGGAATCTCATGCTTACTTTTCAACATATTCGATGCAATTGCTTTCCGTACCCCTGTGACAGGTATTTCTCTATCCCCAACCATGGTAGGAATCATGGATTCTTTATTTTCTTTTATAGGCAATGGAGGAACAGGAATAGGCTCTTTTCCCTTGTTCTCGGTTCGCTCCTGAGCAATTACCGGTTTAGGGAGATTACCTGAATCAATGAGTTTCAGCAAGTCTTTACGTGTAATTCTGCCTTCGTTCCCCATTCCCTTCACTTGAGATAGGTCAATATCATGCTCCTGGGAGAGCTTCAAGACAGCGGGTGAAAACCGAGCCTTACTCGATAATTCGGCCGCTGGTTTAACCTTAGTAGTTTCTATGTTATCATTTCTCTCTTGGTCGATATCTTCTTCCACTTCCTTGGGCATAGTCGACTCCACCTCAATGGAGCATATGACTTCCCCTACAGCTAGCGTTTGATTCTCATCTGCCTTTAATTCTTTAACGACCCCTGTGAAGGAAGAAGGAACTTCAGCGTTTACTTTATCCGTCATCACTTCAGCAAGTGGATCATACTTCGTGACGTGATCACCCGGTTGAACAAGCCATTTGCTGATTGTTCCTTCCGTAACGCTTTCACCAAGCTGGGGCATTTTCATTTGTTCTATCGCCATCATTCAAACCTCCTTCTTATCAATCATCAATATTCAGCTAGTTCTCTCATCGCCTTCTCCACCTTATCGGGTGTGACCATAAAATGCTTTTCCATTGTAGGAGCATAAGGCATGGCAGGGATATCAGGACCAGCCAACCTCTTGATGGGGGCATCCAAATCAAATAAGCAGTGCTCGGCAATGATGGCTGCAACCTCACTCATTATGCTACCTTCTTTATTATCTTCCGTAACAAGCAGGACCTTGCCTGTTTTGGAGGCCGCTTCCATGATCGCTTCCTTATCTAACGGATATACGGTGCGCAAATCTAAAATATGCGCCGAGATACCATCCATTGCTAATTTTTCCGCTGCCTGGAGTGCAAAATGCACACAAAGACCATAGGTTATGACCGTAATGTCCTCTCCCTCTCTTTTCACATCCGCTTTGCCGATTGGAAGCACATAATCATCCGCCGGCACTTCGCCTTTAATCAAACGGTATGCACGCTTATGCTCGAAGAAAAGCACAGGATCTTCATCGCGAATGGCCGCCTTAAGCAAACCCTTTACATCATATGGAGTGGAAGGCATCACGATTTTCAGGCCTGGTTGATTCGCGAACATTGCCTCGACAGATTGGGAATGATATAGGGCACCATGGACCCCGCCACCATAAGGAGCGCGTATGACCATTGGACAGTTCCAATCATTATTGGAACGATAGCGGATTTTTGCCGCTTCGGATACGATTTGGTTAACCGCTGGCATGATAAAATCAGCAAATTGGATTTCAGCAATCGGACGGAGTCCATACATGGCAGCTCCAATGCCCACACCAGCTATCGCCGACTCTGCAAGTGGCGTGTCTAGGACCCTTGCTTCTCCAAATTGTTCATATAATCCATTTGTCGCTTTAAAGACTCCGCCTTTTTTCCCAACGTCCTCCCCCAAAATGAATACACGCGAATCTCTCTCCATCTCTTCTCTCATTGCCATCGTTACCGCATCTATATAAGAAATCACTGCCATCTTTTTCCCCCCTTACTTTTGTTCATAAACATGATCCATAGCGCTCTCCGCTTTAGGATATGGTGCAAGCTCTGCATAATCTGTTGCTTCGTTCACTATTTTCATCACATCATCATTAAGTTGTTTTTCCAGGTTTTCATCCATGATACCCGTTTCCTTTAAGTACGCACCAAAAGTTCTGATGGAATCTTTTGTTTTCGCTTCTGCCACTTCTTCCGCTTCACGATAACTACGGTCGTCATCATCACTTGAATGGGGAGTGAGCCTATATGAAACGGTTTCAATTAAAGTAGGACCTTCTCCTCTACGGGCACGATCAGCTGCTTCTTTCACAGCTTTATAAACCTCCAACGGGTCATTGCCATCCACCGTAATACCAGGCATCCCATAACCAATAGCCCGATCGGAGACTTTTTCACAGGAAAGCTGTTTCGATATAGGTACAGAAATTGCATATTGGTTATTTTCACACATAAAGATGACAGGAAGCTTGTGAACACCTGCAAAATTGGCACCTTCATGAAAATCACCTTGATTCGAGGATCCTTCTCCGAACGTGACGAATGTAACCAAGTCCTTCCCCTCCATTTTGCCTGCAAGGGCGATGCCTACTGCGTGCGGTACCTGTGTAGTGACAGGTGAAGAACCAGTAACGATTCGGTTTTTCTTTTGTCCGAAATGACCTGGCATTTGTCTTCCTCCTGAATTGGGATCTTCCGCTTTAGCAAATCCGGAAAGCATTAATTCTTTTGCAGTCATTCCAAAAGACAACACCACACCAACATCCCTATAATAGGGTAATGCGTAATCCTTTTCCCGATCCAAGGCAAAAGAAGCCCCGACTTGTGCAGCTTCCTGCCCCTGACAAGAAATCACAAAGGGAATTTTCCCGGAACGGTTCAAGAGCCACATCCGTTCATCCATCCTACGGGACAACAGCATTGTCCGGTACATATCTAAAACAGTTTCATCATTTAAGCCCAATTGTTGATGACGTGTTTCTGCCATTATCAAAAAACCTCCTCCTTTTTATGAGTGAATGGCAAGGCCATCCACCGCGAGAGCTGCCTCCCCTATTGCTTCAGAAAGACTTGGGTGGGGGTGAATCGTGTTTGCCACTTCCCAAGGTGTGGCATCGAGCACTTTCGCCAAGCCTGCTTCGGAAATCATGTCTGTTACATGTGGACCGATCATATGGATACCAAGAATATCATTCGTTTTTTTATCTGAGATAATTTTGACAAAGCCGTCTGTTTCCCCAAAAACAAGCGCTTTACCTACCGCCCGGAACGGGAACTTTCCGATTTTCAACTCGTATCCATCCTTTTTTGCTTGTTCTTCTGTCAGGCCAACACTTGCTGCTTCGGGACTGGAATAAATGCATTTCGAAATAAGCGAATAATCTATCTCTTTCGGCTTTTCCCCTGCAATATGTTCAACGGCTGCCAATCCTTCATGGGAAGCGACATGGGCAAGCTGCAATCCCCCAATGCAATCACCAATGGCGTACATGTGTGTCTCTTTCGTTTGGAAAAACTCATTTGTCACTATGAATCCATTCTCTATGACGATCTCAGTATTATCAAGCCCAATCGATTCAAGATTTGCCGTTCTCCCAACAGATATCAACAGTTTATCCGCCTTGAATTCCTCGACTGTTCCGTTTACTTCTGCACAAATATACACTGATTTATCTTTTTTCAGGGTCTCTGGCAACACTTTAGCCCCTGTATAAAAAGCAATACCCTTTTTCTTTAATATCCGAAGCATTTCATCAGAAACCTCATGATCTTCGGTTGGAATGATTTTATCTGCGTACTCAAGTACCGTTACTTCCACCCCAAAATCATTTAACATCGAGGCCCATTCCACACCTATAACGCCGCCTCCGACTATGATCATCGATTTTGGCAAACTATCCAACTGAAGCGCTTCATCGGAAGTTAGGACGAATTCGCCATCTACCGCTAAACCTGGTAATGACTTTGGACGGGAGCCCGTAGCGATGATGATATTCTGTGGAATCAGCATTTCATTTTCACTGCCATCATTCATTTCCACAGAAATTGTTCCAGGTATCGGTGAAAATATAGAGGGTCCAAGTATACGGCCTATCCCTTCATACACTGCGATTTTCCCTTGCTTCATTAAGTGCTGAACCCCTCTATACAACTGATCGACAACTTTATTTTTCCGCTCCTGCACCTTTTTGAAATCAACATTCACATTTGACGTGAAGACACCGAATTCTTCACTTTTTAATGCGGTTTGATAAACCTCTGCGCTTCTTAAAAGCGCTTTAGAGGGAATGCATCCTTTATGTAAACATGTCCCGCCTAATTTTCCTTTTTCCACAATAGCGGTTTTCAAACCGAGTTGTGCTGCCCGGATTGCGGCAACATATCCACCGGTTCCTCCGCCAAGAATGACAAGATCGTATTCTTCAGCCATGCCCATTCCTCCAGTTGGAAATTCCTGTGTTCATCTTGAATCACAGGAATTTCATGTTGTTTTATATATTGTATCATTTTCGTCGATTCAAGATATGTTTCTCATCACGTAAAAATTGACTTCTTGAGTTGCGCATTCTTTCAATCCGTTCCTCTGCCATTCGATCTGCTGCTTTATATGTCGGGATTTTATCGCGTTTCGCAATGTCAATGACCCTTTCAATGTTATCATAAACACCTTCTACTTTTTTCATCGCTCTTTCCCGATTATACCCTTTAAGTTCATCTGCAACATTAATGACCCCGCCCGCGTTTATAACATAATCCGGAGCATAAATTATGCCTCTTTCATGTATTTGATCACCATGAATGGGCTCCTTCAACTGGTTATTGGCTGCACCAGCAATCACCTTTGCCTTGATTTTGCTTATCGTTACATCATTTATGACGGCACCTAATGCACACGGTGCATAAATGTCACAGTCCACCCCATATATTTCATCTGGATTCACCGCTTTAGCACCGAATGTCTCAACAGCCCGATTTACACTCTCTTTATTAATATCAGTGACGATGAGCTTAGCCCCTTCTTCATGCAGATGGCGGCATAGGTTATACGCGACATTACCAACCCCCTGGACTGCAATTACTTTCCCTTCCAAGGAATCGTTCCCGAAAGCTTCTTTTGCCGCAGCTTTCATACCACGGTATACGCCATAAGCGGTAACAGGAGATGGATTACCCGATGAACCAAATTCAGGAGAAATTCCTGTGACATAATCCGTCTCTTCATGAATGAGATCCATATCCTCTACTGTTGTTCCTACATCCTCAGCTGTGATATACCGACCATTCAAACCTTGGATGTACCTTCCGAACGCCCTGAACATTTCTTCGTTTTTATCTTTACGGGGATCCCCGATAATGACGGTTTTTCCTCCCCCTAGATTCAAGCCGGCAGCCGCATTTTTATAGGTCATACCCTTTGACAGCCTAAGAGCATCTTCGATAGCTTCTTCTTCTGAAGCATACGTCCACATTCGCGTGCCTCCAAGGGCTGGGCCCAGAGTCGTATCATGTATCGCGATGATTGCTTTTAGACCTGATTGTTTATCTTGGCAAAATAATAATTGCTCATAGTCATATCGTTCTAAATAATTAAAAATTTCCATAAAGGAATCCCCCTTAGATGTTTTCATGCTAGACAGATAAAGAGAGGCTGAACTATGAATCCCCATTCTTTTCTGTTAAGCCGTCTTTTTGAATGATGTTCTATTGCCACCATGTTAGTTTTCAGTTTCAAAAATGGTTACCTAGAAAAAATATTTTTCCAATTACTAACATGCAAAATTCATGCCAAAAAAACAAAGACTAATGGAAAATTAGCAAAGTGGGATTGATTCCAGGAACTAAACGGGTATCAGGCAAGGACTCCCTCGTTTGAAATTTTTAAATGAATCCAATAATTTCATTTTCCTGTCATCCATCACCAACAATAACCATGCATTTTTTTTCATGTTTTGCAATTAATTGCACGCAACTTATTTCACAGTTCCAGTTTCTCCATCTTGTAATATAAATTTCTGACAGATATACCAAGCGCCTTCGCTGTAAGGGTCTTATTCCCTTTATACATATGTATCGCTTCCTTGATAACCTTCGCTTCATGCCTATCTATTATTTCCACGAGCGTTTGACCCGATACGTAAGCCTCAGGTCTTGCTGCTTTCTCCTGTTTTAAAGGAACATTATCTTCAATGAAATCCGGAATGTGCTGAATATCAATCATTGTCTCGGTTAGCTTCATGAAAATGATCGTTCTCCCTAAAATATTTTCAAGTTCTCTAACATTACCGGGCCAATCGTAACCCTGCAATTTTTTAATTGCTTCTTCTGTAATACCTTCAATGCTTCGCCCATATTCCTGGTTAATTTTATGAATTAAATGTTCTGCCAGTTCTTTTATGTCTCCTTTTCTCTTCCGCAATGGAGCAATGAAAATGGGCATACGATTTAAACGGAAATACAGATCCTCTCGGAAAGTTCCCTTTCCAATCGCTTGTTCTAGGTTGATATTGGTTGCAGCGATGACTCTGACATCGATTGGGATTGGATTGGTCCCGCCCACTCTAATGAGTTCTTGTTCCTGTAGTACCCGAAGTAATTTAGCCTGGATACTCGCCGGTAACTCACCAATTTCATCCAAGAATATACTTCCATGATTGGCTTCCTCAAAAAGTCCGGTCTTCCCTCCTCTTCTTGCCCCTGTAAAGGCTCCTTCTTCATAACCGAATAATTCACTTTCTAGCAATGATTCCGATATTGCTGCACAATTGACGCGCACGAATTTATCGAACTTCCTGTCACTTTCATTGTGGATGGCATGGGCAAACAGCTCCTTGCCTGTCCCTGATTCCCCTCTCAAAAGGACAGTAGCTGGCGTTCTGGCAGACAATTTAGCCTGCTCAATAGGAAGCGTCATTTCTTCAGAAGCTCCAATGATATCAACAAAAGTATATTTAGCCTGAAGTGTCCGGATAATTTGCCGTGCTCGTTTCAATTCATGAGTTAATGATTGAATTTCAGAAACGTCATGAATGACTCCGACGCTCCCTTTCAATACTCCCTCGACAATGATGGGGGCAACATTGACAATCACTTCTTTATGTTTTGGTCCAACACGCATGTTGACTCCGCGAACCGGCGTTTTAGTCTTGAGTACTTTCATATGCATGCTTTCCCCTTCATAAATATCAATGGCCGCGGGTTTACCAATTACTTGATTTTTGGTCAAGCCTGTTATTCTAGAGTAAGCTGGATTGATCAATAAGCCGCATCCCTGATCATCCACCACGGATATCGCCTCGTCACTAGATTGAATAATCGCTTCGAGCATGGTCTGGACCTCTTTTAAGTCCGTTATCTGTTCAGCTAATTTCACCGCTTCTGTTCTTTCCTTAAACAACGAGAACGCGCCAATAATCTCATTTTCTGAACTTACTAAAGGAATTCTGGATGTAATGACATCCATTCCTGCCCCTTTGATTGAAATGTGTTGGTTTTCTTCCCGCTCTCCAGTTTCCATCACCCTCAATAATCCACTTGAAGGGATAATCTCCAGAATATGTTTCCCAATCACCGCTTCCCTTTTTGTATTCGTTATTCGTTCCGCACTATTATTGAATATGGTGACATAACCCTCCCGATCAATTACAAGCATTCCTTCATTGGTTGCATTAAGTATCAAGTTCCTGTTGGCCGATACATTCTCCAACGTGTTAATGAGTTTATTTTTCTCTTCAAAGAGGTTAGCAAGGATATGGGCAACACTACCAGGAATCAAAATGGTTTGCTTCCCCATTTTCATCTTAATCTCCTCAAAAACGGTAGGGTCCCCTGTCGTATCAATAATGATATCCAATTCCCTAGCCATTACACTGTTCCAATTTGTCACTGTTCTAACCTTTAGTGCTTTTGCAGCTAAGATTCCTTCGGCTGCCTCGTTGGTATCAGCCATACAAACGATAAAAAAAGCATCAATTTCAGACATGAGCTCTAATACTGCCCTTCCCCCTTTTCCTCCTCCTACAATCATTACCTTCTGCATGAACTTTCCCCCCTGCGATGTTATACTATATTTTCATAGTACCATATCACATTCAAAGTCACCGTTCATACATTCCAATCATTTTCTTAATTACATAAACTTGACAAAAATATATTATCCTTTATCATTTTTTATAAGGAATTTTTGGAAGGGACTTGTCTACATGAATCGATTAATCGCTTTTCTCATCCTTTTTATCCCTGGTGCCTTTGCTGCCTATGGGATTAAAATAATGCGGGATATGGTATTTGGCATTCTTCAGCCCCCTTATCCGGTACTGTGGCTACAATTTTTGATTGGACTTCTGATTACCATTGGTGGAATAGCGTTTATCGCTGGCTTTATCCTTCATCGCGATCGTAAAAAAGACAAGGTACAAAGTAGATTTAACAAATTCTAAAAACAGTGAACGAGGGGCCATGAAACACATGGCCCCTCGTTCACTGTTTTTCAATTTTCAAAGTTTATTCTGACCTTTTTTGCTTTTTCCGGAAAATCGGTGATGATGGCACTGCAGCCCAAGCCATATAACCGCTCCATATCCGGTTTTTTATTGATAGTATAGGGTCTAACCAAGATGCCAGCCTTCATCGACGATTGAATGATCCGGTCAGGAGCTGAATGAATACTAGGATGGATTGCACTTCCTCCAATCGCCCGTGCATACACCCATGGCATGAATAGACCGTCCCTATATAAAGGCGCCGTTTCTATTTCTGGTGCCAACTGGTGACAGTACACTAGACTATAATGATTGAAGGAAGAAATAACGATCCGTTCCTCCATTCCATATGCTCGAATGAGCTGAATAACTTTTTCTTCTAAACCTGGATACATAAAAAATGTGTTTTTAAGTTCAATATTGCAAAAAAGATGATTGTTGCACAGCCATATCAATAGTTCTTCAAGTGTAGGAATTCTTTCTTTAGCTACTTTCCCTTTGAAGGATTGAGCTGCATTCAAGGTTTGTAACTCCTTTAAAGTTCTGTCACTAACAAAACCAGGTGTCCCCGTTATACGGTCCAGCTTTTCGTCATGAATGATGACCACTTCACCATCTTTTGAAAGTTGTACATCCATTTCGATTCCATCCGCTCCGACACGGGCTGCCTCTTTAAAGGCCAACATCGTATTTTCAGGATGGGTTCCTGATGATCCTCGGTGTGCGAAGATTAACGTCATAGAAAAGCTGCCCCCCATGAAATTTCAGTAGATCTTCAATTTTATGAAAAGAAGCAGCGATTTATTTTGATTCATTAACGTAATTTGAATTAATCAAAATGGAGATTATTGTTTTCTGCATAGAATGTTCCTTTTGTTAAATCGTTCAATTTCTTCTCCATACTTTTAATTTGCAGCCGTGTATCGGGAAACGCCATTTGACCGATTGTAATTTCCCCATCACCTTTTGATTCAAGTGTATCCATCAATGATTTACGCTTTTCATCAATTTGGAAAATCTCACCATTCAGGCGTTCTAGCTGATTTCTTGCATGTTCATATTGATAATTTTGCGATACGTTCAATTGCCCGACAAACTTTTCATAGACCTCCAGCTTCTCTTTCATAAGTTCCAGCTCTTGAACTTTCGACTTATACCGGAGTAACGTTTCATTCAATTCCTCTTTAAGATTCATACGGTTAAATCCTTGTACATTTACGATGGTCTTCCGTTCCATCCTATTCCCAATGACAGCTGCTCTTACTTTACCGTGCGCTTCAATTACGCCTCCAATCAATTTCCCTTTCTTTTCATCGGTGTAGATATTTTTCGCTTTCAGAAAACTTCCGAGCGAATAGTATCCAATATGTATGCTTTCTCCAGCTTTCAAGTGGCTTTCATTGGCATGTTTAACGAAAATATTTCTCCCTGCGGTAATCTGTGATATCCCTTTACCAAAAATCCCACCTTTAATAAATACATCACCTGTTTTTGAATGAATTTCTTTTACATTGCTTATTCCCAATTCACTTAGAATGGAAATATCCTTGGTTGCCAGTACCGAATAATTATCCTGCACCGTCCCTTTTATGGTGACACTTCCTTCAAATTCGATATTGCCTGTTTCATTTCCGACATCTCCCTCAATGACAAGGTGATTCCCAACAGAAATCCTTCCGCCCTTGAATTCGACTACCCCATCTATCATGGCCTGAAGAACGAGTTTACCGTTACTTTCAATAGCCTCCACACTTTTTTGATCATATTGGATTTTTTTATTTTTTCCCTTTTGAGCAAGGACAAAGTCCCCTGTGATGGTCTTACCCATCGTTCCATCTGTTGGAGGAATCTTTTCCCCAAGCCAATCCCCCTTTTTCACTTCATCCAGAAAATTCATGTCGTAATAATCAGCCTTGCCGTCTTCCCGAATCGCTGGCTTTCTATCTGATCGTTTGTAATAGGTAATCACTGCATCGATTCCATGAACTGGCTCGGTTCCCTTTGCCACCACAATTGAACTCTTCACTTCTAACTGATTTTGCAAAACATGCATCAAGATTCCTTCAAAAATATCCTGCCGTTGAAGATCTTGTAAAATATACCCTACTATTTCCGAATGATGGCTTCTCAAATGACGCTCGGAACAGTTAATTTTTACACTAGCTGTCATCTTATCTTCCGCTATATTCCATTCTAAAAGTGGCTTTTGTTTTCCCACTTTAATTTTTTCTCCGCTAGCTTGTATTAGCGCCTCCTTTAAGTCTTTAAAGTTATCGAGTGAAATTTGTGGGAATTCATTCAGGATCGGGTTCAATTTCAGAATGGAAAAACCCTTTTGAAAAACGGTCATATATATAATTTCTTCTTCCATCTCCAAGATAAAGTAATCATTTTCTTCGTAAATCACATGCTTTCCCCCTAGCACCTATGTATATATACCTATAATTATAATCTATAAACTCGGAAAAATATCATAAAATATACATATTTTACTAAAATTATATTTATTTCCATAATATATTGATTCAAAGTTATATAAATAAACAAAAACGCCTTTTATTTATTGGATTCTTTAGGAAAAATCCAATAAATAAAAGGCGTTTAACTTAATAAAAAAAGCATATCCTCCTTGTCGTCTTAAAAGGAGGCCTCGAATTATTCAATTTTATCGGCTCTAGCCTTTTTATGGTCAATTGTTAATATTCACATAAAAACAATGGTATCCCCTAACCCTGTCAAGAAGCTTTGTGTTCAAGACGTAGCTTATCAGCGACCATGGCAATGAACTCCGAATTCGTTGGCTTCGCCTTGGTCATGCTTACCGTATAACCGAATAATGAAGAAATCGATTCGATATTACCGCGACTCCAGGCCACTTCTATCGCATGGCGGATGGCACGTTCAACCCGGCTAGCCGTTGTATTATATTTTTTGGCGATGTCAGGATATAGGACTTTTGTTATTGATCCCAGCAATTCAATATCATTATACACCATTGATATGGCTTCCCTTAAGTATAGATATCCTTTAATGTGGGCTGGCACTCCAATTTCATGAATGATGCTTGTAATACTGGCATCCAGATTTTTCGGTTTTGATTCAGTTTGAGGACGGTAACTAAACTGACTATGGTTCTTGAGGACAGACTGCCCTTTATTGCTCACTTGACGGATGTGATTAGACAAGTTTTCCATATCGAAAGGTTTTAGAATAAAATAGGAAGCCCCCAAATCTACAGCCTTCTTCGTTACATCTTCTTGACCGAATGCAGTAAGCATAATCACATTAGGCATATTTCCCCGTTTAACTTCACGAAGTTTTTCCAGTACCCCCAAGCCATCTAAATGAGGCATAATAATGTCAAGAATCAAAATATCCGGATCAACGCTTTCTAACATCCCCAGGCAATCCTGACCGTTATGTGCAATACCGATTACTTCCATGTCATCTTGGGATGAAATGTATTCTTCCAAAAGACCAACCAGTTCTCTATTATCATCTACCACGCAAACCTTGATTTTTTTCACTCTTGATTTCCTCCTCAACTACAATGGTCTTTTTTTCTATATGACTAAATTCTATTGTAATTGAACTTTTCGACAATGGAAACTAAATTCCTTTTATTTTCGAAAAAATAAAAGGAATTCAATATTATTCTCCCGATATCTCTTGTTTTCGACTTCGTTTGCTATCACACGAAGCGCTTTGTCGAAAAATCATCATTTTATCATCATTTTATCACATTTTTCCCAAAAAACCTTTATTCTTGTTAATTCATTTTAGTTGTCATGGGTATTAAGGGGGAAGATAACCTATATTTCAAAAAAAGGTATCCAAATGGATACCCCGTATTTTCAGCTTGCTTTCTCATAATCGTCTTTGTCATATATATTGATACCGGCCTCGTTTAACATCCACTCGATATGGACTCCGTACCCACTTGTAGGGTCATTGACAAATACATGGGTAACGGCACCGATTAATTTGCCATTTTGAATGATGGGGCTTCCGCTCATCCCTTGAACGATCCCACCCGTTTTTTGGAGTAATTCTTTATCTGTCACTTTTAGAACCATTCCTTTGATGGCAGGGAACTTCTGTGGAATGGAGCTGACTATTTCTACATCAAAGGCTTCCACTTCGGAACCGTCCACCACAGTAAGAATTTTTGCAGGACCCTCTTTCACTTCATGAGAAAGAGTTATTGGTAAGGCTTTATCCATAACTCCATTTTTAAAATCTTGATTTAGTTTCCCGAAAATCCCAAATGGACTATTGCGGTTAATATTACCGATTTTTTCTTTGTTGGCTGAAAAGCGCGCTAATTTTTCCCCTGGGTCCCCATTACTTCCCTTTTCAATGGATGTCACCATCGATTGAACAATCTGCCCATCTCTTACAACGATAGGTTTTTTAGTGTCCATATCTGATATGACATGTCCCAATGCACCATACTTCTTTGTTTCCGGGTGATAAAATGTCATCGTTCCGATACCCGCTGCTGAATCACGGATATACAAACCTAATTTGAAAATGCCTTCATTTTTATCCTTTAAAGGCATAAGCGTACTGTGAAGCACTTCATTATCACGATTGATCACCATTTTCAATGGTTCTCCCTTTTCACCTGCTTGCTGAACAAAAGGAGTCACGTCACCCATCTTTTTAATCGTTTGACCATTGATTTCAGTAATGATATCACCGATTTCAACTTTTGCTTTTTCACCTGGTGATTTCTTTCCTTGAGGTGTATCAACAAGATGATGACCGACTACAAGGACACCCAAAGTATTAAGCTTTACCCCAATTGATTGTCCACCAGGGAGCACTTTAAAATCCTTTAGCACCTTGATATCAACTTTTTTGGCAGGCAAGCCTGCAACATCAAGCAACACCTCATTCGTTCCCGGCTTTTCGGCATCCAGTGTAATGGAAGCTCTCTCATCATGGATCGAAATTCCTTGGCTTGACTCCAAAACTTTTGCAGAAACGGGTAATGACTTGGAAATACTATAGTGACTACCTTCAAAAAGCACAAGCTGATTTGGAATTAAAAAATATTCACGAAATGGCTGGTATAACCCTAATGTTAATAGCGAAACAAGGAGAATCCCACCGATGATCCTGTTAATCCATACTTTCAATCCATTCACTCTCCTCGCTCTCTAAAACTTTATGGCTACCCCTTTAATTTAGCCTTCATGACAATCATTTATAACAGCAGAGCAAAATAAAAGCTATCCGTTTTTGGATAGCTTTACAATGGATGCTTATGATAAGTTGTAGATATCTTCATACAAGAAACATCAGGAAGTAATTTTCAGCTTTTTAGCAAGTTGAATCAATTCATTGGCATGTTGCCTTGTTAAATCCGTTATTTCCACACCAGATATCATCCTGCCAATTTCCCGAATCTTTTCTGTTTCTACCAGGGGTTTGACTGACGTATTGGTTCGACCAGCCTTCACATTTTTCGCAATGAATAAATGGGTGTCCGCCATGGCCGCAACCTGCGGCAAATGCGAAATGCAAAGTACTTGGGAACCCGTAGCCACTTTATAAATTTTTTCGGCAATGGATTGGGCTACCCGCCCGCTGACACCTGTATCAACCTCATCAAATATGATGGAAGTAATCCCTTGATGTTTGGAAAAAATGCTTTTCAATGCCAACATAATCCGTGATAACTCTCCGCCCGAAGCGATCTTTGACAACGGTTTTAATGGTTCGCCGGGATTGGTGGATATGTAAAACTCCATGACATCCAGACCAGAATGATTTATCCCACGTTCTGATAACTCATCAAATGTATAGGCAGTTTGAAGAAAATGTGGTTCGAATATCGTTTTTTCCATATATAGATCTTTTAATTCCTGGTGAATGTTCTTTGTTAGCTGCTGGGCATATTTTTGACGGAGCTCAGACAAATTTTTCGCTTCGATGATTAAATCGGCTTTAATCGATTTAAGTTCTTTTTCAAGCTTCAAGATATGACTTTCACGATTTTGGAGCTTTTCAATCTCTTCTTCGATGCCTGCACCATACTCCAATATTTCTTCGATGCTTCGTCCATATTTTCGCTTTAATTGATTGATTTCATTTAGACGGCTTTCAATGAACTCCACCCGTTCCGTATCATAATCCAGGGAATCTAACTGATCTCTAATAGTAGAGACCGCTTCTTCCAGAAGGAAATAACTATTTGAAACGGTTTCCGAGCTCTTTTTTAACGATTCGTCAAGGCTTGCTGCTTCTTCCATATTACTCATGGCAACCGACAACCAATCAAATGCATGTTGCTCTCCATTTAAGGCATTATAACTGGTTTGCAGCGCTTCATGAATCTTTTCGAAATTGTTAATCTTCTTACGTTCTTCCATCAATTCTTCATCTTCATGAAGCTTTAAATTAGCTTTTTGGATTTCGTCGGATTGAAACTGGATTAAATCCAATCGATGGACCATTTGCTGCTCATTTTGGCTTAGGTTATTTAACTGTTTGGATGTGACTTCGTAATTCTTATATAGCTTTTGATATTCCGTAAGGGCGGCCGCAATTTTTTCTCCGCCAAATTGGTCCAGCAAAGGAAGATGAAGTCGCTCATCCATTAACTCCTGATGTTCATGCTGTCCATGAATATCAATTAGTGTTCGCCCTATTTCACGCAATATGGCTATTGTAACCAACTTCCCATTTACCCTGCAAACACTTTTTCCGCTAAGCGAAATGTCCCTTCTCAGGATAGCCATTCCATCGTTCATATCTATTCCAAATTCTTTGGCTTTTTCAAAAACCGGATGTTTATCATCTTCTATTTGAAATAAGCCCTCTATCTCTGCCTTCGATTCACCGTGGCGTATAAATTCTGCCGAGCCACGCCCTCCAACCAATAAATGAACCGCATCTATGATAATTGATTTCCCTGCCCCGGTTTCCCCAGTTAAAACTGTCAACCCTGTTTCGAACGAAACGGACAGGCTATCAATGATCGCAAAGTTTCTTATCGAAAGTTCTGTTAACAATCAGAATCACCTCACCAAAATATTAGAGCATGTCCAAGAATTTGCTGGAAATGATCTTTGCTTCTTCATCGGAACGACAAATTATTAAACATGTATCATCACCGCCGATGGTTCCGAGTATTTCTGGCCAATTTAAATTATCAATCAAGGCACAAATTGCTTGGGCATTACCTGGCATCATTTTCATGACAAGTAAATTATTTGCAGCATCAATGCGAACAAAAGCATCTACCAGCATTCTTTTTAATTTCTGTAGTGGATTAAAGCGTTGATCGGCTGGTAAGCTATATTTATATCTGCCATCCGATAACGGTATCTTTACAAGGTGGAGTTCTTTAATATCTCTTGAAACGGTGGCTTGTGTAACATTGTAACCGGCATTTTTAAGTTCTTCCACTAAGTCATCTTGTGTCTCAATATCATTATTCGTAATTATTTCCCTGATTTTTATATGACGCTGTCCTTTATTCATAAGTAGAAGCACCTCTCAACTGTTGCTCATTTTAAATATCTACGTTGTCTTGGTTCTAGCAAGCTTTTTTTGTATGTAATCGCTCGTCTTTTTCCTAATCTTCATATACGTTCTTCCTACAGAAATGACCGTTGAAGAAAGAGGCTATATTAATGTTAGCGGATTTTTATACAATTGTACAACTTTTTATTTACTGTACCGTTCTTCACGATTATTTTATTCTAAAATTTTCTTAGCATACTTTTGTACATTTCCTTGACGCTTCGCTTTGCCAATGTTGCCAAGTGAAAAAAAGCTCCTTTAGCTAACCATTCAGCCAAGGAGCCATGCAAAGATTCTTCTATTCTTTTTTGAACTGAGAATGTGCATCTCCAACGATGTCATCCACCGTTTTGGATAGCAATATGTCCCCCACGTCCTTAGGGCCTTCCCAAAATAAATGAAGCAGAAATTCAATGTTTCCATCCCCACCAGTAATAGGGGAGAACGATGCATCTTTAATATCGTATCCTTCCGTTTTTGCAAAGGAAATAATCTTATTCAACACTTCTTTATGAATTTTAGGTTCCCGGACAATCCCTTTTTTGCCGACTTGGCCCTTACCAGCCTCGAATTGAGGTTTTACAAGTGCCACGACGTCGCTTTTGGGGACAAGCAAGGTTTTTAAGACAGGTAAAATCAAAGTGAGCGAGATGAAAGACACATCAATGCTTGCAAAATTGGGCATCTGCCCATCAAGATCAGCAGGTGTGACATAGCGGAAATTAGTCCGTTCCATCACCTTAACACGCTCATCTTGCCTTAGCTTCCAAGCAAGTTGATTATAGCCGACATCTAGAGCGTATGACATTATGGCGCCATTCTGTAAAGCACAGTCGGTAAAGCCCCCAGTGGATGAACCGATATCCAGAAGGATTTTTCCATCCACGTGTAAATCAAATTCATTTAACGCCTTTTCAAGTTTAAGTCCGCCTCTCGATACATAAGGCATCACTTTCCCTTTAATCGTCAATTCAAGATCTACCGGCACTTTTTCCCCCGGTTTTTCATATCTTTCTTCATTTGCATAGACAAGTCCTGCCATGACCATACGTTTTGCTTTTTCACGTGTATCGGCCAGTCCTTGTTCTACCAATAAAATATCTAATCTTTCTTTCGCTACTTTCATATTGTCAGGCCCTTTTTTCTTTTTTTGGCGTTATCATTTTTATCTTTTTCATAACGGTATCAGTTGTCAATCCGATTTCATCCAATAACTCGTTGACACTGCCATGTTCAATGAAATAGTCTGGTATACCCATTCGGTCTATGATTGCCCCATAGAATCCTTGATCATGTGCATACTCGAGCACCGAACTACCAAATCCCCCTTGAAGGATTGCTTCTTCAATTGTAAGCAGTGGCATCTTCTCTCCAAGTAAACTGCTAAGCATTTTTTCATCAAGAGGCTTGATGAAACGGGCATTTATAACTTTAACGGAGTAATCCTCTTTTTCAAGTAGAGCTGCAGCTTCAAGAGCCATCGGAATGGTTGTCCCAAATGTTAAGATGGCAGCATCCGAACCCTCTTTCAACACTTCCCAAGAACCGATGGGGATTTGTTGTAGTTCTGTGTCCATGACAACACCCAGTCCATTTCCACGTGGAAAACGCATAGCTATTGGACCATCGTTATAATGTATGGCTGTATTTACCATATGCTGACCTTCATTTTCATCTTTTGGCATCATCAAAACGATATTGGGGATATGGCGTAAGAAAGCGATATCGAATACACCTTGATGTGTTTCCCCATCAGAACCGACCAGTCCTGCCCTGTCAATTCCAATAAAGACATTCAAGTTTTGACGGCAGATATCATGTACCACTTGGTCATATGCTCTTTGTAGGAAAGTCGAATAGATAGCCAAAAATGGTTTCATTTTCTGTGTTGCCAATCCGGCTGCAAAAGTAGCCGCATGCTGCTCTGCAATTCCGACATCATAGAAACGCTCCGGGAATTCCTCCGCAAAACCTACTAACTTCGATCCGACAGGCATTGCAGGTGTTATGGCTACTATACGTTCGTCCTCCCGTGCAAGCTTACGCACGGTTTCACTTACTAACGAACTCCAAGCCGGACCTTTACTAGGTGATTTAACAAAGTCACCCGTTTCGACTTGGTAAGGACCTGTCCCATGCCAATTGCCGGTCGTATCCAACTCGGCAGGCGAGTACCCTTTTCCTTTTTTGGTTATAACATGCAAAAGGACCGGACCTTTTGTTTTCTTGGCAAATCTCAAGTTTTCTAGCAATTCTTCATAATTATGGCCATCTACTGGTCCAAGATAAGTAAAACCTAATTCCTCGAAAAACATGCCAGAGACCAACAAATATTTCATACTGTCTTTCAAGCGTTCGGCTGTTGCTGCAAGCTTTCCACCAACGGCAGGGATTTTCTTCAGGAACATTTCCAATTCATCTTTTGCCCAATTGTATTTCCCTGCAGTCCTTAATCTACCCAGTACCGAATGTAAAGCGCCTACATTAGGGGCGATGGACATTTCATTGTCATTCAATATAACAATCATGTCCTTTTTTTCATCACCGATATGGTTCAGAGCTTCTAGAGCCATCCCCCCTGTAAGGGCGCCATCTCCAATGACGGGTAAGATGAAACTTTTTTCGCCCTTGACATCGCGAGCTGCTGCCATTCCCATTGCAGCAGATAGGGAAGTCGAGCTATGACCCGTTTCCCATACATCATGAGGACTTTCAATCATTTTAGGGAAGCCACAAAGCCCTTTATATTTCTTTAAGGTATCAAACTCTCCAGCTCTTCCTGTTAAGATTTTATGAACATAGGATTGATGGCCTACATCCCATAAAATTTTATCGTACGGACTATCGAATTCTTTATGAAGCGCGATTGTCAACTCCACCACGCCTAAATTGGGACCAATATGCCCACCAGTTACTGATAATTTTTCCACAAGGAATTTACGAATATCCACACTTAATTCAACAAGCTCTTCATTATTCATATTCTTCAAAAATGAAGGGTCTTTTATAGATAGAAGATCCAAACAGGACCACTCACTTTCTGTCATTTCCGGTTATAAGCTTAATCAAAGCCTCAAAAGCGACTATATAGAAGGCTTGACCGAAAAATTCTTTTTAAGTTAAAAATAGCCGCCAACACCCAGGTGATTTCGGCGGCTTATTGTACCTATTTTATCACGTAACGTCAATTTATAAAGTCATATTTATTTGCATAAATTTTCACAATGAGTATACCATAAAACTTTGTTTGATAACAAATTTAGTAACACTCAATGATCTCGGTTCGCAATCAGATTGGTCAATTCATTCAACAAGCCAGTTTGTAATTTCGTTTCCGCCAAGGATTCATGTGCCAAGTGAATATGCTGATTCAACTTTTCCTTTGCCCCCTGAAGCGTCAACAATGATGGATATGTGCTTTTATGGTTAGCCGTGTCACTGCCGACAGGCTTGCCTATCACTTCAACCGAACCTTCAATATCCAGAATATCATCCCGAATTTGAAAAGCAAGTCCCAGGTGATAAGCAAAGTCGCGTAAATGTTGGCGCTGTTCGGCAGTGGCTCCTGCTAAAATGGCACCGGAAAGAATGCTTGCCGCCAATAGTTTTCCCGTTTTATGTTCATGAATATACTCCATCTCACTAAGGGTCAACTGCTTGTCTTCACCTTCCATATCTGCTACTTGTCCACCAACCATCCCTTCAGCTCCAGCGGATTTTGCAATCTCACCTATTAACTCCAGCTTCATTTCCGCACTTACTTGTGGATGGGTCATTTCGGCGATCAGCTGGAAGCTATAGGTAAGCAGGGCGTCTCCTGCTAGTATGGCCACCGCTTCACCGAAAACTTTATGATTCGTCGGCTTTCCACGACGTAGGTCATCATCATCCATCGCTGGCAGATCATCATGAATCAACGAATACGTATGAATCATTTCAAGTGCCGAGGCCGCCGGGATCCCCAGTCTCATATCTTTGCCGAATGCCGCCAATACCGAGAAGACCAATAAAGGGCGGATACGTTTCCCCCCTGCCTCCAAGGAATAGGACATGGCTTCTTTAACACTTTCAGGCGCGTTCAATTTCTTAACATAATCAACGACTTCTTTCTCTATTAGAACTTTATACTCTTTTGAAAAAGTATCAAAGGTTGCCGTACTCATATTATTCTTCCTCCTGCACAGCAAAGGTTTCCAGTTCCCCATCTTCGCGTAAAATTTGCGTCAATTGATCCTCTACCGTTTTCAACTTGGTATGGCATAGTCTGGATAAATCCATACCTTGTTTATAAATGGAAATAGCTTTTTCCAGTGGAACGTCTCCTTCTTCCAACTGTTCTACTATTTTCTCAAGGTTTTCCATCGCTTCTTCAAATGTAACGTCCTGTTTGTCCGTCATGGCTCAATCCGCTCCTTTATTTCGGTTATCTCACATTCAAGTGTTCCATCTTTAATCGAAACAGCTATTTTATCCCCAGTCGATACTTGCTGAGTGCTCTTAATCAGCGTCTCATCTTCGGTAAAAACAAGCCCATAGCCCCGCTCCATGATTTTCAGTGGGCTTAGAGCCGACAAGGTTGCCGTCAATGAAACGAACCGCTGTGATTTTTGGCGATAAATCGCTTCCATTGTCTTTCGCAATGTTCTTTCATACTGCTGTAAGTCTTCCTTTGAAGTCTTGACGATTTGTTCAGGATGCTGTTTTTTCAAAGTTTCAGTCATCTGATTTAAATCATCCCTCTTTTTCATGAAATATCGCGTGCTCGTTTTTCCTAATCTCTCTGTCGCTCTGTCCAGCTGTTCAAGTTTTTGTTCGTACATTTTATGAGGATAACGGAAGGCATAAGACCTTTCGAGCCTACTCAAATGCGTTCGTTCGGAATTCACTTTCTCCTGGATGGAGCGTGTCAAGCGGTTCTTGCGGTTCATCAGCCTTTCCAGTATTTCATTTAGATGGGGAACTGCAAGCTCCGCTGCCCCAGTCGGTGTAGGCGCACGCATATCTGCTACAAAGTCAGCAATCGTGAAATCAGTCTCATGGCCCACTGCCGAAATAATCGGGATATCCGAATCATAAATCGATTCAGCCACTATTTCTTCATTAAACGCCCATAGCTCCTCAATGGAACCTCCGCCCCTTCCGACAATCAGCACGTCGGATTCAGCTCTCGCATTTGCCAGTGATATGGCCTGTGCAATCGATTTAGCTGCATTGTTCCCTTGAACCAGAGCTGGATAAATAATGATTCTAGTAATGGGATAGCGTCGCTTGATGGTCGTGATAATATCCCTTAAGGCTGCCCCCGTCGGTGATGTGATGACCCCCACTGATTTTGGGTATTGCGGTATCGTCTTTTTATGTTGAGCCAAGAACAAACCTGCATCTTCCAACTTTTTCTTTAACTGTTCATAGGCAATGTATAAGTCACCGACACCGTCTGGAGCCATACTTTTCACATACAACTGATACTGTCCACTGGCTTCATATAGGGAAATATCTCCCTTCACCAGAACTTTCATTCCATTTTCAGGAAGAAATTTCATCCCTTTGTTATTGGCAGCAAACATGACAGCAAGCAGGCGGGCTTTCTCATCTTTTAGAGTAAAGTACATATGCCCGCTAGTGTGTCGCTTAAAATTGGATATCTCCCCTTTTATGTATGCATTTTGCAAATGTGGATCCACATCGAACTTTCGTTTAATATATTTCGTCAATGCCGACACACTTAAATATTGTTGGTCGCTCATATTTTATCTCCTTCCGACGGAATCGGATATAAAGGAAGCTAGCCTATAAAGCAGACTTATAATTCCCAGTAATCTTAAAATAGAAAAAAGCGGTCTCTTGTTATTATAAAACAAGAGGTCCGCTTCTTTGAAATAATTTGGCGTTTTTTTTAACTTTTCATTGCTTGTTTATCCAAGTTAAGTGTTTTCTGAGCAGATTTAACAGTATTCTTCATGAGCATGGTAATGGTCATGGGCCCTACCCCTTTTGGTACAGGAGTTATGTAAGAAGCTTTATTTTTTACATCTTCAAATGAAACGTCTCCACAAAGCTTGCCTTCATCATTTCTGTTCATGCCAACATCAATCACGACGGCACCTTCTTTAATGTGGGAACTGGTGATTGTATCCCTTTTCCCAACAGCTACCACAACCACATCGGCCTGCCTAGTATAGTAAGCAAGGTCACTCGTCTTAGAATGACAATATGTAACCGTTGCATTCGCATTTAAAAACAGCTGTCCTGCTGGTTTTCCAACGATATTGCTTCTTCCTACGATAACTACATGCTTGCCCTCTAGCTTATAGTCGATATGTTCAAGCATGACCATAATTCCATAAGGCGTACACGGTAAAAAAGCGTCCTGTCCCGTCATCATCCTGCCGATATTGATTGGGTGAAACCCATCTACATCCTTCTCAGGCGATATCGCTTCAATAATCGCTTTTTCCTGAATATGTCCAGGTAATGGCAGCTGCACCAAAATTCCATGAATGCTGTCATCCTGGTTTAATTCCTCGATCTTCCGTATTAAATCCGGCTGTGTTAAATCTGCAGGTTGCTTAATTAATACAGAATGCATACCTAAATCTTCACAGGCTTTTTGTTTGTTTCGCACATAGGTTTGTGAAGCTTGATTGTCACCGACTAATATAACTGCCAAACCCGGCACGACATTTTTTTCACGTAATTGTTGGACTTCCTTGCTAATATCCTGTCTTACTGCCTCGGCAATTTCTTTACCATTAATGATTTGAGCTGACATGTGTATCATACCTCCCAAGTTAATACTGCTAAAGAAATTGCGGAGACTTATCAGTATCTAAACAGCCTTAGTTGCCGATTTTTTCTTTGACTTTGGATAAAACGGCATTCACAAAGCTGCTTGATTGGTCATCACCGAATTTCTTAGCAATTTCAATAGCTTCATTCATCGCAACACTTACCGGGACATCTTCGCTATAGACCATTTCATAAACTGCGATTCGCAGTAGATTCCGATCGATATTCGCTAGTCTTTCAAGTGTCCAGTTTTCCAAGTTCTCTCTGATCATTCCATCAATCTGTTCACGTTTTTCCGCAATCCCTGTCACTAATGTTTCAAAATATTCGTCAGTAGGTGCGCCATTCAGCACACTTTCCATAGCTGCTTCTGGTTCTGACTTGGCGATATCTATTTGGTATAGTGCTTGAAGGGATTTTTCACGGGCTACTCTTCTTTTCATAATCTTGCTCCTTTAACATCTACTATTATATATGAAAATGCTAGTACAGACGAACATTAATTAACAAATTATCGAAAATATTAAGATTTTATCTTTTTTCCCTCTTAATTAATCGATTTCCCACTAATAAAAAGGCCAAAAGACTCTAAAGGACGAGAACTCAACGTAATTTATCTTGAGTATTCACGTGAAATAGATTCTATAAACACTCTTTTGTTCAACAGATAGTTATATTTTTCGAAACTGTCAAAAGCTCTTGCCTAGCTTTCATGATCTTATTTCATCTTTTACACTCTAACAGAAAACGCCCATAAATTAAAGGGAAACTTCCATACACCGCCTTATTATGTTCGTATTACAAAATATTATGAGACGTGGATGAATTCATTAAATAAAGGCCCTAAAAACAAAAACCCGACAAATAGTCGGGTTTTTGCATGTTTGAGTTAGAATGATGCCGATTACACTTCTTGTTCGTAATCCGCTTCCTGTTTTGCGTTTTCGAAAGCTATTCCTACCACATGAATATTCACTTCACCCGCGTCGATAGCGGTCATATTTAATAACGCCTCACGAATGTTGTCCTGAACTTCCTGTGCAATCTTCGGAATAGAAACACCAAATTTCATAACACAATAAAGATCGACTTTAATTGTTTCTCCTGTTAAGTCTACCTTAACGCCTTTACCGTGGTTCTTCTTGCCAAGCTTTTCAACTACACCCGTAGCAAAATTTCCGCGCATATGTGCCACACCTTCAACCTCTGATGCAGCTATACCTGCGATAACCTCTATAACCTCAGGTGCAATCTCCACTTTACCAAGTCCACTATTGTATTCATCCATTTCGAGTAACTTGCCTTCCATTTCACTCATTATAAAAGCACCTCCTGTCTTCCTTACATTATGAGTTCATTACATCATATATTTCAAGGAATTTGGTATTAAATTCTCCAGAAACAAATTGTTCATGCTGAAGTAACTTAATATGGAAAGGAATTGTAGTCTTAATTCCTTCGATGACAAACTCACCCAAAGCACGTTTCATTTTCTCGATTGCTTCTTCTCTTGTCGGTGCGTGGACAATCAATTTAGCAATCATTGAATCGTAATATGGCGGTATCGTATATCCTGGATATGCTGCAGAATCAACACGTACTCCATATCCACCTGGAGGCAGATACATCTGAATTCTACCTGCGGAAGGCATAAAGTTCTTGTCAGGATTTTCTGCATTGATCCGGCATTCGATGGACCAGCCATTAAAGCTGACATCTTCTTGCGATAGGGAAAGCACATCACCGGAAGCAACTTTAATCTGTTCTTTGATCAAATCGACACCTGTGACCATTTCCGTAACAGGGTGTTCCACTTGGATACGTGTATTCATTTCCATGAAATAGTATTTCCTATTCACATAGTCATAAATAAATTCAACCGTACCTGCACCAGAGTAATTAACGGCAAGCGCAGCCGTAACCGCAGCCTGACCCATTTCCGCACGAGTCTCACCATCAAGTGCCGGAGATGGCGTTTCTTCTACAAGCTTTTGCAAACGTCTTTGAACCGAGCAGTCACGTTCTCCTAAATGTATGGCATTCCCGTGGTTATCGGCCATCACCTGTATTTCGACGTGACGGAAATCTTCGATATACTTTTCAATATACACGCCTGGATTGCCGAAGGCTGTTGCCGCTTCCTGCTGGGTTATGTTAATGCCTTTAACGAGTTCTTCTTCAGTTCTCGCGACTCGGATACCTTTACCCCCGCCACCGGCTGTAGCTTTAATAATGACTGGGTAACCCATTTCATTGGCAAGAGCAACGCCTTCATCCGTATCTTTAATGATTCCCTTAGAACCAGGTACGATTGGGACACCCGCTTTACGCATGGTTTCCCTTGCCACGTCCTTCGTTCCCATTTTATTTATGGCTTCAGGACTAGGCCCTATGAATATAATATTACATTCACGGCATAGTTCAGCAAAATTAGCGTTTTCAGCAAGGAAACCATAGCCAGGATGAATCGCATCCGAACCTGTTTTCTTGGCTGTACTGATGATGTTCGTCGTATTCAAATAGCTATCTTTTGATAGCTTAGGTCCTATGCAGTATGCCTCATCCGCAATTTGTACATGCAATGCTTCCTTGTCGGCTTCTGAATAAACCGCTACAGTTTCGATACCAAGTTCTTTGCAAGCCCTAATAATCCTGACTGCAATTTCACCTCTATTAGCAATTAATACTTTCTTAATCATTTAGAAACAGCTCCTCATTCAGGCTTCACTAAAAATAATGGTTGACCATATTCTACAAGTTGGCCTTCTTTTACAAGTATTTCAACTACTTCCCCGTTTACTTCTGCTTCGATTTCATTGAACAGTTTCATTGCTTCAACGATGCAGACAATTGTATCCGATGTAACTTTGGAGCCTACTTTCACGTAAGCATCAGCATCCGGAGATGGGGATTGGTAGAACGTTCCCACCATCGGGGAAGTGATTTTATGTAAGTTTTCTTGCTCATTTACAGGTGTTGCGGACGTTTCCGCTGCCGTAGTTGCTGGCTGTGCTGTCGGTGTAGGTTTAACTTCGGCCACTTTAGCTTGCACGACTTCTTGGGCAGGTGCTGGATAAGCTACTGTTCCTACCTCTGTTTTCTTTAATTTAATTTTCGTTCCTTCATTTTCATAAACGAATTCACCAATGTTGGATTGATCGACTAGCTTAATAATTTCACGAATTTCTTGGACCTTCATTTTAGGCACCCCTTGTCTAATTTTATGGAAATTTGAGACAATTTAATATATATGTAACTCTAACCATGTGTTGTATGGCTCTTGCCGTCTCTTTGCATTGAAGCCGCTTTCTACTAATACATCGAGAGACATTTACACACTTCTCCTGTATTATAACAGAATATTAAACTTCTCAAAAATATTGTCTTGCAGGAAGTATTATACCTTTTAATACCTGCTTCTAATATCATACAATATTAGCTTATAAATATTCAATGATAGATTAGTTGCGACTTGGTATTTACACTTCTATATTACACTTTCATCATAAGATTATGATTTTTTTGAAATCAATTTTTAAAAGCTTTCTCTAGTTCATGCCTGATTAAACCATATATATTCCTTAGTATAACCTTTTTATTACTTTTATGGAATATTAGAGGATAATTAGAAGCTGAGGAATTTCGTTCATCGCCCTCCCCTTCTTATGGATCCACCTAATTGGCAATACCAATAATTTTCCATATAAAAAGGCCTTTTCTACTAAAGAAAGGGCCTTTTTCATCTATTCATACCTTTTCGAACTGTTGTGTATCAGTTTCCAATCAGATGTTCAATTATTTTTCAGGTTGAAAGTTCACGACAACATTTTGTGCATTTTCCACCTCTTTACGTACAAGGCGTATGATGTTATTGGCTTCTGTTTTAGTTTGTTTATCGGCTTTAACACTAACCTTTACATCCGTTCCATCTACACGAACAAGCGCTGCATTGTAATCCATTGCTACGATTAAATTTTCAATGATATTTTCCTTCACTTTCGTCTCGCTTAATTGTTCAATTTTCGCATAGGCTTCATCTCTTTCTTCAGCCGATAGATCTGTATCACCCATTTTAACCGTTAATTCTTCATTCAATTTGGCACGTTCATCCTCAATTTGCATTCTTAATGCTTCAAATTCATCACCGGATGCAATGGTGACAGAGGAACCAGCTTCGTCTGTAGAAGTCTCTTTGCCTTTATCCTTCTCATTTTCTTCTTTACTTTCGATTTTACTTTCCATTTTACTTTCTTTTTGTTCTTCGGTTGCCGTCAAATCTGCTGCATTTTCCTCAGGAGCTGTTAAATAATAGACCGAGAGTACCACTACTAGACTCAACATCGTCAATAACCAAACCGTTTGTTTTTTTAATAACATGTGCATTTTTCCCCCTTATTTTTTAGGCATGACAGATACCCGGTGACTTGGCACATCAAGCGAGCGTGTTACAGCTTCGACAATCCATTTCTTGATTTGTATGTTGTCTGCCCCTTTGGCGACAACGAGTACCCCACGTACGTTGGGCTTTTGGGTTTCGGAAATGATTGGTCCCTCTTTTTCCCCATTTTTAATCAGGACAAGCTGTTCGTCTACCGAGGTGTCTTCGACCGTTCTTTTTCCGCCTTCCTGGTCGGTTTCTTGAGTGACTTGTTTTTGAGTGGTTTTGTTTCTTTCAAAGACTTTTTTCTCGGAAGCATCCACATAGATTACGACTTTTACATCATCCACACCTGAAATTGATTCTAGTGCTTCCTTCATCTCATTCTGAAGGTAAACTTCATAATCTTTTGTCGACTTGAAATCTCCCTGCTTTTTTTGACCAAACGTTTCTACATCCTCATCATCCTGCTTATCACTACTAAATACCGCTTTATCGTCCATAATCTTCCCAGTCTGGTCACTAGTGGTCAAAAGGTTTCCGACCATCATGATCCCCACACCCAAAAGGACAACAATTAAGGCATAGACATACATCGGTGGTTTTTTATCTTTTGGATCTTTTTGGTCCGAATCTTTATTCAATAGTTTGTTTAGCCAGGATAATGGACCCTTTTCTTTATCCATGTTTTCAGTCACTCCTCTCCCCGGCGATTTCAATGATCTCTTCATCAACAGACCAGCTTGTTGCCAGAAACTTCTTGACGGCTTCTAGATTTACATGAATGGTAGAAGTCTTTCCCTCTGTGTTAATATCCACCTTCGCCACCGTCTCTATCGCGGAAGTTGAGTCTTCTTCTGCCTCCTCCAAGGAAATATTGATATGTTGCAATTCTTCTAAGCTTGGACTTTGTTCATTGATGACACCTACATCAATCGAACTGATCTTCACCTTATAATCCTTCATCAACTCCTCTTCCACTTCTGTCTGTAAGTCAACAGCCATTTGTTCTAAAATATATGCACCTTGTGTAGCTTGTATTTCTTTTTTCTTCATTTCGGTTAAATTTCCTAAATCTTTTTTATTTTTATTTTCGAATTCACTTGTCACAGCAGTAAGGATTTTTTCAAAATCGGTATGAAATAACCCCAAGATTGGAGTGAGAATAATGGCTATCAACAACAACCCGATGACCATTTTTGCATATTTTTGCAGTGCTGAACTAGGAAGAAGCATATCGATCACGGTTGCCAGCAATACAAACACGATAATATTTGTTATCCAACCAGCTAAAAAGCTCACTCACACTTCACCCTTCCTAGCGGACCATCAGCGTTATGTTCCCGGCGGCTATAATTACGGTAATGCATAAAAAGAACATGAGAGATACGATGGCCAGCGCTGCAAAAATATAAATCATACTTTTACTGATGATGTCGAGACAATTGATGACGGGTCCTCCCCCGAGAGGTTGCAAAAGACTTGCCGCCAATTTATAGACAAAGGCAATCATTAAGATTTTTATGGCAGGGAAGGTGATAATGAGCAGAAGAATCACGACGCCTGCCAAACCAACCGTATTTTTAAGAAGGACGGATGCACTGATCACTGTATCCGTTGCATCTGTAAACATCCTCCCTATCACAGGAATGAAATTGCCTGTAATGAATTTTGCCGTCCTGATTGTCACACCATCAGCTACAGCCGATGATGCTCCTTGAACGGAAATGACACCGAGGAATATCGTCATAAACGCACCAAGGATCCCAATGGAAAAATTGCGTAATAATTGCGCAAGCTGGGTCACTTTATAATGCTCTGACAGCGTACTGACAATGCTTAAAATGGCTGCGAAAAATAACAATGGAAGAACGACATATTGTATCAGGATTCCACTAGTATTCATCAGAAACATCAAGATTGGGTGGAAGAACGCCGCAGATACAAGGCCACCTGAAGCCGCTATTAATGCTAGCAGCAATGGTAGCAGCGCCATTAAAAAGGAAATCATTAAATCAATCGTATCTTTTGTATATTCAATGGCCACATGGAAACTGTTCAACGCTAAAATGATTAAAACCATATAAACGATCGCATAGGCGACCTTACTCACTGAGCTTCGTTCAAAAGCATTCTGGAGGGCCTGAAGGAACATACTGAACACGGTTAACAAAATTAGTGCCCCCAGTAATTTACCGTTTACGAGAAATTCATGGAAGACGAATTTTATGATGCCTTTAAACCATTGTTCGAATGAAAACTGTTTATCTCCGCTTACAAAGTCCATGAAACTGCCCTTTTGGCTTTCGGGTAAGAAGCCCCCATATTCCGTTACGATGTTATCCCAGTATTGCTTAAGTTCATCAACTCCGAGCCTCTCAATTTGAGCTTGTACCAATTCGGATTGCATGATTGATTCCTGATTGTCCTTCAATGTCTGTTCTTCATCAGATTGCATGATGGGCTCTTTCTTGATTTCACCATTTTCGGCAGCATGTCCAACAGATGTATGCAGGAAAAAGAATAAAACGAATAGGGAGAATAAGAAAGGCATCTGCTGCTTCATACATTCACCTCATTGCCTAGTTGGAATCATCCATTAACTAGGGAGCATCTGTATAATTGTTTCAATAATGACCGTTAAAATAGGAATCGCCATGGCCAGGATCAAAATTTTCCCACTTAATTCTATTTTGGAGGCTAGTGAACCTTGTCCTGCATCTTTGGTGATTTGTGAAGCGAATTCCGCAATATAAGCGATTCCGATAATTTTCAAGATAGTCTCCAAATAAACTGTATTGACATGTGCATTAACCGCTATCTTTTCAAGCATTAAAATGATTTCGTATATTTTATCCGCAAGAAAAAGAAAGATCGTGCACCCGACAAAGATGACGAGCAGGAAAGCAAAATTAGGTTTCTGTTCCTTGACTATCAGGGCTAGAAAGGTGGCTACTAGGGCAATTCCGACGATTTTTATGATTTCAATCGCGATTACCCCCTTACTGAAATAGGAATACAGACTTAATTTTTTGAAATAAATCCTCTACCACAGAAGCTACCATGAATAAAATATAGATAAAGCCGAAAAGTGTCACCCATTGGGCATATTCTTTCTTGCCTACTTGATCGAGAATCGTATGAAGAAATGCCACGACCAGGCCCACACCCGCTATCTTGAATATGATGTCCACATCAATGCCCATGTTTATCCCTCCCGCATATGCCCTACATCAGCAAAATGATTAATAATAACCCTGATAAAAACCCTAGGCTTTTCATCATCTTTTCATATTTCCTCTGCCGTTCCAGTGCATCACCCTCTTCTCGTTCCAAGTGTGCCATCGTTAGCATGATTTGTTTCTGCTGATGGTACTTATCACTCTTCCCTAACGTTTCACCGAACTGAGAAAGGATTTCAAATTCCCCTTGTTTTAGGGCCAGGAACTGCCATATTCTCTTCAAACTATCGTCCCAAGCCTCTTTCACGGTCGTTTCACCGGAATCAAGTCGTTTTGCAAACGTATCGAAAAATACGGATAGCGGTTTCGGCATCTGCTTGGAGAGCTTCTGGGAAGCTTCTTTCAATGGGGTCTGCCCATACATGATTTCCGCCTCAAGCGATTGCATGGCGACTTTTAATTGACGTAACTGGCGGGGTCGCAGACTTAATTTCTTAGCCGCCTCAAACCCTGACCATGTTGTGGCTAAAATGATGATGACCGCTCCGATTAATTTAAACATCAGAGCTCACTACTTTCCCCGAAGATAATTGTGCACCCGCAGAATCGAATACGCTATAACTGCGGGTACCGGACTTCGTTCTTTGTAATTCGACGAAGCGTTCAAAAATGTTATGCCTTAAGATTTCTGAGATGAATGGGCGTTTTTTCAAATCTTCCAGCGTATGTCCATGCGTAGTAATAATCAGTTTAATCCCCGCATTCACGGCTTCGAGTACCGCTTGTGTATCTTCTACCCGACCAATTTCATCCACGATCAATACATCCGGGGACATGGAACGAATCATCATCATCATCCCTTCCGCTTTAGGGCAGCCATCAAGTACGTCCACCCTTGGTCCGAAACTAAGCTGGGGCACACCGTGGACACAACCAGCTATTTCTGATCGCTCGTCGACAATGCCCACTTTTTGTGGAGCGATTCCCTCACTATCCATTCCGCTCGATATCATCCTGGCGATATCACGAAGAATGGTCGTTTTCCCTGACTGGGGGGCACCGATCAAAAGGGTATGTTGCCATTCCCCATTATATAAATAAGCAGTGAGCGGTTCGGCTGCGCCTATCTTTTCACGTGCTATCCGAATGTTAAAGGACGAGATGTCTCTTATTGCCTTAACTACCCCATTTTCAAGGATGACCTTACCAGCAAGTCCCACTCGATGTCCGCCGGCTATGGTAATATAACCACGCTTCAATTCTTCTTCTAGCGTATATAACGAAAATTGGCCTATAGAATTCAATATTTGCTCTGCGTCACTTGGGGTCACCTCATAAGGAAAAAAGAAAGGATGCCCCCCTACTATCACCTCTAATGGTCTGCCAACTCGAATTCTTAACTCTTCCATCTTTTCAATCATCATCGGTGTCATGCCTTGGAGATGTGCGCATAACTTTTTTGGTAGAAAAGAAAGTACCATTTCCATTTAGAAAATCCTCCTGTATACACCACTTTCATTAAAATGTATGCCGGGAATCTCATAATCATGACAAGCTAATTAAAGAAACGATAGTCTAGTATCTTTTAACAAAAGTAAAAAAGCACAAAAAAAAAGCCCGGGAAGTTAATCCCGGACTTCTTCTGATTAGGCACGTGATACGTATGAGCCTTCATTTGTGTTAATCAATAATTTATCGCCTTGGTTGATGAAGAATGGCACTTGAACGGAAAGGCCCGTTTCAAGTACAGCCGATTTTGTTCCACCTGAAGATGTATCGCCTTTGATGCCTGGCTCTGTTTCTGCAACTTCAAGTTCAACTGTATTAGGAAGCTCGACGCCTAGTGTTTCTGCTTGGAAAGTCATGATATGCACTTCCATGTTTTCCTTCAAGAATTTCAATTCGCGTTCAATGCTTGAAGCTGGAAGTTCGATTTGATCGTATGTTTCATTATCCATGAATACGTGGCTGTCTCCGCTTGCATAAAGATATTGCATTTTACGGTTCTCAATATGTGCTTTCGCCACTTTTTCACCCGCACGGAAAGTCTTTTCTTGAATGGAACCTGTACGAAGATTACGTAGTTTAGAACGTACAAAGGCTGCCCCTTTACCTGGCTTAACGTGTTGGAATTCGATAACCTGCCAAATTCCATTATCTACTTCAATAGTAACACCCGTGCGAAAATCGTTTACAGAAATCATAAATTTGTCCTCCTACATGTACATGTTTACAGAATGATTAACTCTTTTGATGAATGTGTAAGTGCTTCGTTACCATCTAATGTAACGATTGTATCATCTTCAATGCGTACTCCGCCTATGCCCGGTAAATAGATGCCCGGCTCGACGGTAACTGCCATGCCTGGTTCTAAAATGATATCAGACCTTAAGGATAATGCTGGGCCTTCATGAACTTCCAGGCCAATCCCATGTCCTGTCGAGTGACCGAAGTATTGCCCAAATCCCTTTTCTTCAATTAAGTTTCGAGTTAGTGCATCCGCTTCCTTACCCGTCATACCAGGTTTGATCCCGGCCATTCCGCGTAATTGCGCTTCTAAAACAATGTCATAAATATTAATAAGTTCTTCACTTGGCTTACCGACTGCTACTGTGCGTGTAATATCCGACACATATCCATTGTAGTATGCACCATAGTCCAATGTGATGAAGTCACCTTTTTCAATTATCTTATCCGTTGCAACACCATGCGGAAGAGCCGATCGAACACCCGAGGCGACAATGATATCAAAAGAAGATGAAGTTGCTCCTTGTTTTCTCATAAAGAATTCAAGCTCATTGGAAACATCCAGCTCCGTGATGCCTGGACGGATAAAATCAAGAATATGTGTAAAGGCAGCATCAGCGATAGCAGCCGCTTCCTTTAATATCTTAATCTCTGAAGTAGTCTTTATCAAGCGTAAATTCTCAATAACTCCAGACAACGGCATAAGTTGACCATCAATAGCCTTCTCATAAGCCTTATATGTCGCATAATTCATATGATCTTGTTCAAAGCCAAGCTTGCTGATATTCATCTCTTTTGCCTGTTTTCCGACTTCTTCTATAATTGTTCCCGTGTGTTGAACGATTTCGAAACCTGTAGCCTGCTTCCCTGCCTGTTCTATATATCGGAAGTCAGTGATGAACTTAGCACCTTTCTGCGAAATAAGGACCACACCAGCACTGCCCGTAAAATCGGTCATAAACCGGCGATTATATGTACTTGTGATCAATAACCCATCAACATTCACTTTTTCCATCGAAGCGCGCAACCGTTCCAGCTTATTCATCCATTTCTCCCCTTTGCAATCTTCGTAATGGCCTGTAGTGCCAATTCATATCCCTGAATCCCCAATCCTACTATTTGTCCAGCAGATACAGGGGCAGTCACCGATTCATGTCGAAAACTCTCACGGGCATGTATGTTCGAAATATGCACTTCTATGACAGGAACATCAATACCGGCAATTGCATCGCGAATCGCGTAGCTATAATGCGTGAAGGCCCCTGGGTTGATGATGACCCCATCCAACCCATGGTCTTCTGCCCAATGGAGCTTATCGATGATCGCACCTTCATGGTTAGATTGGAAACAGATTAATGTCACGTCTAACCCTTCTGCTTGCTTTTGCAATTGGGTTTCCAAATCTTCTAGAGTCGTGGAACCATAATGCACCGGTTCCCGTTTACCTAATCGATTTAGATTCGGACCATTAACTAATAAGATCTTACTCATCTTTCAACACCTGCTCATGGTTAAGAATGCTTTCCATGAATATTCTATCATAAGTATAAATTGTCTTACTACTTTTTTACAAAAGTCAGATCAGCTTCCTGACTGATTTTGAGCGATTTCTTTTTGACGCAGATATTCGTGATGGTCATAGGATATGGAATATCCTACAAAAAGGCCGTATAAAATAAAAATGCAAACACTCGTTATGATGGAATTTGATGACATCTTTGAAAAAGTTGGCAAGTCTGAAAACATGGGCTTCAAGGCGAACATCAGTAACACCCAGCATAACAATCCGTAAACAATGCCAGCAAAGATACTTTTCAACTTTTTAAAGAGCCCATAATATATAAAAGCAACACCGATGGAAAGGATTCCGTAAACCAGCAAAGTCATCCCCGTCCCCTGCCATCGATCAATCCAGGCCATGTCCGACCAAGAGGTTAGTATGAATCTGGGGCTAAACTCCATAAACTTAAAATAATGTGCCGCTATTCCGGCTAAACTAGCAAAGATTCCGCCAAAAAAACCAATGGCGATAACATTAGCAAGCAACAAACTTTTATTCTCCTGCCGATTATTTTCATTTTCATTAGAAGACATTTCAAACACCTCCGATATGTAGTATGTCCTTTCTTAAATAGGAATATTTTCTTTTTTTGTCCGTAGAGGGTAGATTTACTAGAGGTTTTGGTAATTATTCTGTATGATTAATTCATAAATAATGTACTTTTCTCAAAGGATAATATCCGTTCTATGTTGAAGTTTATATGTATAAGAATGTTCTCTTTCTTTAGATCGTTCATTCCTTATTGTTGAGGAACAACATCTTAATTCCATCTCTCATTAAATTCGATAGGTCGGTCTTATAAAACCTGAAGGCACATGAGGGTCAACATGTTAGCATCCATGAGAGAGCTACATGAAAAACTAGTTAGGTTGGTGTAGAAATGTCTGAGGTTCAAAAACCCGTTTATGGAGGGCAGGCTGTCGTGGAAGGCGTCATGTTCGGCGGCAAGCATCACACAGTCACTGCTGTCCGACGTAAGGATTCAACGATTGCGTATTATCATTTACCACGAGAATCAAAGCCTTTTATGAATCGGCTAAAAAAAGTTCCATTTGTACGGGGCATCGTTGCGCTTATACAATCAAGTGCCAACGGCTCTAAACATCTCAATTTTTCCACAGAACAGTATGAAGAAGAAACAGCTGAAACGAAGGTAGAAAAGAAAAAAGAGCCAAAGGAAGCATCAAGAATCAGCGTGTGGCTGAGCGTAGCCGTGATAGGCGTACTTTCCTTTCTTTTTGGAAAACTGATGTTCACCCTTGTCCCCGTCTTTCTTGCTGAATTGACAAGACCCATCTTTCCTAGTCACCTGGCACAAATCATGGTCGAAAGCTTGTTTAAGTTGATACTATTGCTCGTCTATATCTACATAGTATCCATGACTCCATTAATCAAGCGCGTTTTCCAATATCATGGTGCGGAGCATAAAGTGATTAATTGTTTTGAAAGTGGCAAGGAATTGACTGTAACCAATGTTCAAGCTAGTTCAAGGCTCCACTACCGTTGTGGTAGTAGCTTTATTTTATTTACAGTAATCGTTGGCATGTTTGTGTATCTCCTTGTCCCGACCGATCCTCTATGGCTCCGCGTCGTGGATCGCGTTTTACTTATCCCAATCGTCCTGGGGATAGCTTTCGAGGTATTGCAATTGACTAATAAGGTGAGAGACATTCCTGTGCTTCGTTACCTGGGATATCCTGGTCTTTGGCTACAGCTATTGACAACCAAACCACCTTCCGACGATCAAGTCGAGGTGGCACTTGCATCCTTCAATGAGCTCTTAAGGATGGAAAAAAGTACGGAGCAAGGTTTAGATTCGGATGTTATTGTGTAAAACACTAATAACAAACCTTTGTAATAAGAATATATATATACCATTTTTACTTTTGGTAATATTTTAAATGGATTATGTTTAAAATAAGTAAAAAATGCTCATGATGCTCTTAAGGAGGTGTCTTTGTTGAAACGTTTCATATCAATTTTGATATACGGTATCATCGCCCTCGGAATCTTCGGATTAATAAGCAGAATATTTAATGACCCGATGGGACTCCTAAAAAATATTCTGATTATAGCCGCAGTCGCAGGGATTATTTATATGATTTACACCGGGTTAACAAAGAGTAAGCCAGTGAAAAAAGAGCAGCAGGCATTTCGTAAGGCTGCGCGTCAGTCGAAAAAAAGGCTGAAAAGCAAAACGTCGAAAAAGGATAATGTGGCTAGCTTTTCTGCAGCGAAAACATCCAAAAAAATTACAGCACGCAAAAAAACGGATAGTCACTTAACCGTCATTGAAGGAAAAAAAAATAAAAAGAAAAATCGGGCCTCATTTTAAGAGCCCGATTTTTTGTGCATTAATAGGTCCATCTCTTTAAAAATTCCCTTGTGTATACACGTCCCCGCTCAATTAGCTCCTCCTTCATTTCATCATTCATATTGAAATCCATTGCAGAAATTCCCTTCATCGGAATAAATACAATGTTATTTACATGTTTTTTAGAAATATAACGTGAATCATGAGCATCTTTCATCGTTTTGAAAAGTGCTGAAAATAATTCCACCGCATTCCCCACTTCATGAGGCTTCCATATTTCGTCTGTACTCAATCTCAAACCTATGACCGGACGTTCCTTTCTTACATGTTCTGAATTAAATAACCACATAGGAAAATTGCTAAGTACCCCCCCATCGACAAATAAAGAAGTTCCTTTACCGACATTCAATTTAACAGGTTCGAAAAAGTAGGGAATGCTACAGCTCATCCTTACCGCTTTGGCCACTGGAAAAGTGAGGGGATCCACCCCATAGTTCTTCAAATCATCAGGTAAAACGACCAACTTGCCGTTTGTAATATCCGAGGCAATTATGCGAAGTGATTGTGGAGGAAGATCATTAAAGGTCACCACGTTTCTAATAGCCAATTTTTCGGCCACCCATTTCTCCAATGCCTCCCCCTTATATAAACCTAATTTCCAGTAAACGAGAAGCCACTTGGCAAAAGGAATCGGTATGAGACCATGTCTTCGATCCAGTAAGCCTGATAGGTTAATATCGATAAAAAGCTTCTCCATTTCTTCCCCTGTATATCCAGCTGCAATAAAGGCAGCTATTATGGAGCCCGCACTTGTTCCTGCCGTTCTATGAAAAATAAACCCACGATCCTCCAATTCCTGGAAGCCCCCTAGTAAACCATACCCTTTTATCCCGCCTCCGGAAAATACGCCGTCAATGATCATAGTTGCCCTCCCTAACCCGGTCTATTCATCTTTAAGCAGGCTAGGGGCTATTTATGACTGATTAACGGAAAGTTTTCTTCTTAAGTGAAGTACTGGACTACAGATTCCGGAAAAAATTCCTCTATATATCCTCTGATGGTGGTTTCCAATTCTTTAGCTTCTTCGTTTTGATAAACATACTTACCAATTCCATAACGGCCCCACTTATATTTCCGTTTTGTTTCATCCAATTCCAATTTTGATTTCGGGTAATTCTTTTGAATCACTTTCTTAGCAGGTCCCGTAAAGCGATGTTGTATCAATTCGAACGTTAAATCAGGTATGTCTACCCCCTTCAAGGCCACACTTAACCTCTGAAATAATTCATAATAACCCTCCTGCCAGTTCTCATGCCTGTAAATGGGTGCAACGATGAAACCTAAGGGATACCCCGCACCCGCAACTTTACGTGCCGCCTCGATCCTTTCCTCAAAGCTTGAAGTGCCCGGCTCAAAATTCTTGATGACGTACTTTGTGTTGATGCTGAAACGAAATCTTGTCTTCCCGTTATGTTTAGCGTCCAAAAGATGATCGACATGATGAAATTTCGTCACGAAACGGAGCACGCCATATTCACTTTTACCGAAGTATTCGATCGCCCGTTTTAAAGAATGGGTCAAGTGGTCTATGCCGACGATATCGGAGGTACAAGCAGCCTCAAAACGAGTGATTTCTGGTTTTCGTTCATTTATATATTTTTCTGCAGCCTCAAAAATCTCATCCAGATTGACGTATGTCCTAATATACGGTTTTGTACCAAGCGTCGTCTGTAAGTAACAATAGTGGCAATGCCCCATACATCCCGTGGCCAAAGGAATCGCATATTCGGCCGAAGGTTTGGAAGTGTCGAATTTCAACGTTTTTCTGATACCTACCACAAGTGTGGACTTTGCTACGCGATACTTTTGAAAGTCGTTTTCTCCAGGCAAGTCCCGAATTTGATTATGTGAAGTCGTTTCACGTATCTCGATGCCCAAATCCTCGAACTTCTGTTTTAATTCTCTTCCAAGCGGGTAATCAAGCGCCCTTGGTTCGATATATACAAGCTGTGGGATAAATGGTTTCATATCCGTCTCCATTCCGTGACCATTTCAGGTCATAGTTTTATTTAAACTAGACAATCTATATATAAGGATAGTTTTAGCTTTTTCCATTATCCTCATGATTAAATTAAATTGGTAAATTATAGAAAGGGGGCCCATGATGAAAGAGGAACATGATTCATTCAAAAAAAAGACCGAAAACGAAGAAATGACTGTCACAGATAACGAAAATCCATCTTCGCAGCGCATTCCTGGAGACTCTGTCGATAAATACTCTGCTTTAAGAAGCGCAAATCTTGAGTTGGCTGAAAAAGAAATCGGCCAGCAAATAGAGAATAACTAAAAAAGAAAGAGAAGACCGACTCATTAGGATTCGGCCTTCTCTTCTGGTTTAAGTGTTTTTTCATTAATGATTTTAAACACAAGGAATAGCAAGATAACACCCATCGCCGCAGAAATGATATAACTCATATTCAAATGATTTTTCATTAGAACGGACATAAGCGGGGGTCCTGCAGCTACACCGATAAATCTGGCGGCGCTATAAAAAGACGAGATGGTTCCTCGTTGTTCCTTTTCGATATTTTCAGTAATCAAAGCATCCAATGTCGGAAGAAGTGCTCCAATTGCAATTCCCAACACACTAACGACTATTAGCAAAATTACGAGTTTGTTCTTTGTATAGCCTACAAAGGCAATGCTTGCAGACATCATAATTAAGCTGGCCAAAATGATTTTTCTCATTATTGGAATGCTCCCTTTAATTTTCCTCCCGGCTATATAAGAAGAAATACATAAAAATAATAAAGGGATAGCTATTATGAATCCTTTTTTCACTCCTTTTAAATGATGCAATTTCTCCAGATTATCTGATAAAAAAAATAGCACGGCAAAAAGGAGGAGCATCACAAAAACACCAAGTACGAAAACAACTGACAGCCATTTTCCTTCTTTCTTGAATGTCTTCTTGGTTTTCTTAAAGAATTCCTTGAATTTGACTGGCTCATCTTCATTTTTTGGAACTTTGATGAAAAAGAAAACGAAAAAAATTGAAATCAGGCTAAAAAAAGAAATAGAAAAAAACGGTAGGAACCAAAGGATAGCAGCAAACAAGGAGCCTAAAATAGGGCTCAGAACTTTTCCGAACGTATTCGATGTTTCGATAAGGCCAAGCGTCGAGCTGGTCTTTTCATCATCATCTTTATATAGATCCCCAACCAAGGGAAGAATAATTGGCGTAGCCCCAGAAGCTCCAATACCTTGAAGGACCCGCCCAATGATAATCCAGGTATATGGACTATCCATTTTCCAGGAAGCGAAACCTGCAATCAACCCACCAATCAAGGCTAAAAGTAAACTAGGTAAGATGACTTTTTTCCTTCCAATACGGTCGGACAGATAACCAGCTACCGGAATAAGAAAAATGGAAGCAACCGAATAACTCGTGATGATCATACTCGATTGGAAAGATGATATGTTCACCTTCTCTTCAAAAACAGGCAGTACGGGTATAAGCATAGAATTCCCCAGTGTCATCACGAGTGGAATAGAAGCCATACTTACAATACACCACACGCTTACCTTCTTATTAGTTTCCTGGTTTTCCATTCATGCACCTCATTAAAGTTGATAATGAATAGTCTATCCATAAAACAGAAAATCCTTCGCGGAATCATCTTTAAAATCTGGTATCAGATACAGTAAAAGGAAAAATAAAAAAAGCCGTCAAGGAAAGCTGTTTGCCTTAACGACTTAATTGTGGCTTTAATATAAAGTTTGGCCAAAACCACTTTCATACCTACATTTTTCTTTATAAAAACAAAATCCATTGTGAAGTATGTACAACTTTTATAAAAAGGTTTTGATCATTTTCTACCTGTAACCTTCCACAATTGCGCCCTTTAATAGAATAACTAAGAAATGGCATCCTAAAATTTGTTGAAGCTACCATGTTTGGTTTGGCAATTTTTATATACCATTGGATTTCTGTAGACTTTTTAATAAGGAGTTTCCTATTTTTTCCTCGTCATTTCTACCTAACCTATAATTGGCCAGAACTACGGAGGCAACTTTCTTTTCCTTATCCATCCCTAAAAATGAGCTAAAGCAGCCTGTTCCACCGCCATGCAAAATAACATTATTGTTTTTCTTTAAAAGCCACCATCCAAGCCCCATATCATACTTCTTCTTTCCATTTCCATGGTTTTTATGGCAAAGAGAGAAATATGGTTTCCCTTCATAAATATTCATTTTTGCATATTCTAGTAAATCATCAGCAGTTGAACTTATTGCACCCGCAGCTGATATAAGATTTTTTTGTTCCATTTCTAGTTACCACAATCGTTATTTTTTCTGTCATAACCGCATAAATTATTGTTTGATGTTCCTAAATATGTATCGCTTAGTCCAAGTTCAAAATGAATAAAGTCATTCATATCGTTCCAATACCCCTTGCCTGATACAGTCCCCAATACATACCCAATTAATGACATGCCGAAATTTGAATATTTCCATGAATAATCTACTTTTTGCAATTTATTTTTTTCGATTAGTATTTTCATTTTGTTAAAATCCATATTTAACGGATTATTCTTATTCATATCACTATTGCCACTAATCAAACCTAACATTAGGTTAAAATATTCGTGTTTATTTAATGGCAGTGTTGCTGAATATCCGGAAGTGTGAGTAGCAAGACGGAGCAATGTTGGATAGTACTCGTGTTCTTTAATGCCTTCTATATATTTTTGTATGGAATCGTTAATTGACAGCTTGCGTTCAATTACATATTTTGATAAAAAAGAAGCAGTAAAAGTCTTTGTAATAGAGCCGATTTCATAATGATATTTTTTTGCTGAATCGTAATGTTTCATCACTGATTTCAAACATTGGGTTGTTCTCCCCTCTTCTTCTTTTTAAAAGTATTTCAGGAGATTGATTTACATTCTTCAAAATAAATTTGCCTATCTGATGTTTGTCTCAGACTTTATTTACCCGTTAATTGCTTGAATTCTTCGTCTTTCAAACTCCTTCATAATGCTCCATTGTAATTCATTGGTATCTTCATCCAATTTCAAGGTGCCCTCTTCTTCAAAACCGTCTTGTTCTTCACCGTCAAATCTATAAAGTTTCTTTAAAAGGTCCCACATTGTTTCTAATTCTTCAGTTGATAAGTTTTTAAAAAGTTCTTCCAAAAAGAAGATTCCCTTTTCTGCAACATTAAGCAACACCATTTTCCCTACTTTAGTAATTTTCACATTTACTGCACGTTTATCTTTCTTACTGGGAACCACATTAACAAATCCCTTATTTTCCATGATTGTAATTAACTGTTTCACACTCTGTTTCGTGGTTCCTAGTTTTCTAGCTATATTGTTCAATGTTGTATCATCTTCAGGTAAATGGGCAATTGCCACCATTGCCATATGTTGTCTAGATGTTAAAATCTCTAAGGATTTATCACCCTTTACCTGAATTTTATTTGCAAGAGAAAACAAAGTAGCGTAAGTTTGCTGCATTAAAAAAAGTTCTCTGTAAATATCCATATTAGCCTCCATTTTAGACATTATACTGTCTAAAATAAGCGTATCATATTCTACCTATAAGTCAATATACTGTCTAATTCACTTTATCTTGAACTAGATCGTATCCTTTAGCACTATAACAAAAAAGACTACCCTTCTTGGTAGCCTATTTTAAGAATTTTATTTTTTTCGAGCTTCACATTTATCCACTCTATAGCACAAGATTCCCTTAATTTTTCAACATCTTTTATATTCAATCATGGTTTATAATCTGGATCTATCACAGATCCATGACCTTCTTTAATCCATTTGTCGGTTTTAGATGTTCTAGTTCTTTTAGACATGAAAAAAATACCCCTTTAGATAAATTATCTAAAGAGGTATTTCTTCGCAACTTTTTTATACATATCGTGATTTTTTTAAAAATATCGCGACTTTATTTCAAAGCTACATTTTATAGATCATTACCGTTTAAAGCCCGCATTTCAACTGCGCACCGCAGTTAGTACACGTATTACATCCGCCCATCTCTTGAACTTCACCTTTACGGCAAACTGGACACGTGTTACCTACTTCTGATCCAATCGTAACATTAGTCGAACGCAATTCATTGATCGTATCGACCAAAACGACTTTTTTCTTTTCTACCACATCTGTTAAGCCAACCATTTCAAGTTGCTGTTCCATTTGATTCTCTTCTGCTTTCAGCGTCAGTACCTGGCTGTCACGGCTGCCATCTACATAAACCGTACCGCCTTTTGCACCGCCCTTGTATAAACGTTCGTATACTTTTTGGACTTGCTCAACAGTATATCCTTTTGGCGCGTTAACCGTTTTACTGATCGAGCTATCAATCCAACGTTGAATGATGCACTGAACATCTGCATGGGCTTCCGGAGCCAGTTCCATTGCCGAAATGAACCACTTAGGAAGATTCTCCGGGTCCGCCTCGGGATGACGATCCAAGTATTCCTGAACAATGTCTGCTTTGACTTCAATGAATTTCCCTAAACGTCCACTACGGAAATACGTGAAGGAGAAATAAGGTTCAAGACCAGTTGAAACGCCAACCATCGTTCCTGTGCTTCCAGTTGGAGCAACGGTCAATAAGTGCGAGTTGCGTATGCCGTGTTCCGCGATACCTTTACGGATATCTTCAGGCATCTTTTTCATAAATCCAGTATTTGTGAAACGTGTTCTAAGCTCAGTCGTCTCTTTGTCCGTTGAACCCGTTAGGAATGGGAAACTGCCTTTTTCTTTTGCAAGTTCCACTGACGCATTGTAGGCTGACGTCGCAATCGTTTCAAACACCTTGTCCACCAGGATCTTTCCTTCTTCTGATCCATACTCGGTTTCACAGTAGATTAGCAAATCATGGAGACCCATGACACCTAGTCCAACCCGTCTCTCTCCGAGTGCCTGTTTTTTGTTTTCCTCTAAGAAGTAAGGAGTTGCATCAATGACGTTATCCTGCATCCGCACGCCGACTTCAACCGTCCTTTTAAGTTTTTCGAAGTTAACGGTTTTATTGTCTTTATCGGCCATTTTAGCTAGGTTGACCGCAGCCAGATTACAAACCGAGAATGGAGCGAGCGGCTGTTCGCCACACGGGTTCGTGGCTACCACTTGCTGTCCGTAAGCTTTTGCATTCGTCATCTCATTGGCGTTATCAATGAAGAATATCCCAGGCTCCGCAGAATAAGTCGCACATATATTAATTAGGTTCCAAAGCTCTTTAGCACGGATTTTACGGTAGACACGGACTTTATGGCCCATTTTCTCCCATTCGCGCACATCCCCCACATTATGCCATTCTTCATTATAGATCGCCATTTCTTCCGCGTCATAGCTTTCGACATCCGGGAAACGCAATTCATATTCACCGTCTTTTTCTACAGCTTCCATGAATTCTTTCGTTAAACAGATTGAAATATTGGCACCTGTCAAGAAGTCCGGATTATGGACACTATATGTTCCGCCTATACGAACTTTCTCCTCAGCTTCCCTAATGATTTTCTCATTGAATCCACCTAGGCCTGGAATCTCCTTATAATTGATGATTCCTTGATACATAGCCATTTCCTGTTCCGTATGCGGTATGAATTTCAATTTATCCGATGCATATTTTTTTATGGTTTCATCTTTTGTGTTCTCCATTAGGTAACGAAGAATCCTTGGATTTTGCATTTTAGAAATTATGAACTCAGCAATATCAGGGTGCCAATCAGTAAGCATGATCATTTGGGCACCACGTCGACTACCACCCTGTTCAACCAAATGAGTCAATTTCGCTATATCATCAAGCCATGAAACAGATCCTGAAGACTTCCCATTAACCCCTTTCGCCAGGGTATTCCTTGGGCGCAGTGTCGAACCATTCGTACCAACTCCGCCTCCACGGCTCATGATTTCCATGACTTGCTTCCTATGTTCAGAAATCCCTTCGCGTGAATCTGGAACGAACGGCATAACATAGCAATTAAAATACGTAACATCCGTGTTGGAACCAGCACCATATAAAACACGGCCGGCCGGCACAAAATTAAGGTCCTTCAGTTCTTCATAAAATTTATGGAACCATTCCGTTCTCTTTTCTTCAGTCGTTTCCACTGAAGCCAATCCCGTTGCATTACGCTTGGCAATTTGTTCGTAATATATTTCAAGCGGCTTTTCGATGATATCAAGCGGCCGATTAATAATTCCCGTTTCTACTTCTTCCGGATTATCTAGCACTCCGCGGAACTCATCGTCCACTAAAACCTTCGCCTTTTTCGACTCCCAATCAATTTCAACGATATAGCCAAGTCCACGTGCAGGGAATTTTGGATCCTCTTTAATTGTCAATACTACAAAATCGCCAGCAGAGAGTGTGATTTTTTCAGTATCCTTAAAAGAATAGCGGTCAAGCATAACTAGACGGGACACGCCTTTATGCATCATTTTCATATCAGCCGTTACAGGATGAACTTGGGGAAATAAAGATATATCTTTATTCAACCTTTCTAAATCAACCTTTAAAGCTTCTTTAATTACAACCGACATAATTCCCTCTCCTTTACATGTTTCAAGATCCGTTCTTGTTGCAAAAATCAATATGTAGTCTACATGTCCGTTTCGCTTAACAAGTTACATTAAATTTATCATAGCGAAACTCAAAATTCAACATGTAGTATTTAAGTAAATATTTAAACCACTATATATTGTGTTCACTTTGATTATTATTTGATTTTGTCAAACGATAAATCAATTAACTGAGTTAGCAAAAGGGAGGAAAATGTAGATTTAGAATATATTTTCGACAGATTTCAATGAATTTCAACCTTGCTTTTTGAACACCTCTTTCAAAGCCCCGACGTTAAAGGAAAAGCAAACTTGTTCACACAAATCTGAAAACACTTATTTATTATCGATTACCATTCTCCTGCTTTTTCTACCTCATAAAATTCCAGTCATCGCTTTCGTATTTATTTTTGGCAATGTCCTTCACTTCCCGTAATTGCTCTCCATTCAGTTCAAATGGTTCCAATTCAATCGACAGGCCTTCAGCAAATCCTTTTTCAAAGGCTTGTTTTGCTTCGAGGATTGATATTTTTCTACCGGCAAGGTCATTGATTGCCACTGCTTTGTTCTTTAGATTATTCTTCATTTTTTCTTTTACCCGCTCATCGGAGAACTTGAATACACTAAATAACTTATCCTCATCAAGTTCAAGTAAGATGGCTCCATGTTGAAGGATAACACCTTTTTGCCTCGTTTGTGCACTGCCAGCAACTTTTTTTCCCTCAACGACTAGTTCATACCAGCTTGGAGCATCGAAACAGACTGAGGACTTTGGTGATTTCAACACCGCTTTTTCCTGTTCGGTTTCGGGCACAGAAAAATAAGCAGCCAATCCAAGATTTCTAAACCCCCTTAATATTCCTTCAGAAATAACTCGATATGCTTCTGTAACTGTATTCGGCATTCCCGGATAGGACTCTGGGACGATTACACTATAGGTTAATTCATGTTCATGCAAAACAGCCCGTCCTCCTGTGGGTCTGCGGACGAAACCTAACCCTTGCCTTTTAACTTCCGTTAGATCGATTTCAGCTTCTGCCTTTTGAAAATACCCAATTGACAATGTAGCTGGTTTCCACCCGTAAAATCGGATAATGGGTGGAATCTCTCCATTACTCTGCCAGTTTAGGAGCGCTTCATCCATTGCCATATTATAAGCAGCCGAACAATCACCTGAATCAATGAATCCCCATTTTTCTTTTGACACACTTACCCCTCTTTTCCCGTAGGCTCAATAGACCCTCTAATAAAAACTCACAAGTAGTAGTTTACCAGAGTTTTGTACGCTGAAAAAGAAAGGAAGAAAAGCCTGAAATATTTATGAAAATTTTTTTTGATTATTGGTGAAACCAATTATATAATAGACATTGTCTGTATTCGTTTAGGTAGAAGGGAGTTTTTATGTTTGGAGATTTTATATACACTAATCATCATCATAGTAGCCATCGTTGCATATTCACTTTTTAATTGGTTCCGTCAACGTAAAATCGTTAAAACCTTAACACAGGAAGAATTTATTGCTAACTACAGAAAAGTGCAATTAATCGACGTTCGGGAACCCAATGATTTTGATAATGGTCATATCTTAGGCGCAAGAAATATCCCTATGACACAAATGAAGACCCGCTTGGTCGAAATTAGAAAGGACAAGCCAGTATACTTGTACGCTCAAAGTGAGATCATTAGCGGAAGAGCTGCAGCCATGCTATACAAAAAAGGCTATAGAGAGCTTTTCCATCTAAAAGGCGGTTTCAAAATGTGGACTGGTAAGATCAAGGCGAAGAAATAAGTGCATTTTGTGAACGTATCATATCTGTTCGGTATGGGAATGAGAAGCATGGTGATCAATTAAGCGTCTTATTCCACGCGATACATATGAATGTCCAAACGAAAAAGTCCCCGCCAAATGGCAGGGATTTTTTTTATAGGGATCGTCACCCTTGATAACGAAGAATCGGTTTCCTGGCAGCCAATGTTTCATCCAGGCGTTTAATAACCGTTGTATGAGGCGCCTCCTGAACGATTTCAGGGGTTTCTTCAGCTTCCTTGGCTATTTGTATCATTGCATCAATAAAAGCGTCCAACGTTTCCTTAGACTCCGTTTCAGTCGGTTCGATCATCATTCCCTCTTCCACATTCAACGGAAAGTAAATGGTTGGTGGGTGATACCCAAAATCCAGTAACCGTTTGGCGATATCCAATGTGCGAACACCCAACAGCTTTTGCCTGCGTCCACTCAGTACAAATTCATGCTTACAATGACGGTCATACGGCAAATCGAAATAAGGCTCCAACCTCCGCATCATATAATTTGCATTGATGACTGCATTCTCCGTAACGGCCTTAAGGCCATCCGGTCCCATTGACCTTATATACGTATAAGCCCTCACATTGATGCCGAAGTTTCCATAAAAGGGTTTGACCCTTCCAATGGATTGCGGGCGGTCATAATCAAGAACATATTGATCGCCCTCTTGAACCACAAGCGGTTTAGGCAAATAGGGAATCAGATCCGCCTTTACCCCTACCGGACCGGATCCCGGTCCTCCGCCTCCATGAGGGCCAGTGAATGTTTTATGGAGATTTAAATGAACTACGTCAAATCCCATATCTCCTGGTCTGACTTTGGATAGAACGGCATTCAGGTTAGCTCCATCATAATATAATTTTCCACCAGCCTCATGAACAAGCTGTGCCATTTCAAGAATATTCTCTTCGAATAAGCCTAACGTATTCGGATTTGTCAACATTAACGCTGCCGTATCCGGTCCCAAGACTCGCTTCAAGTCTTCAAGGTCCACGAGCCCGAATTCATTGGATTTCACGGTTATTGTTTCCAGCCCGGCAACCGTGGCCGATGCCGGATTCGTTCCATGAGCCGAGTCGGGAACGATGACTTTCGTCCGATTAAAATCCCCATTCGCTTCATGGAAAGCCCTTATCATCATTAGACCCGTCCATTCACCATGGGCACCCGCAGCGGGTTGTAAAGTCACTTGGTCCATTCCGGTAATTTCAATTAAATGTTCCTGCAGATCGAATAATAACCCAAGAGCACCTTGAACGGTCGATGGATCTTGGTAGGGATGGATATGGGAAAAACCATTAAACCGTGCTACATTTTCATTAATTTTCGGATTATACTTCATCGTGCAGGAACCGAGCGGATAGAACCCAGAGTCCACACCATGATTCCGCTTTGATAGAGCGGTATAATGACGCATGATATCCAGCTCTGAAACTTCCGGGAGCTCAGCTTCTTCTTCACGTATATAATCGGCCGGAATGATTTCCTCAAGTGGAACGCTCGCTACATCCATTTCCGGAAGGCTATATCCGATTCGACCGGATGTACTGATTTCAAAAATGAGTGATTGGTCTTGGTTATTCATAGTTGATCCCCCAGTTCCTGCGCAAATTCATCGATTTCTTCTTTTGTTCTAAGTTCTGTAACCGCCACTAACATATGATTTAGCAACTCTGGATAAGCCGATCCTAAATCAAAGCCGCCAATCATTCCTTTTTCAAAGAGGTTTTTATTGACATCTTTGAAAGGAAGGGAAAGCTTAATGACAAATTCATTAAAGGAGGGTCCTTCAAATACAACTTCTATTCCTTGTTCCTGTAGCGCTTTTTTTGCATAATGGGCTTTTTGAATATTTTGTACGGCCATTTCTTTGACGCCCTTTTTCCCTAGTGCCGTCATCGCTACAGAGGCTGCTAATGCATTCAATGCCTGATTGGAACATATATTGGATGTCGCCTTGTCACGACGTATATGTTGCTCACGTGCTTGAAGCGTCAGTACAAATCCCCGTTTTCCATCTTCATCCACCGTCTGTCCGACTAGACGGCCCGGGACTTTACGAAGCAATTTCTTCGTGACCGCAAAATATCCGCAATGAGGCCCACCAAAAGCGGCCGGAATGCCGAATGGCTGGGCATCACCTGTCACGATATCAGCACCGAGTTTGCCTGGTGGGGTCAAAGCACCAAGTGCAAGTGGATTGCTGGACACGATGAACATGGACTTTACATTATGTATGAGCTCTTCCATCTCCTTCAACGGTTCGATGCGGCCGAAGAAGTTCGGGTACTGTATAATCACTCCTGCAATATCATCCATAGCCAGATCCTTTAAAGCAGCCAAGTCCGTGACACCATTTGTATGAGGGATCTCGATGACCTCAACACGTTGACCTTTGGCATATGTTTTCACTACTTCTCTTGATTCTGGATGTACCGTCGCTGATATGAGAATTTTTTTCCGGCGTGTTTGACCGGCGGCAAGCATGGCTGCTTCAGCTAATGCTGTTCCGCCGTCATACATCGAGGAGTTGGCAACATCCATTCCCGTCAATTCACTGATCATCGTTTGATATTCAAAAATGGCCTGAAGCTCCCCTTGAGAAATTTCCGGCTGATAAGGGGTATAGGCCGTATAAAATTCCGAACGGGATAGGACGTGATCGACAATGACAGGTGAATAATGGTCATACACACCCGCCCCAAGGAAGGATGCATAGTTTTTAAGATCCGCATTTCGGGATGCTAGTTTCGATAATTCTTTCATTAAAGCTGGTTCCGATTTGGCTGGTTTTATGTCATATTCACCTTGAAAGCGAACATTTTCCGGTATATCACTGAAAAGGTCATCTACAGCATTGACTCCTATAACTTCCAACATCTCCTGTTTATCCTGCTCTGTCATCGGTAAGTAACGATGTTTCATCTTATGGACCATTCCCTTCTACTTTCCTCTTTTTTTATAAAAAGGCGTTTGGATAATAATAGCTTTCACTCTTTTTGAACGTATTTCGACTTCGACTTCGGTGCCAAGATCTGAATGATTCTTATCGATAAGCACCAATCCTACATTTTTTTTCAATGTTGGCGACTGAGTCCCTGTCGTCACTTCCCCAATGACTTTGTCCCCGCTGTATACTTTATAGCCATGCCGTGGTATGCCACGTTCGATCATCTCGAGTCCGACAAGCTTACGTGTTGCCCCTTTATCCTTTTGTTCAAGAAGCACAGATTTCCCAAAAAAGTCTGATTCCTTCTCCGTTTTAACAGCAAAGCCAATACCGGCTTCAATAGGAGTGATATCCGGTGAAAGTTCCTGCCCATATAACGGTAGTTTTGCTTCAAACCGGAGGGTATCACGGGCCCCCAATCCAATCGGTTGTATTCCTTCTTCTTTACCAGCTTCCAAAATTGCTCTCCAAAGGGCAGGACCATCTTCACTCCGGCAGTATATCTCGAACCCATCTTCACCCGTATATCCTGTACGTGAAACCATCGTGGATATATTATGAATATGGACGTCTTCTTTAAATTTAAAAAAGCCAATCGTGCTCAAATCAGTTTGGTCGGTAATCTTCTGCAATACTTTCTCCGCTTGAGGACCTTGCAGAGCGAGTTGCGCATAATCGTTTGAAACATCATGAATCTTGACACCATCCATACCATTAGCCTGAAGCCAATTAAAGTCTTTTTCGATATTGGCTGCATTGACCACGAGCAGATAGTCGTCTTCCGCTTTTTGATAGACGATAAGATCGTCAACCGTCCCTCCATTTTCATAACACATGGCCGTGTATAATGCTCCCCCCTGTTTCAGCTTGGATACATCATTTGTCAGCATCTTTTGTAAAAAGACAAGGCTCTCAGTACCTTTCACCTCAATCTCTCCCATATGCGATACATCGAATAAGCCCGCTTTTGTGCGTACAGCCTCGTGTTCATCTTTAATGCCCGAAAACTGCACAGGAAGCTCCCAACCACCAAAATCTATCGTTTTCCCACCGTTTTCACTATAAACCTCGAATAATGGCGTTCTTTTCAAAGTGCTCAAAAAATGACCTCCCTCTATTTTTTTGTTGTTTCCCTTTATCACTAAATGTTTTCCTTAGAATCCATTAATCATGGAAAAGGACACAAAAAAGGACAGAGAAAGCCAAATTGGCTTTTTCTCTGTCCTGAAACCTGAAAGTTTACCTATATAATAGGTTTTCCCCTTTGGTGGCCATCATTAAGTAGTTTGGCGCTCTCCAGAGTCGCGTCCGATAAGAGTTCATTTGCCTGAGAGATTCACTGCTAAGCTTGCTCCTTCGGCGCTACATCTATAGATATGTAGTCTCTCCCCTTACCATCACCCGCTTATTATTGTAAATGATTGAAAGAATTAGCGATTCCCACACTGACCGTTTTCAACTATCTAGAAAGTAATGCAATATCTGTGCTTTGTTAATCTTGGGATAAAGCATGTGCAGAATGCTAATACTATGCATACTAAGATTTATAAACTCATTCTTATATTTCAATACTATTGCAATTTTCTAAATATATTTACATCCTACCTTAAGATACTTTTCTCTGCAATAACTTTCGTAGAGAAAAATTCATTACTTTATAAAAAACATCGATCCAACTACAAATAAGAAAATTACGTGTAAGAAGGAGTAAGTACCAATGAAAATTAATATATCCTTCAGTTCTGATTGGAATGATGAATTGCTTCAAAAGATGGAAAATGACGGACCCTGGGGAAATTGGGATCTTTACAAATTGGCGGTCCAAATGGAAGAGAACCTGATCATTCCTGATTTCGAAGGTCTACAAGCCCCCAAACATCTTCCACAACTCACGCCGCTTCCCCATCAATTAGAAGCTGCGCGACAGGTGGTTGAAGATATGAACGGCAAAGCCATTTTGGCTGATGAAGTCGGTCTCGGTAAGACGATTGAAGCAGGATTGATTTTAAAAGAATATATGATTCGCGGTCTTGTCAAGAAAGTTTTGATCCTTGTGCCCGCATCACTTGTCACCCAATGGGCTTTCGAATTGAATACCAAATTTCATATTCCCGCGGTCGTGCAAAGGAAAAGTTATGTGTGGGAATCATGTGATATCGTTATTTCGTCCATCGATACAGCTAAACGAGCCCCCCATCGGGATATCATTTCCAATCTAGAATATGACTTTATCATTATTGATGAAGCTCATAAACTTAAAAATAATAAAACGAAGAATTATGAATTCGTTCAGAACCTGAAAAAGAAATTTTGTTTATTACTGACTGCAACACCGATTCAAAATAAAGTCGAAGAAATCTTTAACCTCGTTTCTTTATTAAAACCTGGACACTTAGGGAATGCCACACTCTTTTCTGAGAAATATAAAGGGAAAGGTCGGAACATTCTAGAAGATGAGCATTTAAAGGATCTTGTCAATACGGTCATGATAAGGAATCGCCGTGCCGATACAGGGATAGAATGGACAAAACGGAATGTCGAAACGATCATCATTGAATTTTCACCGACAGAGCAAGCCTTGTACGATGCCGTAACTAAGTTTAAACCGATGTCAGAAGGTACGAAGGGAAGCGCCTTTTCGTCACTCACCCTCCAAAGGGAAGCATGCAGTAGCAGAGAAGCAGTTTATTATACATTGAAAAACATGAAGGAAAAATATAAAGAACCGACCGCTGACTTTGAAGCAAAGTTAGATGGACTTTTTGAGAAAGTGAATCTAACCGAACAAAATTCAAAGGCAGAGAAAGCTTTGGAACTTATAAAAAAAATTGATGACAAGGTAATCATTTTCACCGAATACCGGGCTACCCAACTTTATCTTCAATGGTATTTACAGAAACACGGCATTTCTTCCGTACCCTTCCGCGGTGGATTTAAGCGTGGGAAAAAAGATTGGATGAAGGAACTCTTTCAAAAGAAAACCCAAGTATTAATTGCCACCGAGGCTGGTGGGGAAGGAATCAACTTGCAATTCTGCCACCATTTGATCAATTTCGATCTACCTTGGAATCCAATGAGGTTAGAACAAAGGATTGGACGGATTCATCGGCTAGGCCAAGAGGAAGACGTCATGATCTATAACTTTGCAACGAAGAATACTGTGGAAGAACATATATTGAAATTGCTGTATGAGAAAATCCATTTGTTTGAAAAGGTGATCGGAGAATTGGATGACATCTTAACAAAATTGGATATTAACAATATCGAGGAATATTTAATTGATGTTGTCGGGGAATCCAAAACGGAAGGCGAAATGAAAATAAAAATGGATAATTTAACTTCCATGATTCAGTTCGCACAAGATATGAAGGATGGTGAAATTCATGCAGCAACAGGAAATTCATGATTTTTTATTAACTTACTTTCAAGCCAATGACTGTGTTGTGCTTGAAGACACCTCAGCCTATCTCACAGTTCAGTTAACGGTTGAAATGGATAAGGAACTGATGAACAGACCTTTTTATTGGCACTATCTCGAAAAAACCGGCGGGATACCAAATCCTGGCCAACTCACTTTCATCACGCACCCCGAACTGGCACCACCTGATATGAAAGGGGAAAGAATTCACTTTGGGTCGCCACGGCTTCATCAAATTATCCAATCAACCAAAAGACTGGCAGGTTTCATTAGGCTTTTTGAGGATAGACCTCCCTTAAAGACCGGGCAAAGTCCATTGTTCCCGTGGCTAACCCAAAATGTAAAGATATCTTATCAATGTGACAGAAAAAAGGATACCTTCATGTCTATAGGGCTTAATTTAATTTCAGGGGAGATCATGGAAGGATTTCACGAACGTTTATTGCCGGTCAAAGTCACTCCTAAAATACCGGATTACTCATTTACGCTTTCGCCTTTGATCATGCCAAAAAGCGGTTTGTCCAGGCTCGATACATATATTCGTAAAAGCTTTGAGAATGATGACCATACCTGGGCAGAAGAGGCCATGGTACGTTGGCAGACCGACCTTGATTTATTGGAACATTTCTACAAGGATATGGAGGAGAAAAGTGAAAGTTATTTTACTGAAAAACAGGCATTGCAGGCCCAATATGAACCAAACATTCAGATTTCCATCATCAATGGCGGTTTGTTTTATTTATCCGACCGAACTTTAGCATAACCTTCTCCTAAGCAAATCAAAAAGAAAGCAGATGTCCGAACGGAAGCTCAAGACATCTGCTTTCTCTTTTTGATTTTTTTAATAAACATGGATAATGCAAAAGGAACAATGCCAAACCAGTGTGAGACAGTAGGCTCTTTATCCTCTTTCCGGTGACGGCGCTTTTCTTTTCTTTCCCTCTTCGATAAATTGAAATACTGTACAATTTGCTGTGTAATATATTTGATATAAGCATTTGTCGACATATACAATCACCCATGACTAAGTATGTCCGATATATGCCTCTTTTATTCCAACCAAGCAGAAGAACGGTTAGTCCTTGAGTTTTTCTATCCATTCTATTACTCTACCTATTTTTTTATCATATAGAATGATGATTCGGCCTGTCCGATTATTCTTAGACAAAGATGAAAACTCGATATAGGCATATCGCACATCTTGTTTCGTTAATTTATAATGCACGTCACCATTTGGATACGAAATGTCCCCCTGAATGCTTTTAGGTATCTCACCGTCCCATTCGGCTGTCACCTCATTAACGGCTAGATGCACTAAGTGATCGGAAATTAATGTTTCTTCAACTTCTTTATAAAATTTTTTATCAATGACAAATTGATCAATCATCAAGATCGTGAACATAATAAATACACTAGCTATAATCATAACCATCGGGAATACGACTCCTTTTTGATTATCCATCAGCCGCCATCTCATTCTTGAGGAAAGGATGAAATTTCCGAAAAAAGGTCTTACCTGATTTATCTGTTATATGGATTTCAATGACATTGTCAACCTTTTCCACCTCCACATTTGATATGTTCTGCAGAATGACCTCATGACCCCCGCCATTAACACGCCTCCTAAGCTTGTCATTATATTGTTCAATCAAAGATAAATCTTCACCTGACAGTAAATATAATTTATTTCCCACCACATCCTGACTTTTAGAGCTTCTGACTTCCTGTTGCATTTGCAATGTGAATATCTCCCACTCTTTAGGGTGAATTTTGTTTTTCGTACCTATCTGTATTTGAATGATTGTGAAAAGCTGGAGGACAAAGAGTGAAATAGTCATCAAGATCATTAAGGAAAAAAGCATTTCAATCATTGTAAACCCTTCATTTTTTCGCAACATCACAAATCGATTCATATTCTTCCGCTGCGTTTTCATATCGAACACATCCTTCAACCATATCAGAACCCCCCTTTTGGGCATTCCAGCTCAATTCATACAATCTTTCCTGGTACGTAATATCCTCTTCAACAGCCCGTATTTCCCCATCCATGTATGCCGACAACTTCTCATACAGCAAATAGTGGGCGTCTGCCCTTAAGACTACATTTTTTCGATTGGACAACGACTCTTCAAGGATAGGTAGGATCGACACCACTAAGAATACACAGAGAGAAACGGAAGCTATCATTTCTAAATAGACGTATCCTTTACTGTTTCTCAATCCTGAACCTCCCCTTACCGATATTGACTACTAGCTTGTATTTCCCATTTGTCGTATCAATCGTCATCGTACCGGATTTAGAAACATTACCATACTGATTAAAATAAAACGCAGCTCCCAATGTCCCCTTCAAAAACTGTATGTCTTTAGGAATTGACCTCTCTAGTATCCCTTCTTCCTTATATGAATAAATGGTGTAAACACCCCTCTCGTCATCCACATAAAAATAGATCAAACTTTCGTGGCTTATAGCATACTGTTGAGCATAAAAGATGTCTTCATTCAACTGATTAAGGAACATTTTATTTTCCATCCCTTTAAAGAAGCTTGGGTATAAGTTAAGACCTAAAGCACTTAATAGAAGAAATACCACTAAGACAATCAAGGTTTCCGACATGGTGTACCCTCCAGATGAAGGGTTACCCTTCCCAAGGTTGCTACTCAACGACAGTAACCTTTCCTTTGTTGTCTATACTGATGCTGTCCCCATTCGGACAGGACTTTTGTTTAAGGTATCCTTGCGTTTCCAATTCACTAATACCCGAAGGCAACTTAGAATTGTCTATTTCATAAGCCTGGACTTGAGCTTGAACCATCTTTACAAACGCTTCACACCCCTTGGAATGAATGGTTGATTGGTGTTTGGTGATATTTGGTATGGTGATGATCAATAGAATCGAAATAACGAGCAATACGATAAGCATCTCAATTAATGTAAAGCCTTTCTCATTTAAATATTTCTTCATATCAATCTGCTAAACAAGAAAATAACAGGAATCACACAATTATTTCCGGAGCAGATTCACCTCCTAATTTTTCTAGTATCTATATTCCATCGAGAAGCGAAAACATCGGCAGTAAGACCGCCAAATATATAGAAATAATCAATAGCCCAATTAATGAAAATAGTAGCGGTTGTATGATTTTCATGACTGTATTCATTCTTTCTTCAATCTTTTCCAGTAAGAAACGGCTGTAATGAAGTAACTCTGAATCTAACCGGCCGTACTTCTGTCCATTTGCTGCGATAATCGATAAGTTTTCATCAAAGTACGGAAGTTCCTGGAAGATTGACTCAAGGGATCTTCCCTCCATTAAATCATCTTTAATGATGGAACAAAGTTTTTGATAGAATGGTTGCTGCTGGTTTATGGAGAATAATTTAATGCTCTGGTTAATGGATAGTCCCCCAGCGAGCAAGCCGCTGAACTGACTTGCAAAAAAGTATGTTTCGTACAGTTTAAAAAAGGGACCTGCCAGAGGAATTTTCATTAATAGTCGTCTTTGTCTTAATGGACATAGTTTGTCGAACCAAAATTGTTTGAATATATAACAGAAAAGAAGCAATGCAAGAAGGATAAAGGGGATGGTTGGGAGGATGCCAGAAGAAGCAGCCAACAAATTCAGAATCAGATTCTGTTTGACATTCATCGTGAGAAAGATCGTTTGAAACTTGGGAAGAAGGACACTTTGAAGAACGTAAAATACGATGCTCACAAAGAAGAACAAGAAAATAGGATAGACCATCAGCTTTTTCACTTTTTCTGTATCTTCCGTTCGCTTCTTCCAATAATGTCCTCCTTCCTTTAACGCCCGATCAAGGTCGCCGTATTGTTCACCATAAAATATAAAACTTACAAGTTCTGGATGAAATCTAAGGTTCGTTAACACTTGATGCAACGGGTGCCCACTTCTTAAATCCAAAATAGCCTGTTTGAAATCCCCGGACTTTTTCTTTGATTCCTGGAACTCCAGGAAGTGGATCGCTTCGGCCAAGGGATAACCATGGGCTAATAATTCACCCATCTTCGTAATAAAGACAGCTTGTTCTTTTAGCGTCCATTTACTTTTTGGTCTCCTGGTAAACCAGCCTTTCAAATTCATTTTGATTCACATAGCCCATCGCTACCGCTTTCCCTATTTCATCTTTTAACTGACGGTAAGTGGCCTTCCCCTTTCCTTTTTCCTCTTTCGTCACCTGCAGAACTTCAGCCAGACTCTTTCCATTAAGCAATTCATACACACTTGCCCTTTTATTTCGGTATGTCATTGAGCAGTCAGGCTTACATTCACCTTCACAATGCGGGCATTTCAGCTCCACCAATCTTTGGGCCGTGACGCCAATCAAGCTCTGTTCGATTTCTAGCCAACTTACACCGAATTCAAGTAGTCTCGAAATGGCTCCTTGGGCATCCCTTGTATGCATAGTAGTGAGTATCAAATGGCCGGTTAAGGCAGCCCGGACTGCAATCTTGGCCGTCTCGGAGTCTCTTATTTCCCCAACCATGATAATATCCGGGTCATGCCTCAGTGCCGCCTTTAAACCGACTGAATACGTAATGCCCGCCTTTTCATTTATTTGAACTTGCAAAACTTTTTCGGATTCGTTTTCAATCGGATCCTCAAGCGTGATGACATTTCGGTTGATCATCTCCTGTGCATGATGAAGGAGGGAATACAATGTCGTCGTTTTTCCACTCCCGGTTGGCCCCGTGAAAATGATCATCCCATGGGAATGTTTCAAAAGGGCTATTAGTTTTTGAGCGGTGTTGGGAAATAGGGATAACTGTTGTAAGGGTAGGATATTTTGCTGGGGAATCAATCGGATAACCATACTCTCGGAATGTGTAGTCGGCAAGGTGGAAAGTCGAAGTCCAACCACTTTATTGGCCAGGTTGACCGTGATGGCTCCGCTTTGGGGCCTTCTTTTCTCGCCAATATCCATGGCGGCAAGAAATTTCAGATGGGAAATGAGCCTTTCTGTTTCAAAAAAAGAGAGATTTTCTTGGGGGACAAGCTTGTTATCAATTCTAAATTGAATGAGTGGGCCTTCCCTGCGGGGTAAAACGTGGATATCCGATGCCGAAAGTTTAATGGCATTGGTAAGGATTTTTTCTGCTGTTTTTTCAATCGATATCAATCATTCATCACCTCCATATTTTCTTGTAGTAGTTTTTCGACGTTATAAGACAAATTCCTTCCTAATAAAAAAAAAATCTCGAAATAAATTCGAGAATAGACTTATATGCTCATTTCCAAATCTATACTATGAGAAACTAAATTTCGTAAAGCATCTTCATTATGACCGATCACCAGCTTTTCACCATCTATGAGAATGGGACGTCTTAATAATTTGGGCTCGTTCGTCAATAAATGAAGAACATCGGAAAGCACCATCTCATCAATGTTAACATCTAAATTTTTATATGCTTCACTTCTTGTTGCCAAGACTTCATCCATACCTTCTGTCGTTAATTCAAGGATGCGCTTTAATTCTTCCTCGTTCGGGGTATCTTTGAATAAATGACGTTCATCGAAGCTCACGTGATTGGCTTTCAACCATTTTTTTGTTTTACGGCAAGAAGTACAGCTTGGATACGAGAAGAAAGTTAATCGTTCCATCCTTAATCACTCTCCGTTCACATATTATATTTTCTACTTTTAATAATGCCATTGTATAATATTTGTACAATGTTTGTATATACATTTGCTCTATATATCTGATTGAAATGTGAACTTTTTCTTAATTAAGGTAAATTTGTAGTTTCTTTCATTCCAATTTTTCTTGTGTGTATTATAATATAATTAGTTAAACTTGGAACTTAGGAGGACACAATGGAACAAACGTTAAGAATTACCAACGTACTAGCAGATCCAACCCGATATTATATCTATCAATATATCGTGAATAATCATCATGGGGTCTCCGTACAGCAAATCGCAGACTCCTTTGAAATCCATCCAAATGTGGCCCGCCTTCATTTATCTAAACTTGAAGATGTAGATATGCTGACGTCAGAGGCACGAAAAACGGGAAAAGGCGGCCGTCCTAGCCGAATTTACCACTTATCAGATAAAGTTATTCAACTTCATTTTCCTTTCAGGGACTATCAGCTCCTTTCAAAGATCGCCATTCAGACAATGATGACACTTGGGGAAGCAGGAAAACAGGCACTTTATGAGACTGGTAAATCGTTTGGAGTAGAGTTGATAAATCAACAGCTGAGAATCAAATCTACCTCCATCGACAGTCTGACCTTTGATGAAAAAGTCAGCATGCTTAAAAATGCCGCAACGATTGCAGGGTTCTCTCCTGAAATAATGGCAGATGAGGATGATAATAAAATATTCTTTAGAATTTATAACTGCCCCTTTAAAGAAGTTACCTCAGCTGATCCCGATACAATCTGTACCATGCACAATTTCTTCTTAAAAGGTATGTTTGAATCGTTATTTGATAATGTTGAACTTGTGGAAATGGATAATATGATGGCTAACTGCGTAACATGTTCTTATAATGCCTCTATCCTCGCCTAGAAACAAAAGGCATACTTTACATTACCTTACAATTTCATTTATAATTATTTAGTATGAACACGACTAGACATAAGGAGGTATTCAGATGGAACGCATGTTTAGAGTTTGTGGCTTTTGGACAGGGATTATGGCAATTTTCTTTTATCTTGGAGATATGTACCAAACGTCTTTACTTTTCTTTGCACAAACCGGATTTTTTGTACTATTGAGTTACCTGAAGTTGTCTGAACGCATGTATATTTACGTTTTTGGTGCCTATCTTACCGTTTTCTTTGCAGGATTTTCCTACTGGAGCGTATTTATGATGACTCCAGGTGCTTCACATTAAGAGCAAAATACATAAACCCATGGACGATTAGTCCATGGGTTTTTAATAGGTCTCATTCACGAAATAGGGTTACTTTTTCATCTAAATTTTTCGTTTGCAACAAAACTCTGAAATATTGGCTATGCCCCCCTGGCATGATTAAGCTTCGAATCGCCCGGTTACGCTTTGCAGTTTGAGAAAACGGGTCGGTCTCTTCATGATTCTTCAGTTCTTCTAGAATTCCCCCTTTCAGTAAAAATTCGTTTTGTTCTAAGAATCCCCTCAATGTTAAATTATTTTTTTTCCCAAGTTTGATAAGGGTGTCAAAATGTATATGTGTCGTCAGGTCCATCTCGCCGGGGCGTTCCAGTACTTCATTTACCAATGTATGCTGAAAGAAACCTCTTAAGCTACCAAGCCGATGAGCGGGCTCTTTCCATTCTGCTTCCGTATATCCATAATCAATTGTAAGGAGAAGCCCGGATTGGAGGTGGTGAGTCATCCTCTCATATTCACTAACCATCTTAAGCGGTATCTCATAACGTTGATGTTCATTCAGTATGATATTCTGTTCTTCCAAATAGGAAAGGATATGAGGATTTTCAAGTGGGGCCTTAATTTCCATTAATTTCTCTTCTTTTATTGTGACGAATATTTCAATAAGTTCACCCTTTTCCTTTTCAATGACATGCACGGGCAATGCATCAAAAAGTTCATTAGAAAATAAGATTCCATTTATGAAGGGACACTCTGCGAGATCAGCGGCTAAAACAACCTGTTTACACGGACTCATTAGCATTTGCTGTAACTTGTTATGATAGGGGCTGCTGTCCACAAGGATATAAGTGAACTCCTCCCATAACAGGGGTTCTTCTTCTTTTATATAACCAAGAATGTCATGCGCAAGCTTTCCATTTCCAGCACCCACTTCAACAACATTAGGAGGAAGCCCTCTTTCCTTTATTAAGAAAACAAACCACCTGGCCAGTGTCCTCCCAAAGGAATCCCCAACATTACCTGACGTATAAAAGTCTCCATTCACACCGATTTTCTCTTTTTCCCGCATATAATAGCCTAAAGTGGGAGAGTAGAGAACAGATTCCATATAATCATGATAGGAAATTCTTTTCTGCAGACTTTTTTCAATCATTTCATGCAACACCTTCTCCATATTCCCATCTCCATTCACCTACTACATTCAGTATAAATTTCTATGTTTCAATATTCAATCAATTCGGAGGGTGCCAAATAAAACAGGTGCCCGAATCGGCACCTGCAGCTTCACTTATTTCAAAAAGGGATTCGTATCCTTTTCATCTAAAATTGTGGTGATGGGGCCATGCCCCGGGAAGACAATCGTATCATCAGATAGTGGCAACAATTTCGTTTCAATACTTTTTAAAAGCACGGATTCACTGCCCCCTATTAAGTCGGTTCTGCCAACACTTCCCTGGAATAAGACATCTCCAGAAAAGAGAAGCCGTTCATCATTGGCATAATAGGAAACGCTACCTGGCGAGTGCCCAGGTGTTTCCAGTATTTCAAATGTAAATTCTCCAATAGTAAGCACCTGTTCATGTGCAAGGATATGATCAGCTGGCTTCATGCGCATAGGATTTTCAGGAAACCAGTTCTGCGAACCATTTAAGGCAGGATCAAGCAACCACTTGGCTTCCCTTTCATGAATGTATGCAGGAACCTCATAATGATCGCGGATGGCATCGAGTGCCCCGATATGGTCAAAGTGGGCATGCGTCAATAAAATGGCTAGTGGTTTGAATTTTTTTGTCTGTATGTACTGAATGATCTTCTGTGGCTCTTCGCCGGGATCAATAATCAAGCAATTTTGACCTTTGGAAACGATATAACAATTGGTTTGTAACGGTCCTAAAGGTATTTGAGTCCATTTCATCATCAACAACTCCAATTTGTTTTATTACCCTTATCTTACACCAATTTGGCCCTCCATTGTTAAATCAGTTTACTCGCGACATAGAAGTGTCATCTTTTAACCCTCGACAAATAATTGAAAAAATATTAAAATATTAACAAATGCAATCTTTTCTACATATTTTTGGTAATCACTTTAATCTCTGGGTATATTATTAGGGATTGGGTTTTTGAATTAGGGAAAAGGGGGTTTTGATATGGTATTAATGGTCATTTTCGGACTTGTGGCAATAATGGGTGTAGCAGCTGTCGTTACCACAATTAAAAAAAGAAACTTCTTAGGATTCATATTCGCAGCAGGCAGTGCAGCCGTATTTGGCTGGTTCACTGTTATGACTATCATCAACAGCGGTTTTCCAGTTGCCCATTAAAAGAAAAAGCTCGCCAAGTGGCGAGCTTTTGATTTACTTCATTCATTTTACTTAAAATATTTTTTTTATTTGATGGGTTTTCATATCAATGATTTTTTCAAATTGATTCCCATATAAGCATAGACTGCCATCAAGCGAACAGCTTAATGGTTCGTTTTCCATGTCCTTCATCAATTCTTCTTGTGCACCCGTTTCCCAATTCATTTTAGTTAAAGTAAACTTATTTTCATATTGGTCAGCATCCTTTGATTCTACAGGAACGAACGTTACTAGTTCTTTATCTTTTTCAAGTAGATCATAGGCTGGTATCACCCAATCTGAAAAGCTTTTCAACAGTGGCACGGAAAAAGATTGGATCGATTTGTTTGTATCATCATAGAATGCGTATGTACCTCGATCATGTTTTTCTGTCTCCACTTGAATAGTCATAAGCGTAGTTTTCACTTTTTTGAAATGAATGACGTCCAGCATTAAATTTTCCTCTGCCTTATCATTCAACGCTTTTCTTTCTAAAGGAGCCGTCAAAGCAGGTTCATTCCTATTCCAATCAAGAAACATCAGTCCATTCTCACTATCCCATTGAGCAAAAGGTTGAGGAAAATCAAGTGATTGAACCGTTTGTTCTTCTGCATTTATCACATAACTGCTGTATGTCCAGTCTTCGTAAAAACTGGTAACAAACAACATCCCCTCTTGGTATGCATTCCAATCAAAGGCCAATTCATAGGCAGGTATCACTAGAGAATATTGCGGATTACCTGTTCGGTCCAAGATTGTGATGGAAGCCTTACCTGATGATGTGAAGGAAGAAATCATCACATGCTTACCAGATGGACTGATTGATACTTCCGTAAAATCGGAAGCAGGTTGATAAAAAATGGTCGAAGCATTTGTTTCCAAATTCCATTCCATCAATTGTCGGGAATCGGTGCCATCTTTCTTTTCAGCATATAAAATGGTGTTGGAATCAAGCCAACCATAAATGGCTTCAATCTTATCCTTTTCTGAAGCAGGAATTTCCAATGTGCTTAATGAAGTTTTCTGGTTGGATTGGGAATGTTCTTTTTCCGTATCAGCCATGGGTTTACTAAGGTCATTGGAAGGCTCACAAGCCGAGATCAGAAGGGTAGTGGAGATACACAATAAAACGATACTTACTATCTTAAAGATAGGCAGCATTTGAGTGAGGGCTACATTAAACACTTTAATCTCCACACACCTCCCCTTGAAACTAAACGCCTGGCATATGTGTGAGCAAGACATTAGAAAAGAGTAAGAGATTTACAGAATGAACCTCTTATGTCTTTCATTATAAAGGAAAAAACAAAAAATGTGGCGATTAATCGCCTTATATTTCTTTGGAAGTATATTCCGAAAAAAATTGATTTTCACATATATAAGGCTGCCATTAATATAGGCACGGATTCTCTATAAATCGAAGGAAAATGGGATAAGGGTAGCGGGTTGATTCCCTTGCCTAACTCTATCGTATAACCTTCTTTCTTGAATTTCTGAATGAACCAATCTTTATATCCTGCATGACTGTCCACATATTGGACTGCACGGTACCCGCTTTTCTCTTCAAACTCTTTTGCGGTTTCTGCACTTTGCTCCGGTTCTAAGCCTTCGTATCCCCAATAAAACTCTTTGCCCTGGGTATGGAGAGCCAGGACTCTAGCAAAATTACGTCTTTCGGCCAATTCTTTCATGGCAATCGCTTCTGGTTCGGACAAACAGGCCTCGCCAGGGAAATCCCTTGGTGCCGGTGACTGTGGAACTTTTCTCTGTTTTTCAATTTCCCATTTGGCAGGATATTGATTATTCAAATCCACCCCGCGTATATTGGCCTTCCACGCATAGAAAGCAGGATTACGATTATTCATTTCCAACACATCTGTGTGCCCCTCTGCGGCTGCCTCTCCTTTAAGGACAAGATCAACACCATCAGGATTGACCATGGGAACCATCGAAATCGTCATTTCCTGAAAAAAAGGCAAACAAGCCTTCCCACATATGCAATCATCATTTGTGAAGGCAAGGAGCAACTCATTCAGCCATTTCATCAAAATGGCCGAGGTGATCCACTCATTAGCATGAAAAGAACCGTTATAATGAATGACCTTTTCCCCCTGACCAATACTCACTTCTAACAGCTCTTTACCTAACACACTCTTACCAATCGATTCCACCTGTATAAATGGGTAGTGCACTGTTAAAGTCTCCAAATCATCAAGAAGCGACTGATAATCATAGAACTTCTGCGGATTAAGAAGGGGAGCCATGATGCGAACAGGTACCGAAAAAGGGCCCTTTTCCGATTGATTAACCAGTAGCAATGCATCCATGGGCAGATGATAATGAATGGAGATCGCCACCAGGTCAAGGTCGTCTCTTAGTTCCTTCTGAAGGATGAAACCAGGAATATTTACATAGTTCCCCTCCTGCAGAACGCCTTGAAGGTTTCTGTTAGCCACCTCAATCAACTCAATCGGGATTCGAAACAGACTACTGTAATAGCCCAAACTATCGCCATATCTGCTAATGATAATCATTCATTACCGTCTCCTTTCATTCCTTAATAGTTATGAAATGAAGAACGGAAACATGTAAGTACCTTTCCTCTTTAGAGAAGCTTTTTCTTCACTTAGAGTCTTTAACAGAACATGATTGAGAGCCTCTTTTTATATTCGTCCCTAAACCCTACCTCATTTATTGAATATTCTATCTTCAAACAACTTTTTTTCCCTAAAACGATCCCAACCTCGCGTAAAATCAAAAGATCCTCATGGATTTAACCGATTCTTAATAAGCCATGCTGCCCCGATGACCCCCGCATCATTTCCAAGGGTTGCGAGATGGATTTTTGTCGACTTACGGACTCGCTTAAAAGCATACGTTTCAAACGCTTGACGGACAGGTTCAAGCAGTATTTCTCCTGCATGGGAAACCCCACCGCCGATTACAATTTTTTCAGGATTCATGACATTGCCGATATGGGATAATGCCAAGCCTAAATAATTACCCACTCGATTCACCACGGTTTTCGACAAAGGATCGCCTGACTTTGCACATTGAAAAAGCAGTTTGGAAGACAGTGGATCTCCGGCTTCTATTCTTTGTTGGAGAAGACTCGAATTGTCGCCAGTGGCCAAAGCTTCTGATGCAAGACGAACGATTCCCGTTGCTGAGGCGACCGTTTCCAAACATCCAACCTTACCGCAGTTGCAGGAAACCCCGCCGTCTGTTACCACGGTCATATGGCCAATTTCCCCTGCTGCTCCACTCGTACCATGGACAATTTGTCCATTATGAATGATCCCTCCGCCTACACCTGTTCCAAGCGTTACACATACTATGTCTTTGGCCCCTTCTCCCGCGCCTTTCCACATCTCGCCCAATGCTGCCATGTTGGCGTCATTCTCGATCACGGCCGGAAGGGATATCTCGACTTCCAATAAATCTTTTAAAGGATAGTCCTTCCATCCAAGATTAACAGCTTCATAGATGGAGCCATTCGAGAAATTGACAGGCCCTGGAGCGCCCATACCTATTCCTAACACTTTACTTTTCGGCTCATTAAGTTCCTCCAGCTTTGCGTCGACCGCCTTGGCGATATTCAAGGTTATGAACTTTCCATTTTCGGATTTGTCGGTAGGAATTTCCCACTTACTGATCATCTCTCCATAAGTTGTGATTAGAGCAAGCTTGGTCGTGGTACCCCCTAAATCTACCCCTAACAGCATCTTTTCCATACAATCACCTTTTTTTCTCATTTTTTTCTCTTTCCAGAGTCAGTTGCTGCCTAATTAAGAGAATCGCCATCTGATAGTCCTTCGTGTCCATCATTCCCATCTGATGGATTTCCCTAATTTCAGATTGCATCATTTCCAATTCGGCTACACGATCACCGAAATAAATAAATGTCCCGAATTTTTTTAAGTATTGTTGTAAATCATAATATGTTTTCATACTGAACCTCTTTACTATTTTCTATAAAAGTATAACCTATTTGTTTGCCATGTGAAAATCTTCCATGTTATTTTTTGTACTTCTCATACATGTCCATCCCTATTCATATGATGTACATGAGGAACGTGACATTCGATATTCGAATTTATCCAGTGTTCCATTAATAACTCACCTTATACCATTCAGCCCACAAAACGGAGGGGACAAATGAAACTACAATTGAAGTATACCGTTTTTTTAATACTGGCTACCATTTTTATTATCCTATATTTTTCAGACACACCCCAAGTAGAAGAAACGATAACTTTCTTTCCAATTGACTCTTCCCTCCAATTTGAACAGGCCTCTACTCATTTGGTGGTGAAAGAAACTGGAAAAGAAATCTATTCCCTTAACTGGGATGTTCGTTCCTCATTGGATCGGACCGCGTACTTACGTCAGGATGTTTCCCTCCTATTTAAGAATGGAAAATTAGTAGGTACGTTAAAAAACTGGAAACAAAATAGGAAAGAGCTCTCACAAAGTGCCAAGTCCAAGGAAGGTGAGAGTGGCCTCTACGATGCAATTACCTTTCATTATGCCGAATTGCACCCTTCTGATACTATTTTCACTAGCGCACAGCAAATGAGTAAAGATAAACTTTATGCTGTGTCCACTCCCGAACTTCAATCTTTTCATAATCCTCTTTCCGAGGAACAGAAGGAGTGGAAAAATGTGCTGGACAGCGTGACGAAGGAAATCACACTACATAGTTTGGATGAAGCTAAAAAGAAATATCAAATTAATCTAAATCAATACAAAGTCATTTCGCTAACCGAGTTACCCGCCAAAAAAAATCAGTGGCTTTCTAGTTTCCCCTCATTTCAAAGGGAAGAAATCGTCGGTAAACTATGGGAAGGCCTTTACAAAAATTATGTTTTAGGCATAAAGAAGGAGGATGGTTCCAATGTGAGTCCACAAGGCAGCACCATCCCCCAATTGCTTGTAGCAAAAGACAAAAGTGAAATACTGGTCCTTTTCACCAGTAAAGATGGCACCCCGAATTTACTACGGCAAAAACTATAGACTTATCTTTCCAATTCTTCTAGTAGTTCCCTATATGATTTTTCCTTCGGAGCAAGCTCGACAGCCTTCTGGGCCTGCTCTTTCGCTTCGTCCATTAGTTCAAGCCTTGTATAGGTCAAAGCAAGATTATAATGTGCTTCATGTAACTCAGGATTTTGTTCGATTGCTTTTTCAAAGTAATGGCGGGCTCCATCGAAGTCCTCATTATCAAAGGTTAGGTTTCCTAGAATGAAGTGAGAAATCGGTGCGTCAGAATTCCCCTCCACATACTCGGACAGCATTTCCTCCGCTTTCCCTTCCTCACCATCTGCCATGTAATCTTGGGCTAGCATGGCCATAGTCTCATCATCCTGTTTCTGATTATTATAACCGTATTGCAGTAAAAAGTAAGTCAGTATCACAGTCCCTATAAAAAAAGCCATCTGACGTAAAAGGTTTTTTGCCTTCGGTAAGTGGACCGCTCCCGCCGCCAGGAAACCACCGATCAATCCCCCTATATGCCCTGCATTATCAATGCCCGGAACGCTAAAACCATAAATCAGGTTAATGATGATCAAGACAATGACAGTTGAACCCATCGAACGCATAAATAACTTTGGATAGACCACCCCGAAATACAAGAGTGCTCCAAAACATCCGAAAATAGCTCCGCTTGCCCCTGCTGAAAGGTTCGTGGTCATAATGAAGCTGCCTAATGTTCCTGCAAATCCAGCAAATATATAGATGAATAGAAATCTAGTATTACCATATATCCGTTCCACTTCCGCACCTATCAAGTACAGCGAAAATGTATTCATAAGCAAGTGGATAAAGCCAATATGGACAAACATCGGTGTAAAGAATCTCCACCACTCCCCTTGTAAGATATAAGGCGAGTATTTAGCTCCAAACTTAATCAAAGTCTTAGAATCCGTGCTTCCCCCACTGAACTCCATCAAGATAAACACAGCAACTGAAATCGCTATCAATATATAAGTGAAGAATGGTTTAGCATTTTGAAATACTTTTTGTTCAGCCTTAGCCTTTTTGACTGACGCTGAAATCGCCATCTTCTTTAACTCGAGGACTTGTTCTTCTTCCAGCGCCTCCTCTTCCGGCACGGAAATCGGTAGTGGTTTTTTCAAAGTATCTTCGAGATTTTTTATCGAAGTCGAAACAGACTCACCTGTGAAAATAAATGTGTTCACTTTCGTTTTTTGAACGATTGCTGGTTGGACACTGAATTCATAATCATCAACCGGGGCAAACTTACTCACATAGATACTTAAGATGTTGATTGGTTTCTTGTATAATTTCTTCCTGACTTGCTCCCCATTCTTTAAGGTCCGGTCGATATCCCTTTTTAGCCAGTTGGCCCAATCAAGGTCATGGCGTATCAGTCTGATTACTGGAAAATCCACACTTTTATCACTTTCAAGCCATATTTCCTCATGGTTCTCTGTTACAGTAATCATGCGGTAATCATATTGAACCGATAGCAGCCTGACAATCTCCCAAAACAGATAATCCTCTTTAAATCCCACTGCATTCCCCACTTTCCAATGAATCTTATCCTTTAATAATCCTGATCATTTCTAATTAAAACTATAGACGAATTTATGGAAAAAGTAAAAAAAGAGTTGTAAAGTATCTAACTAAAAAAAGGAACCTCCATAAGGTTCCTTCCACTCGGTCATCTTTTGGTTTGTGTAAACATGCTTTGCATCATTTTATCCCTTATCATTGGCATGTTTAAGGATTTGGTCACGAGAAATTTTCTAACCATGCTATTAGAAAGGGCAACATTCATCAGGCGATACCGGTTTTTAAAACCTGCGTAAACCACTAAACCAATCAAAAAGATTTGTACAATTAATCGAAGCATAACGATCCCTCCTATCATTAGTGTGATACAGGAAGGAAATTTTATGAGCGAAAAATGATAATCCAACCTTTTCTTCGCCTAATGGGCATATGTACGTAAGATTTTTGTAGGGGTAATCAGTTTACCAACTGCGATATCATGCACCTCTATCGGCAGATCATCGATTAACTGTACATCATATGTAAGAGCTAACGTCTTTCCTCGGTAATTAGAAAGGAAGCGATCGTAATAACCTCCACCAAATCCTAGGCGATATCCTTCTTTTGAAAAAGCTAGACCGGGGACAACCAACACATCCATTTCACCGACGGACACTTTATTCGTATCCTCTATTGGCTCAAGAAGGCCATAATAAACGGATTCTAACTGATTGAAGGAAGTGATTTTCTTAAACTCCATTACCTTCTCTTCAGGATGGCACTTCGGTACGGCTATTGATTTACCTTCCCTCCATGCTTGTTCAATAATCCTCACTGTTGGAATTTCTGGAGGAATAGAGATGGTGATTCCGATTGTTTTGGCTTTTTTCCACTCTTCCAGTGTAAATAAATTTTCGGAAATTTTATTCGATAAATCTTCATGCTCTTCGTTGCTCATTTCCAATAAACGAGATCGAATGCGCTGCCGGAGTATTTTCTTATTCTCTCTCATCTTTTTCTACTCCTTTAAGTCTACTGCTATAAGTATCTCATAAAAAGGACTCATTTACGAAACCAAGAAGAGATTGCTGTCGAAATGCAATATTTCGCATGGCAAGGAGGGGATAGCTAAAGAAGAAAACAAAAAAAAACAACAGGAAAAATCCTGTTGCTTACTTTGTTTCGCGGTGAGTTGTGCTGCGTTTTTCTCTTGAGCAGTATTTTTTAAGCTCAAGACGGTCTGGATTGTTACGTTTATTTTTTTTAGAAATATAGTTACGGTCTCCACATTCAGTGCAAGCTAATGTAATATTTACGCGCATGTGTATTTCCCTCCAAACATATTGACTTTTTCACATAGGACTTTTCTATAATAGCATTATTCATTGTGAATTACTAGTATGTTTTTCGGGAAAAAATAATTTAAGTTTTTTCTTTCTTAATTCTCGACGTTTTGCATGGATAGGAGCAGTTTATTATTCAGGAATTTGGCTTCATCTTTTGTTTCGGCATGGATCGCCCAAGCCACCACTTCCACACATTCTTTGGGGAGGATTTCCGTTTCCAGGGTGAACATGCTAGTGACCTCTCCCTTAGCAAGCGGCGAGTATGCAAGAAGTCCTTCTTTCAGCGATTTAAAGCATCCATCTTGATAGAGACTCCCTTTACCTTGGATACAGTATTGCGATATACCTTTCCCCTTTACAAGCCCACCTAATAAAGCTATGGACTGAGTTGCAACATGTAAGATTGCTCGTTCTCCCGGACAATAAAATGCAACCGTTTGTTTTTCGAAAACGTTTTCATAGTGAAAGAACATTTTAGGGTATTTAGGCTCAAATGATGTATTTCTTATCGTGAACTTTGAAAAGGTAATCTGCCCCTCGGTAAATGTTTGTAAAAGCGACCTTATTTCCCCCCCGGGATGACTCATCATATCCTCTTCGGGATACCAATCGAAACTCTCGTCCATCCATATCCCCGCCTTTAACCCCTTTCGAAATGTTTCCCGGTTATCCTGCGGCATATATGCGGATAATGAACTCATCAAATCATCCCTTTCTCTTCTCTAATTTATATAAAACTTATCGATAGGCGCTGACAGCGAAACTGATTCCTTAAGATCCTGCACACCAGTTAAAGATAGTCCATGCTTTACCTAACAAATAATCCAAATATTCTTTTTTTTCAGTTTATTATTACTTTAATGTTAGCATTGAATTCGCCAATGGACAATAAACACATTTTGTCGAATTCTATTAATTTTTGAAAATGAAGGGTTTGTAACCACTTTATTATCCAAATTTATTTCCATGTATGAAATCAGGTTTGATTTCGACAAATCCTGAAAGGAAATACAACAGAATAGCCAAGGAAACGCTATCTTAAAAAGATATTAATAGGAAAATCACCAATTTTTTAATAAATATGTGTAAAATAGATGTAAATGTCGAAAATTCTCTACTGAGGTGAAAACATGGAAACCTTAATCATTCTATTATTCTCATTGGCAATCATCCTTCTTATTATTTCCTTTTTCAAACAAGACAAGGTTGCCAAGTTAGAAGAAGACTTAGAACAAATGACCATAACCTATATGCAGGATATCTACCAGCTGAAAAAGAAAGTGAAGATCCTCGAGGAGGAATTTGTTATCCAGGATGGGCCAATCCATACTGAGCCTGCAAAATACAAAGCTACTATTTCGCCTAATGAAAGGGAGCCCATTCATAAGATTTTAAAGAGCCAGGTTCTCGCTTTATATAGTCAAGGGCTTTCGTTGGACCAAATTGCCAAACAATCCTCATTAACTAAGGAACAAACCCTTTCCGTGATTGAAGAACAGGGATTGCGAGGAAACGAAGATGAATAAAGGGAAGCTTCAGGCCTTTTCGGCCGGCATCATTTTTTCCACGGCAATCTTCGCCGGGTACTATTATACGACAGGTCCAAATGAAGAGACGGTACCGACCATCGATGAAGCTAAGGAAGTCCTAAACAAAAAGGGCTATATCACTTCCTTACCGAAAGATGAAACCTTGAATGCTAGAAAAGAAGAGACAAGTACTGACAAGAGAGAAGAAAAACAGGAGCAAAAAGTGCCTGAGAAAGAAAATTCCGTGGTCACCTATACCTTAGAGGTGAAAGCGAATATGACTACATTAGAAATAGCCACAAAACTGGAAAAAGAAAAGATTATCGATGATGCTACCGGGTTTGAGGCTTACGTCGATGAACAGGGCTTCTCCAAGAACATTCAAATTGGGAAATTTGTCGTGACCGATAATATGTCGTACCGACAACTCGCCAAAACTTTGACACAATAAAACAAAAGAGAGACATTTTGAATGGCTATCGGCCACATAATGTCTCTCTTTTTTATCGTTAGTACTATCTTACGCCAACTCCATTTTCTTCATCCAAACCGTCCAGTAATATAGTCTTCGGTTCTTTTATCATGCGGGTTCGTAAAGATGGTGTTGGTGTTGTCGTACTCGATTACTTCACCATTTAGAAAGAAAGCCGTTTTATCTGAGATCCGGGCTGCCTGTTGCATATTGTGCGTAACGATTACGATACTGAAATCCTTTTTCAGTTCCTTGATCAATTCTTCTATTTTTAGAGTAGAGATAGGATCAAGAGCTGATGTCGGTTCGTCCATCAAAATGACATCAGGTTCAATGGCTAGACAACGAGCGATACAAAGTCGCTGTTGCTGCCCTCCGGAAAGCCCATATGCATTTTCATGAAGGCGGTCTTTTACTTCATCCCAGATGGCAGCCCCTTTTAAGCTCTTTTCGACAATTTCACTCAAGATCTTTTTATTCTTGATTCCATGAAGTTTTGGTCCATATATTACATTTTCATAGATTGATTTAGGGAATGGGTTCGGTTTTTGAAAAACCATACCAACTTGTGTTCTCAAATCCTCTACTTTGTATGAATGATCCAGGATGTTTCGGTTCCGGTATTTAATCTCTCCCGTTGTTCTAACGCCTGGTACAAGTTCAATCATCCGGTTCAACGTTTTGATGAAAGTGGATTTTCCACATCCTGAAGGACCGATGATTGCGGTCACTTCATTCTGATTCATATCCAGATTGATATTTTTTAACGCGTGATTTTCCCCATACCATAAATTGAGATCTGACGTTTTATATACTGTGTCCCCAAAAGAAACTGGCAAAATTTTTTCCATTTCAATTGATGAATTCTCTTTTTTCGTTAACGTCATGTTCATACTATTCTCCTCCGCTCAGTATCTTTTTTGAAATTTATTTCGAATGAAAACAGCAATAGAATTCATGAAAATCAACAGAATGAGCAACACTATGATTCCTGCAGCAGCCACCTGCTGAAATTCTTCTTGTGGACGTGATGTCCAGTTATAGATTTGCATAGGAAGCACCGTAAAAGTATCCATGAGTGATCTTGGTAAAAAGGCAATGAATAGTGGAATGCCCACCACAACTAATGGTGCTGTTTCTCCAATCGCTCGAGATAAAGCGAGTATTCCACCTGTTAGTATCCCTGGTATGGCAGCTGGAAGTACCACTTTCAAGACGGTCTGCCATTTGGTTGCCCCCATTCCAAAGGACGCATCTCTTAATTCACGTGGTACCGCTCGAATAGCTTCCTGTGCCGCTACGATGATGACTGGCAAGACTAGGAGACTCATCGTTAGACCAGCTGCCAAGATGGAGCGGTCTAACGCTAGTGCCCTGACAAAGACCGTCAAACCAAGCAATCCGAATACTATGGAGGGAACTCCTGCCAAGTTAGATATATTAGTCTTTATAAATGTGGTGATCCAATTCCTTTTTGCATATTCCTCCAAATAAATGGCAGTCCCGACACCCAAGAGAAGAGCAACCGGGGCTACGACAATCATCAACCATAACGAACCGATTAAGGCTCCCTTTATCCCAGCTTCTTCAGGTTTTCGGGAAGCAAAGTTTTGGAGGAAATCTCCATCCAGATAACCAATCCCTTGAGTCACTATTCGATAGAATAAGATGGCCAATACAAGGAGCCCAAATAAGGTTGCCAAGAAGAATAACCCTTTATATATCGAGTTAATCGCCAGCCTAATGGGCATTTTTTTTGCCACAAGATCTTTATTTATCAGTTTCATGTTTAGTATTCCTCCCTGTACCTGCGGGAGATGAACTGTGCCAATAGATTCATGATCAGCGTAAAGGCGAACAGCGTCATTCCGACCGCATAAATGCTGTAGTAAATAGTAGTACCGTACCCAGCATCACCACTACTTACCTGTACGATATAGGCTGTCATTGTTTGTATCGATGAGGTGACGTCCATGTTCACATTAGGAGTTGAACCACCTGCTACACTTACGATCATCGTTTCACCAATTGCTCTGGACAAAGCCAGGACGATGGACGCAACAATGCCGGATACAGCAGCTGGAAGTACCACTTTCATTGTTGTTTCAAGCTTTGTGGCACCTAAAGCATATGCCCCTTCGCGAATCGACATAGGTACTGAGACGAGTGCATCCTCCGACAAAGAAGCTATCATCGGCATGATCATGATTCCTACAACGATTCCGGGACTAAGCGCATTGAACATTTCCAGGAATGGGAAAAGATCACGTAAAACCGGTGTAACAAAGGTTAAGGCAAAGAATCCGTAAACAATCGTCGGGATTCCGGCTAATACTTCTAGAATTGGCTTAATAATTCTCCGTGTTTTCTCTGATGCATATTCACTCAAGAAAATGGCAGTCGCAAGTCCTATTGGAACTGCAACGATTGACGCGATTACGGCTATCTTCAATGTGCCTACAACAAGGGACATAATCCCATAAGAAGGTGTAGCTGCGAACGGCAACCATTTAACACTTGTAAAGAATTCAACTATGGACACCTTTTCAAAAAATATAAACGTTTCAAAAATAAGAGTGAAAATGATTCCGATAGTCGTTAAAACTGATAGTGCTGCGGTCAGGAACAACAGAACAGGAATCATTTTCTCTAGGTTCCATCTTTGTTTTCTTTTCTTTTCCAGGATCATTTGCTGTACAGAATAGGTTTCTGTTTGTTTCAGTTCCAACATATCTCCCCCATTTCATACACGCAATATTTGGGTTCCAAGCTTTCCCCACCCCGCTTCCATAGGAAGATGCAAAAGTGAATAGCTACTTTCTATTTTTTTATTTCTTTCAATTTATCAAGATCCTTCTGATATTCCTCTTCCGGTAGGCTGATGTAACCTACTTCTTCTGAAAGTTCACCCGCATTTTCAATCATGAATTGCGTATAGTCCGCAACTTGTTCTTTTTCTGTAATCGCTTTGTTTGCTACATAAGTGAATAAAGGACGGGACAACGGAGCATAATCCCCACTTTTAATCGTTTCATGAGTTGGCTCTATGGGCCCATTTCCATTATCGATGGAAACGACCTTTAATTTTTCCTTATTTTCTGCGTAGTACGCGAATCCGAAGAAGCCAATGGCATTCTTGTCTCCTTCCACTCCTTGTACTAGCACATTATCATCTTCTGAAAGTGTCGCATTTTCCACCATCGGCTTTTCTTCCAGTATTACTTCATTGAAATAATCGTATGTGCCCGAGTCTGTCCCCGGTGAGTAAAATTTGATCTCTTCTTTTGGCCATTCCGGGCGTATATCAGACCATTTCTTCACAGTCCCATTGTCGGTCCATATTTCTTTTAGTTCCTCGACTGTCAGGTGTTCGATGAAATCATTATCTTTATTGACTATTATCGAAATGCCGTCAAACGCTAGTTTCAATTCTGTATATTCGATTCCCTTTTCATCAATTAATGTCCTTTCTTCTTCTTTGACTGGACGGGACGCATTCGTTAAATCAGTTTCACCAGCGATGAATTTTTTAAATCCACCACCCGTTCCTGAAGATCCTACAGAAACTTTCACTTGTGGTTGTTTAGCCATATATTCTTCAGCGACTGCCTCCGCTATCGGAAATACCGTTGAAGAACCGTCCATGATCACTTCTCCGGCCAATTGAGATGAACCAGAGCCTTCTCCTTTTGCATTGCCTACTTTAGTCGAATCATCCGAACCGCAACCTGTCGCAACTGCAATGACTCCACTCATCATTACTGTCATGGCCATCCCTTTGAAATATCTCATGCGTAAATCCCCCTAATATTTTTATGATTAATTTGTCCTACATACAAATCATACGATTAAACTGTAAACCTCGTTTAAAGGAATTGTAAATATTCAGTAAATTAAAGTTCACCTATTGTAAAGTTATAGGAAAATCCATCTCCTCCCTCATTTGAACGTAAAAAAACACGTTTTTGGATGATCCAAAAACGTGTCACTTTTCATTTATTATTCATTTTCCTGACTATCTCTTATCTCAGCTTGCTCTTTTTGAATTTCTTTACCGTTTTCAACTTTCAAATCGGTCGTTGCATCCGCGTCCTTTTTCTCAGTCCGTTCCTTTTTAAGATCGAAATAAGCATCCATGATCTCTGCACCTATTTCTTTACTCATTGAATGACCTGAATGTCCTTGGTATGCCCAAGGAACGACAACAGCAAATGCGACTTCCGGATTTTCAGCTGGAGCATATCCAACGAGCGTGATATTCATCGTGGCTTGTGGCTCGCTATAATCCGTTCTACTCGGTCCATCATAGAACGCTTCAGCCGTTCCAGTTTTGGCCGCTACGGTATATGGCTTATTTCCAAAATAAGAATAAGCTGTTCCGCCTACTTCCATCGATACCTTTTCAAAGCCATCTTGGACACGATTGATCCATTCGTCCTTCATATCCAGACGGTTCAAGACACTTGGTGATATTTCTTCTGATATGGGACCCAGCTCGTCATTATCGTCAACCGGATCACGTATTTCCTTAACTAGGTGCGGTTCCATACGATTCCCACCATTGGCAATCGTGGAGACATATTGTGCAAGTTGCATAGGGGTGTATGTATCATACTGTCCGATAGCAAAGTCAAGTAACTTACCCGGGGTTGTTTCCGAACCTCTAAAACCATTCATTTCCATTGGGAGGTCGATTCCCGTACGAACTCCTAAACCGAACTGGGCAAATGAATTACGCATCGTTGAAAATGCACTGGCTTTAATGTTTAAGGGCTCATTCGGTACATAATGTGCACCTGCAATATTAATCGCCGTTCTGAACATGTAAACGTTAGAAGAAACTTTTAAAGCTGTTAAATCGTTTATGTTCCCAAAATTACTGTAAGAACCTTTTTCCTTTGTACCTTTGATTTTTAGCTTTGTATCATAAAAGAATGTACCGGGCTGAATAGCCTCTTGTTGATAACCGGTCAAAACAGTGGCGCCTTTGACAGCAGATCCCATCGTATAAGAAGTGGTGATGTTTCCTAATGCGAAGTCATTAATGGTTCTTTTCCCTGTTTTTTCATCCTTGTCATATTTTTTTCCGGCCATCGTTAAAACTTCTCCTGTTTTTGGGTCCATCATCACGACAAACGCTCTATCCAAGAATTTGGTGTTCCCCATCTTCTTCTTGCTAATGAGATGTTTTTCAATGATTTCCTCCGTGGCAAGCTGTAGATCTATATCTACCGTCAACACCAGGTCTTTCCCCCGTTGTCCTTCCGTAATGACTTCGGAATCTACAACATTTCCTGATTTATCGGTCACATTCTTTACCTTTGCCTTCTGTCCTTGAAGTACATCTTCATATTGCAACTCGATATAACTTTTACCGACACGGTCATTTCGACTGTAATCACGTGCTAAGTAATAGTCAAGGCTTTCGCTAGGCAATCCCTCTTCAGATGAAGAGACCTTTCCTAGCACAGACTTAAGCGTTTTATTATAGGAATAAAAGCGATCCCAATCCGTCGATATATCCACGCCAGGAAGGGAATCAAGATTTTCACTGACCCTTGCAAACTCTTCTTTCGTTACTTCCTTATTTTTTACGATTTGTGGGGTCAATGCAAAGCCACTGGCGAATTCCCTATAGATGGCCAGGACTTCCATTTCTTTTTTAGATAGCTTTATTTCATCTTCGGTAATTCGTTCGAGCTGCAGCTTGTATAAGTCACCTTCTTCAAGCTCTCCCTCTTCTACCTGTTTTCTTTCTTTATCCGTAATCTTTTTCTCCGCAAGCTCTGGATTATTCAAAATCCAGTAATCCTTTTGATCACGTTCCGTAACTTTATCCGTCTTTTTATCGATCAACTTTGCTAACTTCTCGGCCGTTTCGACCATTTCTGTTTGTTTTGTACCTTGCTTTCTTGTATATGTAATTGCATCCAGTGGTTGATTGTCGACCATCAACTTCAAATTTCGGTCATACATTTTACCACGGGGTACCGAATTGTTCACGGTTACTTCTTCTGTTCTTTCAATCTCGCGCCGGTAATCATCGCCGTACACAATCTGTACGACCCCCAAACGCAAAATCAGTCCAGAAAACAAAACAAATACTAAAAAGAAAAGAACATTCAGTCTGAAAGGTACATGCGTCTTTTTCTTTTTCTTTGTACTCACCACACCAAGCCACACTTCCTTTATCCATAATCATGATAGTCCTATACTATTCTATAGAACAATCTTGTTTTTTTCTACCTTCTTGTTCTAGAAATATTAGACACATTAAAACGTTCCTCAAAAAAAACACTCTATCTGCTTTTCACTTCTGTAATGAAAAAAAGGCCCCATAAGGCCTTTTTCAATGTTGATCATAGATATCGGTTTTCCTGACAAACCAATAAATGACCAAATGTCCCGCTCCAACAATTAACAGGTATATGGGTAAGCTCTGTTCCAAATCAAACATCACGACCATCAAAATGAAGCCTACTACAGATACTATCCTTCCAAAATGGACGAATAGTTCACGGACAACAACGTATTCTATTCTCATCTTTGCAGCATCCTTAGCCTTGCCTATGATGTCATAGGTTAATGATATATACGGCACAAGCAGAAGTGGATACGCTGCAGCTACGATGCCCCCATAAACTAAAAGCTTACCGAATGTGACATCAAATGCTATAAGCAACACGGCTGCATAAAGTAAAATGCCTCCAATCAGAATCGCTTTCTTTCTCATGGGTTGTTTTATGTACCGTGAAACAAAAAAATAGGCCATAAAGGACACGGCTGAGTTCAATAGTCCATAACTTCCTAAAGCCAGCTCACTTCCCGTTTGTACAAAGATAGTGATGGAAATGATGAACATGAATGTTCCTTCCCGCAATCCTTGAAAAAAATGGGCACGTGTGATCAAGTTCCAGTTCTTGTTGTTTTTTCTTTCATTCCAAACCTTGATAAAAAAGTATTTACCGTGAGCGGGTCGCCTATTCAACGAGAAACTGAGAAACACCGCGATGGTAAACAAGAGTAGCGATAAGCCAAAAACAATGGAATATCCAGTGAACTTTTCAAGTCTCGATATGATAAACCCAGAGAGAATGGGTCCAATCATTCCTCCGAATGAATGCAAAGCCCCTAAGAATCCATTGAAAAAATCCCTTGTATCCGGTTCTGTAATCTCAAAAGTCAGTACATTAAAAGCAAGCCAATAAAATCCATAGCCTATTCCTAATAATGCACCCAACAGGAAAAGATAATCGGTGGCCCGTGTTCCAACTAAAAGAACAGTCAAATAAAACAGGGCCATAAAACTGACGCCTAAACGCAAGACAATAATCCGGTCGACTTTTTTCGCTAATCTTCCAGCAAAGACAAAAGTAAATGGTTGAAAAAGAACCATACTTAAATTGTACATGGCAATATCAATAATTTGACCGGATTGTTTCCACAAATACACATTAACAAATGTATTGGATAAAGCGACACTAAGGCTGTACAATCCGCCAATCAGTAAGAGAAGCTGCAAATCCTTATTCGCTCTCGCCTCTCCCTTCCATTTCACTAAAATACCCATTGTTTTAACTCCCCTTCAAATTCCACTCTAGTGTTTGAAAAAACAATGGCAATTATGTGAAAAAGGTAAAGAAAACTAATTGATCGGATTGATTAGAAGAATTAAAAATGCTTGAAGATATAAGTGAAAATCCCTAGACAATCTTCTTCTAGCTTCAAAAAAAATAAGGCGAAAATCCTTCAAGAGGATTCCCGCCTTATAATTCAACGATTAATTATTATTTAGCTGCACTGTAACGTTTTGCCACTTCATCCCAATTAACAACATTCCAGAAAGAATTGATGTATTCAGGACGACGGTTTTGGTAATTTAGGTAGTAAGCATGTTCCCAAACGTCTAATCCAAGAATTGGAGTTTTACCTTCAGATAATGGGTTATCTTGGTTTGGTGTGCTTGTAACTTCTAATTCACCATTATTAACTGCAAGCCACGCCCAGCCAGATCCGAAACGAGTAGTTGCGGCTTTAGCGAACTCTTCTTTAAAGCTGTCGAAGCTACCGAATTTTGAAGTGATAGCGTCTGCTAATTCACCAGTTGGTTGCCCGCCACCGTTTGGTGATAGGATTTCCCAGAATAATGAATGGTTAGCATGTCCGCCACCATTGTTGCGTACAGCTGTACGAACAGCTTCAGGAACTGCGTCCAGGTTAGCGACGATTTCTTCTACGCTTTTGCTAAGAAGCTCTTCGTTACCTTCTAGAGCCTTGTTTAAGTTTGTCACATATGTGTTGTGATGTTTAGTGTGGTGAATGTTCATTGTTTCTTTGTCGATGTGTGGTTCTAACGCATCGTATGCGTAAGGTAATTGTGGAAGTTCAAAAGCCATAATAAAATTCCTCCCTATGTAAGCTGTTTTTTTTAAAGGGCTTCAGTCATCTTTAGATTCCTAAAGCTCGTTAGATTTAGATTACCAAAATTTCTTATGCGTTTCAAACCTTATGCCTATATTTATTTTTATTTAAAGCACTTAGGAGAAAACCACAAATAAAAAGTACCCGATCATCAGAAGCTGGATGATTCCTTTTGTAAAAATACTGCTTATAAAGCCCACTACGGAACCAAGACCAATTTTCACCGCTGTGACCATATCTTTTTTATGGACGATAATTTCCGCCAGGAAGGCTCCGATAAAGGGCCCAATTAAAATACCCACAAACGGAATCACAAAAGGACCGACAAGGAGACCAATCGTACTGCCCCATACTCCAGCCTTAGTCCCGCCATACTTCTTGATGCCGACCATATTCGCTATATAGTCTGCCGAGAATAGTAAAAGGACAAATAAAATCTGGACTGTCCAGAAAAACCAACCAAAGGGTTCAAAGGAATAAAATAGTCCATATAATAAAATTCCGGCAAATATGAATAACACGCTTGGAATGATGGGAAAAATCAAACCGACGAAACCGATTATGAACATCAGGATAATAATAATCCAAAATAGCGTATCCAAAAAATAAAACATCCCTTCAAGTTTATTTACACCTACCCCTTCCTCTTCATAAATTGCCCTTTTATATACGAATGAAACCACTGAATGCCGATACAGGTTGTTTTATTCCCCTTCTGTAGTTAAACTTGAGGGGAAATATCACAAGATAGGTGCTGAAATCATGAACGTATTCAAACAACTATGGGTGAGCCTCTACTCACCTAAAGATATCGCTTCCTTTCAAAATCAGGGAATCGGTAAGACCATATTATATGTATTTTTATTGAGCCTCATATTCTTCCTCCCTTCCGCATTTTACTTAGGTACAATGATAACGAATGGATTAAACGCCATTGAGGAAACTGTATCAGAAGACCTGCCTGATTTTGAAATCAAGAATGGTACATTAACGACCGATAGCAACGAGCCATTCGTTGTGAAAAAAAATGGCTACCAGATTTTTTTAGATGGCACTGGTTCCCTGACTCCGGAAGATGTGTCAGCCAAGTCGGATGAAGCAGTCGCCCTTTTAAAGTCGGAACTTGTATTTGTATCGAATGGTCATGCTCAAACTTCACCTTATTCGCTTTTGGAAGGAAATAATGAGGATTTATTCGAATGGATTAATTCAGTTGAATCTGTTCTGCCGATAATCCTGCCACTGCTTCTCTTTATCCTATATTTATTTACGGCAGCTGGTTCATTCTTGAAAGTGACCATCCTTGCTGCATTCGGGACTATATTCAGAAGCACATTGGGTCGTTCCATTTCTTATAGATATTTATGGAGGATAGCCGCGTACAGTATCACCCTATCCACGATTTTCTTTACAATCATGGAGGCCTTTCAAGCGACTGTCCCATTCGCTTCCTTCATTAGTTGGTTCGTTTCATTAATCATTCTCCACTTATCCATAAAAGAATCAGCTCATACACTTGATTAAATATGATATGAAAAGATAAATCCAGACGAACCTGTCTGGATTTTTTGCACCTAACCAAATAAATTTTTACCTTTCCCTAAAATCAACAAATTACGCAAGATGTTATTCCTATAATTATAGTTTAATCAGTATTTAAGGGGATGAGCGATGTGATGAATAGAAATCTTGATGTACAGTGGTTATTACTTATACTGGAGGCAAAAGCAATGATTTAACTTTAAATGAAATCCGCCGTTTTCTTAACGCGAATGCATATGATAATGATAATTATTTTTTCAAATCCAAAATTAAATAAACGCTCGACATGAAAACTGCCCATTTTCAGGCATAACTTTTCACCCTGCCAAGTACATATAGGTAAAAGACAAACTTGGGGGGATGGAAATGAAAAGGATCCTGCTATTTATTTCATTTTGTTTCATTCTATTTATTATTTATTTCGATTTGACCACAGGAACCCTGCCCACTTCACAATTAACATCAAATCCAGTCCAACCATCCTTGACAGTAGACAAGCCCGTGGACCCTACATTGTCATATAAAGAAATACTTATCAAACCTGGAGATACCTTACTCTCCATCATGGAGAACGATAAAGAAGCATCGAACCAGCCGATTGAGGATATCATATCCGACTTTCAGAGTTTGAATGAAGGGCTACAGCCAGAGAACATGCAGATTGGAAAAACGTATAAAATCCCGATCTACAAATAAACCGAATGGAAACATATTTCGTAAATAATCAAGGTGAACCTGATTTCTTGCTTAAAGAACATTTAATCAAGTAAATCCCGAGTGAAAATAGTATACTTTCTTCATAATAAAAAAGTAATGCGTCCAATTCCTTGTCAACCGGTATGGACATTGATACAATATTTTAGTGAACTAAATGAAAAATCAAAATTGATTTTTTCCTAAAGGAGAGAATTCCACTTGAGTGAAATCATACATCGCACTAAGACGCGGCCAATTAAAGTTGGAAACTTAACAATCGGCGGCAACAATGAAGTAATCATTCAAAGCATGACAACAACAAAAACGCATGACGTTGAAGCAACCGTTGCAGAAATCCTTCGTCTTGAAGAAGCAGGATGCCAAATTGTACGTGTCGCCTGCCCGGATGAAAGAGCAGCAAATGCCATTCCTGAAATTAAAAAACGGATCAATATCCCGCTAGTGGTCGATATCCATTTTGATTATAAGCTAGCCCTGAAAGCTATCGAAGGCGGAGCGGACAAAATACGGATCAACCCTGGTAATATCGGTCGCCGCGAAAAAGTAGAAGCGGTTGTAACAGCTGCTAAAGCTAAAGGCATTCCGATTCGTATCGGTGTCAATGCAGGTTCTCTTGAAAAGAAAATCCTCGACAAATATGGCTATCCAACAGCAGATGGAATGGTCGAAAGTGCATTGCACCACATTAAGATCCTGGAAGATCTTGATTTCCATGACATCATCGTTTCAATGAAAGCATCTGATGTCACTTTGGCACTCGAAGCCTATGAAAAAGCTTCAAGAGCTTTTGATTACCCTTTACATCTAGGAATTACTGAATCGGGTACACTCTTCTCCGGTACGGTTAAAAGTGCGGCTGGACTTGGCGCCATCCTTAGTCAGGGTATAGGTAGCACACTACGCGTATCCTTAAGCGCTGACCCAGTCGAAGAAGTGAAAGTAGCAAGGGAACTCCTTAAAGTATTCGGGCTTGCTTCTAATATGGCCACCCTAATCTCTTGCCCTACTTGTGGACGTATTGAAATCGACCTTATCTCCATCGCAAATGAGGTCGAGGAGTACATCCAGACGATCAAAGCTCCAATCAAGGTATCTGTCCTAGGTTGTGCGGTAAATGGTCCTGGTGAAGCACGTGAGGCTGATATAGGCATTGCCGGAGCACGTGGTGAAGGTTTGCTGTTTAGAAAAGGGAAAATCGTTCGTAAAGTTCCTGAAGAAACAATGGTTGAGGAACTAAAAATAGAAATCGATAAAATTGCTGAAGAGTATTATGCAAAGCAAAGAGCCGAAGCCGAAGCTGAAGCAACGGCTGCAGTGATAACTAAATAAATAAAAAAAGTCCTGAGTTTCTCGGGACTTTTTTTGTTCCCTCAAAAAAAAGCCGTTTCCGAATCCTTTTGGGTATCGAAAACAGCGAATTATGCTCCTAAAAGAATGGCAAGATAAAAATGCCGACAATGATGGAAACGGCACCTATCCCTATAGCCCATGAACCCATGCTAGATCCTCGCTTGCGGGCTGAAAAACCAATGATGATCCCAAGAATCCCCAGTATGAAAGGCATCATAAACAACGACAGAATGGATAGCACTAACGCAATGGCCCCTATGACGGCTCCATTCGATGCCATCCCGGAATCGTCAGAGCGTTTTTCATACCTCCCGTTTTGCTTTGGTTCTGCGGCAAGTTCAGCAGAAGTTTCTTCTTGATACCGACTATTCGCAAAAGTGGCCTCTTTCTTTTTTTGATACCCTCTTTCCTCTGCTACATCTTCTTCCGTATAGTAACGCTCATGATGTTGATCATCCTCGGTCACAATGGATTCATTCCCCACTTCAATTGTGCCCGCCTGGCCTTTAACGGAGTATTTGTCTTCATCCATTCATCCATCACTCACTTTCGATTTTAGGAGCATTTATAGTGTATGTATAATAATTAATTACCCTCATGAAAAAGGTTTCATGTCTTGGTAATAAATATGGATTGTTTCCAATGCCACAGTGGAATATGATACACTAAAACAAGTGTTGATAATGAGGAGAGAGTCATCGTGAAAAAAAGATTTGGCATCGATATAGATGGGACTATTACAAGACCCGATACGTTAGTCCCCTACTTAAATAAAGCTTTTAAGTTAAATTTAACCTATGAAGACATTAATGAATATGATTTATTTCCCTTCGTCAATGTACCAAAAGAAGAGTTCTCAAAATGGTTCATCCAAACCGAACCGACGATATATGCAGAGTCTTTGATTGCCGATGGGGCAAAGGACATTCTGGAGAGCTGGATGACCCTGGCTGATTTATATTTCATCAGTGCCAGAAGTGATCGCCTACTTGATGTAACAAGGGACTGGTTTACGAAGAACCAGCTCCAATACAATCACTTGGAATTGGTCGGCTCCCATGATAAGGTGGCTACAGCTAAGAAATACGCTGTCGACCTCTTTTTAGAGGACAAGTATGACAATGCGGTTTCCATTTCCGAAGAATGTAAAATCCCTGTCCTACTATTCAATACACCCTATAACCAAGGCCCGATCCCAGATAGAGTCATCCGGGTCAACAATTGGTTGGAGGCATCACAATGGGTGAAACATTGGCTACCTTCTAAACCGCTCAGTATAAAATAGAACAAAAAAACCATTGACAGATGTCGATGGTTTTTTTAAGATTCTATCGATATACAGACAGGACAGCGACCGTAAATTTCGAATTTATGACCAGATACCTCATAGTCCTTCAAGCTTTCCTGAAGCTCGTGCATCGGACATACTTCAATTTCCTTAGTCTTACCACAATTCAAGCAGATGAAATGATGGTGATGTGAAGAATGTCCGCAAGTAAAGCGGAAATGTTTTTCACCTTCCAGTTCAGTCATCTCAAAAATCCCAAGTTCGACAAACAAGGAAAGATTGCGGTAAATCGTATCGAAACTCAAGCCAGGATAGTCTTGCTTCATATTCTCCAGCACTTCTTTAGCCGTTAAATATTTATCACTCGAAGAGAAAAGAGCCAACATTTCCTCTCTTTTTCCTGTATGTTTAAAGCCTTTATCTTTAAGTAATTGCATGGCTGTTGTCACGTTCAAAAAATCACCCCACCTATCGATTTTTCCACTTATCCATTAAAATTGAAAAGATAAGTATTAGCACAGCGATGATAACAATTGTTCCACCTGGAGCAAGATCCATATTGTAAGATAAAATCAATCCACCTACAACAGATATTTCTCCAAATAAAATGGAGTAAACAATCATCTGCTTAAAGCCTTTCGCAAAGCGGAGACTTGCAGCAACAGGCAAAGTCATTAACGAAGATACAAGTAATATCCCGATGATTTTCATTGATGCAGCGATGACCAAAGCCACCATTACGATGAAAATAAAATGAATCGTTTGATAGGGTATCCCCGAAGCCCTTGCATGCTCTTCGTCAAAGGATAACAAAAATAATTCTTTATACAATAGTGCCAGCATTAAAGCGACTGCTATGCCGACTCCCATAATAAGATATAAGTCTGTTCGACTTACTGCACTGACACTTCCGAATAAATAACCATATAAATCCGTATTAAAGCCATCGGCAATGGAAATGAAAATAACACTAAGCCCCATGCCCCCAGCCATGATGATGGGGATGGCCAACTCTTGGTAGTGCTTGTACACCCCTCTTAATTTCTCAATAAACAACGAACCTCCAACCGAAAAGGCCATTCCTATATAAAGTGGATTCAATCCGGCAAGAGAAAGAAAACTTTTTTGAAGCAGTAAACTAAACGCAATTCCTGCTAGCGCTACATGACTGAGCGCATCGGAGATCATCGACATCCTTCTTACCACGACAAAAACGCCTACGAGTGGCGCAATCGCTCCGATGATGATTCCGGTCAAAAAAGCGTTCTGCAAAAATTCAAATTGCAATATCCCCGATATCATTGGGCTATCCTCCAAAACTTATTAATGATTATGGTTTAAGAACTGAACACCGTGTCCATAAATGGAAGACAATTCTTCCTCATTCAATCCATTGTATTCTATGGCATCTCCATGAAAATGAAGCACCTTATTCAAACAGGCAACGTGTGTGACTTTATCGGTCACGGTAGCCACATCATGCGTAACTAAAATCAGGGTAATTCCCAATTTTTTATTTAGCATTTCGAGCATTTCATAAAATTGATGGACGTTCTTTGAATCTACTCCAACAGTCGGTTCGTCTAGAATCAGCAATTCAGGCTCGCTGACAATCGAACGGGCTATGAACACCCTCTGTTGTTGGCCACCGGATAATTCACCGATATTTCGGTTCTGGAACCCCAGCATATCCACAGACTCCAGCGCATCCTTCACCTTTTTCTTATCTTCTTTGCTTGCAAATTTAAACAAGCCGATTTTTTTAGTCAAGCCGCTTTGAACCACTTCGAATACGGTAGCAGGAAAACCGGAATTGAAAGAATTTGCCTTCTGGGAAACAAAACCTACCTTTTGCCAATCTTTAAAGCGTCGTATATCTTCCCCAAATACTTCGATTTTTCCTTTTTGTAGCTTAAACACACCGAGTAACAACTTCAAAAGGGTGGATTTACCGCTCCCATTCGGTCCGACGATTGCTAAAAAAGCCCCTTTAGGGATCTCAAGTGATACATGCTCCAGCACTAAATCTTTTGTATATTTGTAAGATATATCTTCTAATTTAACGATGGGGTTCATTATATTATACAAAACAATCACCTTTTTTTTAAGAATCATTACGATTAACAAAGGTTAGTATAAATCAAAGCAGGTCAGATGTAAAGAAATCGCTCCAGGTTCAAAGGATCTTGAGTCACTCTAATTATCCTTGATCAGTAAATTTCTCAAAATCCAAACAGTTTCAAGTTCACATACCCTATCTTCCTTCATATGTTTTAAAGGAGGAGGAGATCGTATGAAATTATTTGAAATGATGGTCAACCATAAAATAAATCAGATACGTCCCGATGAACTACTGTCCCTTGCTAAACAGCATCAGATTAACCTAACCCAAAAACAAGCACAAGATATTACTGCATTGCTGGCTGGTAAAAACATCAATATTTTCGATATTCGCCAACGTCAAAACGTTCTCGGCCAAATCACTCAAGTAGCCGGAGCGAATACAGCCCGGGCAATCGAAACTCTTTTCAACAACCTTACTGCCAATCTGTAACACGGTTTCAACAATACTTATATAAAAGAAGGGACGGTTCATCGACATATCGATGAACCGTCCCTCTCTACCACTTACAATTGCAACATGATCTTTTCCAGTAAACCCTCATCGAATTGTTTATTTTTAAACATATCGATTTCGAATTTATACGGTGCTTTTTTATCCTTCTTGTCTTCTCCTACAAAAGGAGTTTCCAAGATTTTCGGGACATCGTCCAGTTGGGGATGATGGACAATATAATTCAATGCCTTGAATCCAATATGGCCAAAACCGATGTTTTCATGACGGTCCTTATGCGCACCACGTACATTTTTACTGTCGTTGATATGGAGAACCTTGATTCGTTCCACGCCGACCAATTTGTCGAATTCATTCAGGACGCCATCAAAATCTTCAACGATATTATATCCGGCATCATGTGTATGACACGTATCGAAGCATACGGATAGCTTATCATTATGGGTTACACCATCCATGATCATTGCTAATTCTTCAAAAGTTCGGCCACATTCCGTACCCTTACCCGCCATCGTTTCAAGGGCAATTTGCACTTTATCGTCAGCGGAAAGCACTTCATTTAAACCTTCAATGATCCTTTTGATGCCAATTTCACTGCCTGCACCGACATGGGCTCCAGGGTGAAGGACAATTTGACGTGACCCTATCGCTTCCGTCCGGTCTATTTCACTGCGTAAAAAATTGACCCCCAGCTCAAAGGTGGCTGGATTTGTCGTATTCGCTATATTGATTATATATGGGGCATGGACCACAATATCACTGAGTCCATTTTCGTCCATATGCAATCTTCCTGCTTCAATATTCAAATCCTCGATTTTCTTACGTCTCGTATTTTGCGGGGCTCCTGTATAGACCATGAAAGTATTGGAACCATATAAAACCGCTTCCTGACTCGCAGCAAGTAGCATATTTTTCCCGCTCATTGACACATGCGACCCAATCTTCAGCATTTAATTACTCCCTTTTCATTTCTTTCTTTGTATACGGCGTTCGCGTTTTTTAAAGTTTTCAACGTCTCGTTGAATTTTCTTTTTATAACCAGGCTTAACTTTTGACGGCTTCTTAACATGCCTGCTAGCCTTAACATCTATTTCAGATTTCTGTTTCTTACGGTTTTTCCGTTTATTCCGTTCTTCTATATCAACCCACTCGCCATTTTGAATATCGGCATCGTGGAATTCGACTCCCATCTTTTCGAGGCGGTTCAGAGCGTCTTCATCCGATGTACCATAAATGGTGGCCGCAATGCCTGAATATCCAGCACGGGCGGTTCTTCCAGTCCTATGAATATAGAAATCCAAGTCCGATGGTAATTCATAATTGATGATATGACTGACGCCTTCTATATCGATTCCACGAGAAGCCAAATCGGTAGCAACGATGAATTGATATTCTAAATCGTTGATTTGTTTCATCATTTTTTTACGGTCACGAGGCGATAAGTCACCATGAATACGGCCTACTTTCAAGCCTTTTTCAATCAGCGAATTAGCCACATGATCCGCCATTTTTTTCGTATTGGTGAAAACGATAGCCAAATACGGATTATAACGCACGATGATGTCATGCAGTAACTGCTCTCTGTTACGATGACGGAGCGGTATCAAAACGTGTTCAATTTTGGCAGCTGTCGCCTGTTTAGGATTCACTTGAACATATTTCGGATTTTCCATGTATTTATTCAAGAACGGCTTTAATTTTTCCGGAATGGTTGCCGAGAAAACAAGCATTTGAATTTTTTCAGCCATACGTGATGCAAATTGATCAACATCTTCTATGAAGCCCATATCAAGCATAAGGTCCGCTTCATCGACCACCAGCATTGAAGCTGTATATACCTGAAGTGCCTGAGCCTCAACCAGATCCTTGATTCTACCTGGAGTCCCAATGACTAACTGTGGTTGTGTTTTCAATTTATCGATCATCCGCTGTTTATCGGTACCACCGATGTAGCAACGGACTTGAACTTGCTCGTCCTCAGGGAAATGTTCCGCAATTTTCAAAGCTTCTTTGTAGATTTGATTCGCTAATTCACGGGTTGGTGCGGAAATAATCGCTTGAACTTCGTTTTTCCCAGCATCAAGCTTATTCATAATCGGCAGCAAATAGGAATGAGTCTTCCCTGTACCTGTCTGCGACTGTCCAATTAAGCTACTTCCCTTTAAAAGCGACGGGAGCACGCGTTCTTGTATTTCCGTCGGCTTATCGAACCCTAGAGTACGAACTGCATCTAGAATGTAGCTTTTCAAATTAAATCGTTCAAATTGGTTTTGTTTCATCAAATATCTCCTTTATTCTTGTCTTTCATTAGACACGTCTTATTATTATAATAAATTTTATACAAAAAGCGCAAGCGCCTTGATAGCTCGTGAAGAAAATAGGGGTTGGACCGTAAGGCGTCCTTTGCCTTATGAGGCCAATCTTCTTTTTCACAGCGAGCTAGGCGCTGGAGCTGGATTATACAAAAAGCGCAAGCGCCTTGATAGCTCGTGAAGAAAATAGGGGTTGGACCGTAAGGCGTCCTTTGCCTTATGAGGCCAATCTTCTTTTTCAC
>NZ_JBIWCW010000004.1:364380-423366 GCF_044761665.1 Peribacillus sp. NPDC097295
ACAGCGAGCTAGGCGCTGGAGCTGGATTATACAAAAAGCGCAAGCGCCTGGTCAGTTCTCTCAATGGACTCTTGCAAAAGAAAAGCACCTGTCCTGGTCATAGCGTATCCCCCGCAGACATGGAGCAAAAAGACTACCGTTACCATCTTACCTTCTTTCCGGCCACTTCACAACATACCATTTCTTCTTTCCTCAAACCTTTTCTGCCCTGTTGCATAATTTATATAGAGGAACACATCAGCATATAATCGTAAGGAGGTGAAACCTATGTTTCCAGATAGAAATCGCCCCCCTGGTCCTGGTTTCCAACAACCTAATGGACGAAGGATGCAACCACCAGGACCATTTTTTGGGTCACAGCAGCCAAACAACAACTTTTCACAGCCAATGAGAATGGGTCAAGGAAGACCACAAGGCTTTCAGGGACCACAAGCTTTTCGGAGTCCATTCAATCAACAGCAAAGAAACGATCAGATACCTCCGAAGAAAGAAGGACTATTATCCAGGATGCTAGGTAAATCCAAACAAAATGCCGCCCCACCTAACTTATTCGCACCAGCCACCTCCACTACAAATAGTTCTTCAAGAAGTAGTGGAGGCGGAATACTGGATAATTTGACTAAACCCGATTCAATCAACAATATGCTCAATAACACGCAAAAGGTTCTTCAAGCTGCCGAACAATTCACTCCAATGGTGCAACAATATGGTCCCGTAATCAAAAACTTGCCCTCGATGTGGAAGGTGTTCCGCAGTATATCATCAAGCGAAGACGTAGAAAGACCGGCAGAGGAAAACAATCCAAACCAAGTAAACACTAATACAGTAATTCAGGACCCTCCTATCAATAACGATAAACGCGAATCCGATATCGCTGTTGAACCGGCAACCGAAGTCCCCCCAAAAAAGACAAGAAATAGAAGCTCTGGACCTAAGCTTTATATTTAAATCATAAATAATTCAATCCATGGCAACATTCATGAAATATGATATTTTGTAAAATCATCTATGGTCTTATATAATAGAAAGGTATAAACGTAAGTTTCTTGCCTTTGAAGGAGGACACATAGATGAAAGTAAATAAAATCTCCCCGCGCGGCTATTGCTATGGCGTAGTGGATGCCATGGTCATTGCCCGGAATGCGGCTTTAGATAAAACCTTGCCACGTCCTATTTACATCTTAGGAATGATCGTTCATAACAAGCATGTTACCGATGCTTTTGAAGAAGAAGGAATCATAACGCTCGACGGCAGCAACCGAAATGAAATCATCAATCAAGTGGAAAAGGGTACTGTCATCTTTACGGCTCACGGTGTTTCCCCTGAAATCCGAAAGATTGCGAAGGAAAAAGGCCTTGTCACACTTGATGCCACTTGTCCGGATGTTACCGCTACACATGACTTGATTAGGGAAAAAGAAGCGGAAGGGTATCAAATCATCTATATCGGCAAAAAAGGTCATCCTGAACCTGAGGGAGCCGTTGGTGTAGCTCCTGATGTCGTTCACCTTGTACAAAATGCCGACGATGTCGAAGCCTTGTCGTTAAATAGCGAAAAAATCATCGTCACCAATCAAACGACAATGAGCCAATGGGATGTCGTGGATATTATGGAGAAAGTGAAAGAGAAGTTCCCACATTCTGAAGTCCATAAAGAAATCTGTTTAGCCACACAGGTACGTCAAGAGGCTGTGGCCCAACAAGCTGGAGAAGCTGATGTTTTAATCGTTGTCGGTGATCCAAAAAGTAATAACTCCAATCGACTTGCACAAGTATCCGAAGAAATTGCAAGCACTACAGCGTATCGCATTGCCGATATTTCCGAGCTGAACCTCGAGTGGCTAAAAGACGCAAAAACAGTGGCTGTCACTTCCGGAGCGTCCACGCCAACTCCGATCACTAAAGAGGTCATAACATTCCTGGAACAATATGATCCTAATGAAGAATCGACTTGGAATACGGTAAAGAAAACACCACTGCATAAAATCTTACCTAAAATCAAAGTGAAAAAATCGTAAAAAAAAGCAGCCACCGAGGCTGCCTTTTTTTTGTCCTTTTAAATAAATCTAAAAGGGTCTGTATTGATTTCAGAAGATATGAATTCGACATTCAAGTTTTTATCATGGCACATCTTTTCCAAAGTTCTTGCTACACCTTTTTTCATCACTTTCTCGACATTATGACCCGGATCCACGATATTCAAACCGATTGCCATGGCATCGTGAGCCGTATGATAATACATATCACCTGTTACATACGCATCGGCACCCTTGAATTTAGCGGTCGTGAAGTATTTATTTCCATCTCCACCAAGGACTGCGACTTTTTTTATTGTACTGTTCAGGTCTCCAACCACACGGACCTTATCCACTTCCAGGGTCTTTTTCACATGCTCTGCAAATTGTTCGAGGGACATTTCTTCTGCGAGCACCCCAATTTTCCCTAATCCCAAAGATTCGCCTTTGTTCTCCAACTTATAAATATCGTAAGCCACTTCTTCATACGGGTGGGCTTTAATCATCGCGGAAAGTAAGGCCTTTTCAATAGTTTTAGGGAATATGCTTTCGATTCGCACTTCCGAAACACTTTCAATCTTTCCTTGTGAACCGATTGACGGCTTACTTCCTTCCCCTGGTAAGAAGCGTCCTGTACCCTCAGCCGTAAACGAACAGTAGCTATAATTCCCTAGCGAACCAGCTCCTGCCTTGCCCAAGGCTTCCCTTAACTTTTCTTCGTCTTCTTTGGGTACATACACAACCAATTTCATTAGAGGAATTTCATGGGTGGGGACGAGGACCTCTGTATTTTGTAGTTGCAGTGCGTCGGCAAGTAGATCGTTCACTCCACCTTTGGCAACATCCAAGTTGGTGTGTGCGGCATATACGGCAATATCGTGCTTGATTAGTTTTTCGATGATTCGACCACTAGCATTTGTTGTATCAATTTTCTTCAATGGCCGATAAATCAAGGGGTGATGAGCAATAATCAGCTCGACACCCTTTTCAATCGCTTCATCCACAACTTCTTCCAGGACATCCAGTGCAATCATCACTTTCGAAACTGGCTTATTCAAATGACCGACATGGAGCCCAATCGGATCTCCCTCCATAGCGTATCGTTTCGGGGAGAATTGCTCGAATAATTCGATTATCTGCATACCATTAGCCGTTTTCACCCTTTAAGCACCTCCTCGATGAGATCAACCTGTATTTCTAATTCCTGCCGCTTCGCTTCTAAACCACTTCGGCCACTTGAATCCAATTGTTCAATAATTCTTTCTAAATGATTCTTCTCATGTTGCCATTTCTTTATGAAGGTTTCACTGAATTTCTTGCGTAAAAACGGACCGAACATTAGACCAACTTGCTTATTTTCATGATAAGGTTGAAGGGGATTACCTTTTTCAGCAATCAGTATTTCATAGATTTTTCCGTCTTCCTCCAGAATATCCTCATCGATTAATTCCCAACCGTTATCGATTAGCCAGTTACGCACGTTGACTGCGCCTACATTGGGTTGAAGAATCAGTCTCTCTGCCTTCCCCAACTTTTCTTTTCCTTTTTCCAATATACTTGAGATCAATGTCCCGCCCATACCTGCAATGGTAATGCAAGTAGCTTCATCCGTTTTCAATACCTCTAGCCCATCACCTTTACGGACTTCTATGGCTTCAGATAATCCAGTCGACTTCACTTGTTTAAGAGCGGACTGATAAGGACCCTCCACTACCTCACCGGCTATGGCATGGTCGCAGTAACCATTTGTTACCGCATAACAAGGCAGATAAGCGTGATCGGATCCGATATCCGCTAGAATGCTTCCTTTTGGTATATGTAATGCAACACTTTCTAATCTCTTTGATAATTTCTCATGATTCATTATAGTATCAACTCTCTTATTTCAAATTCATATTTTACAATGTTAGTTTCCCATTAGATTATAACAAGTTCCAAGGAAAAATTACAGAACGAGGGGGAAAAGCCACTTCCATCATAGAAAAAAGAAAATACGGAATAAAAAAAAGCTGATCCAAAACGAATGATACGCTTTGGATCAGCTTCATGACTATTTTAACCCGTGAATATACTTGGCCATCGCATCTAGTTTCGATTCTTCAACTAAACCTGGAGGCATAGCTCCTCGACCATTGGCAATAACATTTTTAACTTCATCTTCCGAAAGGCGGTCAGCGACACCCTTCAGGGCCGGACCGACACCACCTTGATAGGCATCACCATGACATGAGATGCAATTCTGTTTGTAAATGTCTTCAGGTGAAGATGAGGCAGTTTCTTTTTCCTCAGTCTTTGCGCCGCCTTCTTTTTCTTTAGCAAGGTCCTTGGCATCGCCTAAGCCTTTGAAAGAAAGTAAAAACATAAGCCCAATACCAAAAACCATAATAATAATAAAAGGCATAACTGGATTGCGATTCATAGTATTTCCTCCCCTATGTAAAACCTAAACTTACCATATTTAATATTATATACAAATTGCTATATATTATTTTACTCGAAAAGAGTTTCAAGTAAAAGCCAAAAATAGAATATATTATCTTTTTTCTTAATTTCGTCAAAAACTTATGTATAATTTCGAACTATTTCGAATTTCATTATACAATTCCCATAATACCCCAATTAAGTAAAACCAAACAAGTTTTCTGAATTAATTATATCAATAAAAAATAAGCGATTACAACTAATCCCAGAAATCCCGCAATAGAAAAGTAGAGCATCTTGTTCTTTCTGCCAATCCATATCCAAAGCCCACAATTAAAAAATAAACAGATGTATAGGATACTTCTCTTTCCTGGAGCAATTAACTCACTGACTTGCACCGTTTCCATCAACACTACCAACGACAATCCTATTAATGACAATTGTAAAAGGATGTTCTTATGAGCGAAACGACGAATTAAAAAAAGAAAAGCGATGATTGAGAAAGTTGTCACGACCATTTGCATTATGATGGATATTTCAGTAAAATAATTCAAAAATACAACAATAAGAAAAAGAGTACCCATTGCCAGTCCACTAAATAGCTCTTTCTTTTCTTTTTTGTTTTTCACGGAGTGCGCCGGTTGGGATTCTCCTTGACTATACAATGCTAATAAATAATTGCAATATTGTTCCGGAAGCATACGACTTTCCTTCCAGGAGTTAATTTCTTGAATGATGATTTTCTTTCTTGTTTCATCCATGAATACACATCCTCATGTCGTTCTGTTCTTTATAGCGCTAAATTGATGAGTACTTTCCCAGGTATATAGGGTCAATTCCCTTTAAGGAAATATTCTTCGTCAATAGTTAAAAAAAGAGCCGCTCCCGAACGCTGGGCATTCAAAGAGGGCTCTGTATAGGGCATTATTCTATTCTAAGAAATCTTTCAAGCGTTTACTACGGCTTGGATGTCTTAGCTTCCGCAGTGCTTTAGCTTCAATCTGACGAATACGCTCACGGGTAACGCCAAACACTTTACCAACCTCTTCTAGAGTGCGTGTACGGCCGTCATCCAGGCCAAAACGAAGGCGCAGGACATTTTCTTCACGATCTGTCAGTGTGTCCAACACATCTTCAAGCTGTTCTTTCAACAGTTCATATGCTGCATGCTCAGATGGAGAGGTCGCATCTTGGTCTTCAATGAAATCACCTAAGTGGGAATCATCCTCTTCACCTATTGGCGTTTCCAGGGAAACAGGCTCTTGAGCAATTTTCAAGATTTCACGAACTTTTTCCGGAGTTAAATCCATATCTTCTGCAATTTCCTCTGGAGAAGGTTCACGTCCAAGATCTTGAAGAAGCTGCCTTTGAACCCTGATCAATTTATTGATCGTCTCTACCATATGCACCGGGATACGGATTGTTCTTGCTTGGTCGGCAATGGCACGAGTAATGGCCTGACGAATCCACCAAGTTGCATACGTACTGAACTTGTATCCTTTACGGTAATCGAATTTCTCTACAGCCTTGATAAGTCCCATATTCCCTTCTTGAATCAAATCAAGGAAAAGCATACCACGACCTACATAACGCTTGGCTATACTGACTACCAGACGGAGATTGGCTTCAGCTAGACGACGCTTCGCCTCTTCGTCCCCTTCTTCGATTCGCATCGCCAGAGAGATTTCCTCTTCTGCCGAAAGAAGGTCAACCCGACCAATTTCTTTTAGATACATACGGACAGGGTCATTGATCTTAACGCCAGGGGGAACACTTAAATCATTTAAGTCAAATTCCTCTTCTTTTGCAAGTTTCTTGGAATCTGGATCATCTTCATCGTCTTCTTCCTCACCATCCGTGAGAATTTCGATTCCATTTTCAGCTAGCACCTCATAGAACTCATCCATTTGATCGGAATCTAATTCGAAACCGCCAATTTTTTCGGCGATTTTTTCTAAGGTCAAAGAGCCTCGTTTTTTACCTAGCTCTATTAATTTTTCTTTAACCTGTTCAAGGCTAAATTCATTATCAACTTGTTTGGAACGTGCTGGTTTTTCAGCCATTAGTTCCCCTCCTTCCAGGACTTACACCTAAACAACTTACAACATTTTTCGCAACTTAATGATTTCCATCGCAATTTTTGCGGCAGCAACATAATCACTACGTCTCACTGCATCTTTTTCTTCAGCCTGTTTTTCTTTTATCTTTAACATCTTTTCATATTTCAACACTTGATTTATACAATCAGTCAGTTCTTTATCGGAAACTTCCTCATTCACTGACATCATTTCTATTTCCGAAACGATCCTTCTCAAGTTTGGATCCGGTAAATAAGTAAGGAAAAAGCTTGGATCAGGTTCGTGACCATCTTCATAGAAAGCATATAAATAGGTGATGATGGCCTGATGTTCATCTACATGAAAGACTGTTTGTCCAAGTAGCTGTTGGATCTTGTAGGTCATTTCCCTGCTTTTAAGCATATGGGCAATCAACTTAATCTCAGCATTGTGATGGGCAGGTTTTAATTTATGCTCATATTGCAGGGTCATTTTCTTTTGAGCAGCAGGCTGAGGCAGAGAGCCCTTTTTACGCTCTGCAAAAAACACCTGTCGCTGTTGCTGTTCTAGCGCATCCAATGAGAGCGTGAATTCAGAGGATAGCTGTCGAAGATAATGATCCCTCTCCACTGCACTTGGCAAACGCGAAATTTCTTTAAGGACTTCTTCGATATACTGAATTCGATCTCCTTCATTATTCACGTTTTTTCCTCGACGTAAATAATGCATTTTGAATGCCATGTAGGTTAGACTGGCCCCTATTACTTCAGAAACAAAGCTTTTCTCACCGAATTCCTTTATGTAGTCATCGGGGTCCATATTATCAGGCATAAGCGCTACCTTAACGGTAAAGTCTGTTTCCTGTAACATATTAACCGCACGGTTGGCTGCGTTCAAACCTGCGGAATCTGAATCGTAACAGATTAAAACCTGGTCCGTATTCCTTTTTAAAAGCTGGATGTGCTGGTCGGTTAGAGCGGTTCCCATCGTAGCAACCGAATTCTCTACTCCAGCACGGACTGCTGAAATACAGTCGGCAAAGCCCTCGAAAATCACGACTTGTTCTTTCTTGCGAATGTGTGGCCTTGCATGGTGGAAATTATATAAAGTTTTACTTTTATTAAAGATCGGTGTTTCGGGGCTGTTCAAATATTTGGGCTCATCGTCCCCCATTGCTCTACCCGAAAACGCAATCGTATTCCCTTGATGATCCATAATTGGAAACATGACTCTATTTCTGAAACGGTCAAAGTATGACTCATCTTTTTCCCTGTAAATAATAAGCCCAGCCTGTTCCATAAACTCGGGTGGAAAGCCTCTTTTTAAAAGAAACTTGGAAACAAAGTCCCATGAATCCAATGAATATCCGATTTGGAACTTTTCAATCGTTTCTTCGGTAAATCCTCTCGCGAGGAGATACTCGAGAGCTTCCTGGCCTTCCTTTGTATTTACGAGAAGATGATTGTAAAACTTTCGAAGCAAGTCATGGGCTTCCAGCATCTGTTGAGACCCTGCCGGCATATTCGACCGTTTGGAATCCTTATTTATTTCAACTTCTAAAGGCACATTCCCTTTTTCGGCCAGGACCTTTGCAGATTCCACAAAATTATAACCTTCTATATCCATTAAGAAGGTAAAAATATTCCCGCCTGCTCCACAACCAAAACAATGGAAGATCTGCTTCTCTGTGGAAACGGAAAATGATGGCGAGTTTTCACCATGAAAAGGACAAAGACCGAAATAATTCCGCCCTTGCTTCTTCAGCTGAACATATTCTCCAATCAAGTCGACGATATCCACTGCTTCTCTGATCTGATTTATCTTTTCATCTTCTATACGACCATTTGTCATTTTTTCACCTTGCAATTTTGGTGATAGTTTTTTAATTCGATATTGAATCCGGATTCCCTGCAAAGTTCGACAAAGTTTTCAAAAGTTTATTTATAAAATTTGTTCGATCATCCTTTGTAAAGGCTTTCGGTCCTTTCGTATGCTTACCTTGCCTGCGAAGTTTTGCTGACTGATAACGCATATCGAGAAGCATTGAAATATTCTCATTTGTATATTCTTTTCCCCTTGGGGATAGAACATAAACGCTTTTAGGTAGCAAGGTACCAGCTAATCCAATATCTGCAGTAACAACAATATCACCCTTTTTTACTGAATTAACTATACGAAGATCTGCTGCTTCCTTATCTGCATCGACGTATACCCATTTGCCTTCCGGATTGTTCATCATATTTTTATATGATGCAACAAAACAGACATCGATATCATATCTTCTTGCACATTGAAGGATTTCATCTTTCACCGGACATGCATCGGCGTCAACATGTATCATTGGTTTATTTATCATACCTTTTAATTCTACATCATTCTGCATAATCCTTTTTCTCCCCTAAACTTTATCGAGATATAATGAAACTTCTAACTACCTATGATGAAAAACATGTGCAAAAATTTCATTTCCCTTGCTTATGTCCTACCCTTTAGGTGATCATTCCAACTTATCTCAAGTCAGTATCAATTATACTGAATATGTCGAATTTTTTTATGATAAAACCTTGACTTCTTATAATCTTTAGTTTATTCCTTAATAATTAAGTCTAAACCTCAAGATTACTTTTTTCTCACAATTTTTTATTATAATCTATTTTATTAAAAGATGCTATCATTTAGATGTAGTAATTTATTTTCACAAAAATTATCTTGTGAATATTTTAACAAAAGAAAAATTATGTAAATATATTCTATATTTTACATCTACATTCCAATCACCCTTAAGCATGAAAATGTGAGCTAACACTAAAAGTGTCCAGCTCACATTTTGACCGATCTCCATTTGAAGTATAAAAAACCTATCTATCACCGATTTTTATTTTGAAGGATATTCATAATTAAATTGGCTGTTTCTTCGACGGCTTTATTCGTAACATCAATGATTGGACAGTCCAGCCTCGAAATGATTTTATCAAAGTATGTCAACTCTTCTTTGATACGCTCCACGTTTGCATATATGGCATGATCATTAAGTCCAAGTGACTTTAATCTTTCCTTACGGATATGGTTTAACTTTTCGGGACTGATCTTTAACCCAATACATTTTTCAGGCGGCACTAGGAATAGTTCTTCTGGTGGCTCCACCTCTGGCACTAAAGGTACATTGGCGACTTTATAACGTTTATGGGCTAAATATTGAGACAAAGGTGTTTTGGACGTGCGAGAAACACCAACCAACACGATATCCGCGCGTAAAATCCCACGAGGATCCCGTCCGTCATCATATTTCACTGCAAATTCGATGGCTTCCACACGTTTAAAATAATCATCATCAAGCTTTCTTACAAGCCCCGGCTCATTAAGAGGTCCTTTAGACGTTCTTTCTTGAAGGATATCCATGAGCGGTCCTAAAATGTCATAAGCAGACAGGTTTTCTTTTTTGACCTGTGCTTTCATGTAGTCTCTAATAGCTGGCTTTACCAGGGTGTAAGCAATGATTGCCCCATCCAATTTAGCCAGTGAAATTACTTCATCCACGTTTTGTTCATCTTCAATGTACGGAATCCGTTTAATAGTAAAAGCAGAACTAGAAAACTGGCTAGCTGCTGCTTTTGTAACTAATTCCGCTGTTTCTCCTACTGAATCCGATACAACATATATGATAGAACCGTTCATATTCTCCGTCATTCCCTTTGCAAGCCCCCTAATAGCCTTCATCAGCTAAAGCTACGAATGCTTTTGTTATATTGGTTTTCGTCACTCTTCCAATTACCTCATAGCCTTTTTCTGTATCTTTAACGACAGGTAATGAATCAATTTGTTTCTCGATCAATTTTTTTGCAACATCGATCAAAAGATCTTCTTTGGTACACATCGTAATGTTTGGCATCCTTGTCATAATGATATTGACAGGGATGGAATTAAGTTCTTGCTTTCCAATACTTGCACGAAGCAAGTCTTTCCTTGACAGTACACCTACGAGTAAAGCGTGCTTATCCACTACAAACATAGTACCGACATCTTCCAAGAACATCATGACAATTGCATCGTATACTGAAATACCCTCGTCCACAACGACGGGAATCGATTGATGGTCCCGGACATACAGATGGTTCAGGCTATCTGTCAAGAGCTGTGTACCTGAGCGGCCTGTATAGAAATACCCGACACGCGGACGCGCATCCAGAAAGCCAGCCATCGTTAGGATAGCCAAATCCGGACGAAGTGTTGCTCTCGTAAGGTTCAATCTATCTGCAATATGCTCACCAGTAATCGGTCCATTCTCTTTAACAATTTGTAAGATCTGTTCCTGACGCTTATTCAATTGAATTGTAATCACCACCCCACTGCTTTTCGCAGAGTAAAGTAACAAAGGATCTTTATGTAATAATTATATACTATATCATTTGATAAAAGCAGTTTTCATCTCTTTATTAGTTTATTAATCGGAAACCCTTAGCAAAAAGGGCTCCGATTAATGGATTATGAAAGGATTATTTTATTCACGGCCGCAAAGCTTGACACTAAATCGCTGACTTCTTTCATAAGCGATAGACGATTATTACGTACGGATTCATCGTCCGCCATGACCATTGTATGTTCGAAATATGCCTCGATTTCGTTTTGAAGAGAAATAAGCATGTCGAAATGTTCCATCTCATCATTTGTTTTAGCATACTGAGTAGCGACAGTTCCGAATTTCGCATAAATCGCTTTTTCCTGTTCATTTTCAAAGGCAGCTGGGTTCACCGTTACCTTATTGTCGCATTTCACAGCGATATTCATGACACGGCTTAACGCTTCAAGACTTTCTTTAAATCCTGCTTCATCTTTTTTGGCTTCCAATACTTGAGCCCGTTCGACTACAGAATGGATATAGCCCATTTCATTATGCAACACAGCGTCAATTAAATCATAACGAATGTGTAGTTCTTGGAGTAAATGCTTCACACGTGCTTTAAAGAAGGTATGCATATCCGATTTTACATCTTCCAGATCACGTTTCAATAGACCTTTTGCTTCAAGTCCTTTCAGACCTAGAGTGATTAGTTCCTCTAATGTGATATCCCATTTTTTCTCTGCTAGAATTTGAACGACTCCGCTTGCTTGCCTTCTTAATGCATAAGGATCCTGAGAACCGGTAGGAATCACTCCAATAGCGAAGAATGATGCAAGTGTATCGATCTTTTCAGCTACACTAACAAGTGCCCCAATTTCAGAAGGCGGTACATCATCATCCGCATGACGAGGCATATAGTGTTCATTGATTGCAGCGGCTACTTCCTTCGCTTCACCTTTTAGTAAGGCATATTTTTCACCCATATACCCTTGTAATTCAGGGAACTCATAAACCATATGACTCACAAGATCGAATTTGGCAATTTTGGCAGCACGGAGCGCTAAATCCTTATCCACTTTCAGATTTAATGCATCCACCAATGCACCAGTCACTTCTGTTACACGACCCGTTTTTTCGGCTAGTGTACCGATTTCCTCATGATAAACGATGCTATCAAGCTTTTTCAAAGCGTCAGCAATCTCTTTTTTCTGATCTTCCTTGTAGAAGAAATCTGCATCGGATAAACGGGCACGTAATACCTTTTCGTTCCCTTTTGATACTTTATCCAAATGGCGGTCATCCCCATTTCGAACGGTCACGAAGAAAGGAAGCAACTTTCCTTCTTGATCCTTTACAGGGAAATAACGTTGGTGCTCCTTCATCGAAGTGATCAATACCTGTGAAGGAAGTTCAAGGAATTCTTCTTCAAAACGACCAAATAGCACGGTTGGGTATTCGACCAAGTTATTTACTTCTTCCAGAAGGTCTTCATCCACCGGGATGATCCACCCGTTCTCTTGTTCTAGATTTTTAATTTGCTCTAAAATGACATGACGGCGTTTCTCAGGATTAGCCATGACAAATTGTTCGTTTAACGAAGTTACGTATTGGTCAGGAGTATCAATGATTGCACTTTCACCTAAAAACCGGTGGCCTTTTGTTTCTCGACCCGTTTCTACGTCCGCGATAGTGAATGGAACCACTTCTTTACCAAATAAGGCAATCAACCATTTAATCGGACGAACAAAACGAAGCTCTTGATTGGCCCAACGCATATTTTTCGGGAAGGTCATGCCAGTTATGATGTCCTGTAGTTCGGATAATAGCTTTCCAGTCGGCTGTCCTTTGATGAATTTATTCACATGGACATACTCCACGCCTTTAAGTTCTTTAAAATATATATCTTCAGCAGTCATGCCTTGGCCTCTTACAAAACCTAATGCCGCTTTTGACCAGTTCCCTTCGCTGTCCACCGCAATTTTCTTAGCCGGCCCTTTTGCCTCTTCTTCGATGTCCTTCTGCGACTCTGCTACATCTTTTATCAAAATAGCCAAACGTCTTGGTGTTGAAAACTCTTCAACTTCGCCAAATTCAATCGCTTTTTGGGTCAACCATTTTTGTACTTTATCGGATAGCTGTTTCATAGAGGCTGTAACAAAACGAGCCGGTAGCTCTTCCAATCCAATTTCCAATAACAAATCACGCTTGCTCATTTGTATTTTCCCCTTTCACTTTCAGGATCGGGAAGCCTAATTTTTCCCGCTCTTCATAGAAGGTTTTTGCAACCTTACGCGCTAAGTTACGACAACGGGCAATATAACCCGTTCTTTCCGTTACTGAAATGGCACCTCTCGCATCCAAAAGATTAAAGGTATGTGAACATTTCAATACATAGTCATAGGCAGGATGCACAAGGCCCTCCTCCATTTGACGATGCGCTTCCTTTTCATACATCGTGAAAAGTTGGAACAGCATATCAACGTCGGAAGTCTCAAATGTATATTTCGAATGCTCGAATTCCGGTTGCCCAAAGATATCGCGGACTGTAAAACCGTCTGTCCATTCAAGTTCAAAAACATTCTCTTTTTCCTGGATGTATGATGCCAGACGTTCAATTCCGTATGTAATTTCGACGGAGACAGGCTTGCACTCAAGTCCGCCTACTTGTTGGAAATAAGTGAACTGAGTGATTTCCATCCCATCCAGCCATACTTCCCAGCCAAGGCCCGCACAACCAAGGGAAGGGTTTTCCCAATTATCCTCCACAAAGCGAATGTCATGCTCAAGCGGATCAATGCCCAGCTTCCGTAACGAGTCCAGATAAAGTTCCTGGATGTTATCCGGAGAAGGCTTCATGATGACTTGGAATTGGTGATGTTGGTAAAGACGGTTAGGGTTTTCTCCATAACGACCGTCTGCAGGACGACGTGAAGGTTCCACGTATGCAACGCTCCATGGCTCTGGTCCAATTGCTCTTAAGAAAGTATAAGGGCTCATCGTTCCGGCACCTTTTTCGACATCATAAGCATTCATTAAAATACAGCCCTGTTCAGACCAATGCTTTTGCAAAGTTAAAATCATATTTTGAATATTCATCGTACACCTCCAGATTATTTAAAACGGCTTACTTAACTTCAGGGACGGGAACTCTCTTTTACCGGTGATTTTCATTTCCTTAGGCAAACAAAAAACTCCCGTCCCTATGCGTAATGCATAGGGACGAGAGTTTACCCGCGGTTCCACCCTAATTGCCGTCATTGAACGGCCTCTTTTCAAACCTATCATGCTCCGGAACGCCCTTCCCTGTATCTCCATATCCCGGCTTGCACCATCCCGGGTTCGCTTGTATGGATAATGACAGGTACTCTTTTCCATCAATGCATTCTTCTTATTTTAATGATTAAAATTTTATACAAACAAACAAGGAAAGTCAATAGTTCAAACTTAAAACAAATCTTTCATCGAATCAATCTGTTTTAAGAATTTTTTGGACTTTAGATGTAGCCCCGAATATTCTTCATAATAGGCATCAATGATTTTCGCCAATTCTTTTTTCGTCTCCGGTTTAACAGATATGTTCCCCAGCCTAGATAAATCGAAATAATAGAAAATCCTCAGGAGTTTGACAGCTGAAGATGAAATTTTATAATGATAGGGATCTTTATCCAAACAGCGGTGACAAATAAAGCCGGCTTCCCTTAGGGAAAAAGCGAACTCCCCCTCGGTCTCCCCGCAAACGGCACATTGATTCAATACCGGATTGATTCCATTGACAGGAAGCATTTTCATTTCGAAAATGAATTTCAAAACCTCTGCGTCGTATTCTTCATTTATGTAATGCAACGTTTGTGAAAGCAATTCAAACAGATATGGATTTGCCTTCTTATCATCCACACTCTTATCGAGTAATTCTACGATATAGGAAGCATAGGCAGTGGCAAACAGGTCCTCCCTGATAAACCGCAGCGAGTCGACCATCTCACCCTGTTGGAGGCTTCCAAGGCCGCTCGATGTAGTAACAAGGAAATACCCGGAGCAAAAAAGCTGGGTCACGGCGGCAAGCCTGCTGTTTGGCTTGCTCGCCCCTCTTGCCATAACCCCTATTTTCCCTAGCTCACGGGTATAAATTGTAATGATTTTATTGTTTTCTCCATATGCAGTCCGTCTTATGACAATGCCTTCGCATTTTTGTAGCATAAAAGACACCACCCATACTTGACAAGCTAATCCTTAAGATACAGGAAAATCAATATCAGCTAGCTCTTCATTCGATACTAATGGTCTTTCCTGCCTTTCGACTTCTATCTCCTTATAAAGCAAATAGGTGTCCACATTACCTGTCTCACTAAATAACTCCCAGGTAAAATCCAACATATAAAGCCCACCTTTCTAAGTGACTAGCAATAAGATGAATATCCGTCCTTATAGATTAGCTTGACCGCTTTCTACACTTTCATGAAGCGTAAAATTTGTTAATTAATATTCTTTCTCATCAAATCCAAAATCGCGTAGTTGGCTTGCTTTATTACGCCAGTCCTTTTGGACTTTAACCCACAATTCAAGGAATACTTTAGAGCCCAATAAGTTCTCAATGTCAATCCTCGCACGACTGCCGACTTCTTTCAGCATTTTCCCTTGCTTACCGATGACGATGCCTTTTTGTGAATCCCGTTCAACAATGATGGTCGCCATAACGTTAATGGTGTCGCTGTTATCCATTTTTTTGATTGAATCGATCACCACAGCCACGGAATGCGGAATCTCTTCACGAGTCAAGTGCAGGACCTTTTCACGAACCAATTCAGAAATAATGAAACGTTCCGGATGGTCTGTCACTTGATCGGCAGGGTAAAACTGTGGACCTTCAGGAAGATGTTCCTTAATCTGAGCAAGCAATGTATCGACATTATTGCCTTCAAGAGCTGATATAGGCACCACCGCAGCAAATGGATAGAGCTTTTGATATTTTTCAATGATCGGTAGCAAATCATCAGGGTGCATCGTGTCAATCTTATTGACTACAAGGAAAACCGGTGTTTTAACGCTTTGTAGCTTTTCGATGATAAACTCATCACCACGGCCGTACCCTTCTTCGGCATTGATCATGAACAAAATCAAATCGACCTCTTTCAAGGTATTTGTTGCAACCTTCATCATAAAGTCTCCAAGCTTATGCTTTGGTTTATGAATGCCCGGTGTATCAATGAAAATCATTTGAGAATCATTTTGCGTAAGGACGCCTTGCACTTTGTTCCTAGTTGTTTGTGGCTTATCACTCATGATGGCAATCTTCTGGCCGATTACCCGGTTCAAAAAAGTACTTTTGCCGACATTTGGACGGCCAATGATGGAGATGAAACCTGATTTGTATCCTTTTACCTGTGTATCGTTAACTAATTTATTCATTCAAATCCTCCGGTGAAAAAGCTCCTGGAAGCAATTCCTGTACTGTTAATTCTTTGGTGTCGCCTTTCAAGTTGGTTAATACGACTACCATATCTTGCTCACATAGTTCTGAAATAACCTGTCTGCAAGCTCCGCAAGGGGAAATCGGCCGGTCAGTATCCGCCACCACAGCAAGCTTCTTGAACTGTTTGTCATTATGGGCATAGGCGCTGAATAATGCGGTTCTTTCCGCACAGTTGCACATGCTGTAAGCTGCATTTTCGATATTACATCCATGATACACCTTACCATCGGCCGTTAACAATGCAGCCCCTACTTTAAACTTCGAATAAGGGACATATGCCTTTTCCCTAGCTTTTTTAGCTTCTAATATCAATTCATTCGTATTCACTTTACAATCCCTCCTCTATTGGATGAAAAAAACTTACAAAATAGCCATTTTCGGTAAAAAAATGATCAGTCCAACTATTATAGAAAATATAGCATATATGAATACAGCCCCCGCTGCAATATCTTTTGCCTGTTTGGCAAGAGGATGGATTTGATCGGTCACCAAATCCACAACACGTTCAATTGCAGAATTCACTAGCTCTAATGCAATCGTACCAGCAATTGCCGCCAAAATAAACAACCATTCGATCCCGTCCAGCGAATAATGCCAGCCAAAGAACACGACAACTAGCATTACCACGAAATGTATTTGAATGTTCCGTTCAGTCCGCAACGCTTCCAAAATCCCCTGGCAAGCAAATGAAAAGCTTTTAATGAGTGGATATTTTGGTTTATCCTTCTCTCGAGAGGCCATATTCTCCCAATATCTCCTTTTGTCTAGAAAACATCACTTTTTCATCTTCCTCAGTCATATGGTCATAGCCTAACAAATGAAGAAAACCATGTAAGGCTAAAAAGCCAAGTTCACGATCAAAAGAATGACCATATTCCTCGGCCTGCTCTTTTGTCCGTTCAATTGAAATAATAATATCACCAAGCATGCGAGGCATTTCCGCCCCAATAATTTCGACTTCTTCCTCGCCCATTTCTTCCAGTGCAAAAGAAATGACATCCGTAGCCGAATCCTTATTACGATATTCTTTGTTAATCTCTTGAATCCGTTTATTGTCTACAAAAGTGACGGAGAGTTCCGTCCCCTCTTCGATTTTTTCTTTTTTCGCCGCAAATTGCAAAATGCTTTCAACAAGCTGCTGACCATTTTCCGTTACTTCATTCGTTTCATCCATTAAATCCATTGTTAAAATCATTTTTTCACCTTCTGTCCTAATTTATCCATGTCAGGATACTCAATCCTTGAGTGGAAGATACCATTCAGCGATTCACAAAGAGAATGCTTTACGATACTCAATTCTCTCATAGTAATGTCACATTCATCAAATTGTCCGTCTTGAATCCGGTCACTGATGATGAAACTTACCAGTTCTTCAATCTTCTCGGGTGTAGGGTGTTTCATCGACCTTACTGCTGCCTCTACACTATCAGCAATGCCGATGACGGCCACTTCCTTCATTTTCGCCATTGGACCTGGGTACCGGTAATCCACTTCACGGGTCGCTTCATCTTCCTTGCACGCTTTGTGATAGAAAAATTTCAATAAAGTCGTTCCATGATGTTGTTCCGCAATATCCACAATTTCTTTCGGGAACTTATGACTGCGAAGCATCTCCCCGCCATCCACGGCATGTGCAACGATAATGTCCTTGCTCGTTTCAGGCTGCAGCTTATCATGCGGATTTTCTTCATTCAGCTGATTCTCGATGAAGAAATGTGGCCGCTTTGTCTTGCCTATATCGTGATAATAAGAACCGACCCTTGCAAGCAAACCATTCGATCCAATGGCTTCACATGCCGATTCCGCTAGATTGGCCACCATTACACTATGATGATAAGTTCCAGGCGCTTCAATCAAGATTTTCCTCAAGAGAGGATGATTTGGATTCGACAGTTCAATCAGCTTTATTGACGATAAAATCCCAAAGCCAGATTCAAAAAACGGAAGCAATCCCATCGTTAATACAGCTGATCCAAGCCCAGATCCAATCGCTGCGGCTGCATGGTATAAATATTCTATTTTTGTATAGTGTCCATCCATAATAAAAATAAGCGAATATACAAAAGCGATATTAATGAATGACATCATTAGCCCAGCTATCAGAACTTTTGATTTAAAATTAGAGCGCGATAATATAATGATGGCCATCAAACCGCTAAAGATGATATATAACCCCATCGAGAAGTCAAGATTCCCTGGCGTATCGCCATTAAATATTATCGTACCATAAGAACCTAACAAAATTGTCATTCCCACAGCCAATTTATCATTTAATAATATCTTGATAAGCATGGCCGCCATGGCCGCCGGGAAAATATATTCCAAATTTGTATCTTTAAGTTCAGCAATGATGCTGACCGTTTTCATCGTCGCCATGGCAAAAATGAAAACTAAGCTGAAAATCAATAAGTGATTGTACTTATTATCTCTCTTCGATATGGAATAGTAAAAGAAGTAATAAAAAGCCGTAAACGTTAAAAGGATGTATAGGAAAAGGCCCACATAGGGATATATGGTAGACTCGGTACTTAAAAATCCAGCCAATTCAAGCTGCCTGTACACATCTCGGTCCACTAACTGATTTTCCTCAACGATAATCTGCCCCTGTAAGATCCTGATAGGCTCCACGCTCTCAACTGCTTTTCGACGTTGTTCCTCCGTTTTGTCTTTATCAAAAAATACATTCTGAATGATGGCAGAGCGTGCGAGTGATGTAGAGACCTTTTTCATATCACTATTTATGCTCATATAACTCAGTTCATCTACCACTTTCTTCTTGGCATTCTCGACATCATTGGCTGAAATTCTATCACTCATCACGTTATTTACAGCCGTGATAGTTGAGTCCCTGGCAATTTCCAGCTCGTCTTCCTCTGCTTGTACCAATGCAAGGAAAACAGATTCCTCAATGCTTTTATTGACTTCCTCCGTCAATTTTTCTTTCAATATGGATACCTTTTGACCATCCGTCTTGTTGATATCTTTTTTACTGCCTTTATTAGGATCTGTTTCTTTTTTCACCTCAATCGCTGAATCAAATATGGAAGAAATCAGATCGACCTTATTTTTTGCATATTCTTTTTTTAAGGTATAAACATCTGCCACCTGTTTAGACATCTCTTCTTTTTCTTTTGCAGTCTTATATGTATCTTCTATAGTCTTGGTGGATCGGATTGTCTGTTCTGCAGGCTTAAAAAGTTCCACTTGGACTTTTTCAGGCTTTACATTGGACAGCATCAACACGTATGCAAACAAACCAAGTATGATAAACAAAAGCACTTGAAAAAAACGATGGACCAATAGGCCTTTTATTTTAGTGAAAAAATTTTGGGTTCGATTCAAAGAAGGTCCTCCTAAAAAATGATGTTAAACTCTAGATATGTAAAATCATAACAGTTTTCCCCTTACTTTTCACCATTGTTATGACGAAACACCCATACATTACCGTAAATTCTCCCTTTAATCGAATGGGGCTACTAACCGCCATGAAAAAATCCGCCATTCAATGGCGGATTTCACTTATTCCTTTGCCTGTTCATATGCTGTAATGATTTTGGCAACAAGCGGGTGCCTTACTACATCACTCTGTTCAAAGTAAACAAAGGAAAGACCTTTGACATTTTTGAGGATTTCCTCAACCCGGACCAAACCTGACTTCATCCCTTTAGGAAGGTCGATTTGGGTACGGTCTCCCGTAATGACCATTTTGGAACCAAACCCAAGCCTCGTTAAAAACATCTTCATTTGGGCTTCGGTCGTATTCTGGGCCTCATCCAAAATCACAAAGGCATCCTCAAGCGTACGTCCCCTCATATAGGCCAAGGGAGCGATTTCTATCGTCCCACGTTCAATCATCCTTTGAGTCTGTTCCATCCCGAGGAGGTCATGCAGGGCGTCATATAGCGGGCGTAAGTACGGATCCACCTTTTCCTTTAAGTCTCCCGGCAAGAAACCCAAGCTTTCGCCAGCCTCCACGGCAGGCCTGGTCAAGATGATCCGTTTGACCTGTCCATTTTTTAAAGCATTGATCGCCATCACTACAGCAAGATAGGTTTTCCCTGTCCCAGCTGGCCCGATTCCAAATACTAAGTCGAGTTTTTTGATCGCCTGGATATAGTATCGTTGACCGATCGTTTTAACTTTAATGGATTTACCTTTAGCCGTCTTAGCAATTTCTTCTTCATATAAATCTCCGAAATATTCCAAAGTCCCCTTATGCGCCAATTCGATGGCATAGAGAACATCCCTTGAACTTATCGTGGTCCCCTTCCTGATGACCGCCAATAATGCTTTGAGGATTTCCTCACCCATCTTCACCCGTTCTAGTTCCCCGGCAAGGCTGATACCTTCCCCACGGGTGATGACCGATATGCCTAGCTCGTCTTCGAGCACTTTTACATTCGAATCTCCATTGCCTAACAAGGCGACCGCTTCGTTAGGTGATTCAATTTCCAACTTAATAACCTTCACTTCATCTGCCATTCGCTAGTCTCCTTGAATGATTGGTTGTCCTACAGCTATATCTTCAATAACTTGGTAATGTATAGATAATTTCACTTTACCATTCTCCATGCTTTCATGTAAAATTTTTTCCCCTACAATTTCATCATCTTCATCAAGGTGCTTGCGTAAATCCGCTCTCGCCATTTTCTTTCCTTCTCTTATAGCTTCATCCTTCGTATAACTCCGGACAATATCATCCTTGCTCCTTAATGTCTCGACTTTATAGGAAAGAGGCAGTTCCCATTGCAAAAAGTGAAACGGCCTGTCTGTTGTCTCTTTTACCTGTTTTTTGTATCCTGGATCTTTGAATCCCCAAATGGGTAAAGATAAGTCACTTACTTTTACATAATGTTTACTTTTTTCATTTCCATTGTAAACGGAGAACTTTGTTTTTAAGGGGACTTCCACTCTGGCCTTGTACCATATTTGTCCCCTTATTTTCCCTTGTGCCGAAACGATTTCAGGTTTATCTTCTTTTCCAATCTGTCCTGAAACAAGAAGTTGCCCTTTGCTTACATAATCATTTACCTTCACTTTAGGTTGTCCTTTTTCTACGAAAATTTCCGTAATGATTGCTTTTTTTGAAGCCACCAGATTTTGTGGAGATGTTTTCTCGATTTCCTTTGGTTGACGTTTTTCAACAACACGGAAATGGTATGTCGTCCCTTTCAGCTCTACGCCGACCCACGTCAAGGCACTTATGCGATCAGAAAGCTTTCGCTGAATCGTATCCACATCATCTACTAGGAATTGCATTTTCCCGATTTTTACACCCATCCTGTCCAACTCTTTACGGATAGCATGTTCGGTTTCTGGTTTCGCATCCTTCACTTCTATGCCCCAAACCATATTGGAAAGCACAAAAATGCAAATAAGGAAGGCAATTAAACCTACTAAGAATCCGCTGTTCTTCATTACCCGCTTCATGAGAAACGGGATTCCCTTCCCTTGAAGAAATTTCACTTTGCAATCGCTTTTGCGCAGGACCTGACGTAACTTTGAAATTTCCCTGAAATCCATGTGAAAAATCAGGGATTCACTGCCGACACGCTTCACATCCCAGATATGAAGCCCTCTCCTTGTCAACATATTAATCAGTCTTTCCGTTCCTTTTCCATACGCCTTCACCTTTACATAGCCTGTATAATAGTTTGTCCACTGGTTTTTCATGGATACCTCCCGGCTTCATTCATTGATAAAATAAACCTTGTCAATTTTGCCCTCTAACATGATTTCCTCCGGCAATATGGTCTTGATGACAAAGCCATTCCCCTTTATTAGCAGCTGCCCATTCTTCAGCATTAATCTCACTTCGCTGTCAGTAAAAGCTAATAAGCCACGATGATTTTCAATATATATATGTAATTGTCCGATCATTGTAATTCGCGGCAGGTCCATCATGACATCTTGTGGAAGGTCCATCGTCTTGGTCATAAGCTGTTTCACTTTTTTTCCCCAATTATGAGCCATAAAAAAGAACCCCCTTTCATCTCAATGTATGAAATGAAAGGGGGTTCTAGCACCAAAATATGAAGGTGCAAATGCTATTTTTTCATGTGTATCAAAACGCATTGATACATCAGGCATCCGAATTATCTCCTTGAACTTTGCAAACTGCGCTTAGCCCGTGGAGGTCCGAGTACCTCAGACATAATAATTCCGTCAATCAACTGTTTTTTAGTAAAGGAAGGACCTTTATGATAAACAGGGCTGCTATTATCAGATATGGCTGAGGTAATTTGATCTGCTTTCGCTTTTTGTTCCACACGCTCATGTTCATATTTCTGCTGTAGCCGTCGTAGTTCCGCAATCCTTTTATCAGCTTGAGCTTTCGTCTCATCGACAATCTCAGCTGATTGAACGATATGCTTTTCAACTTTCTTGACAGATGCCGGCAAAGACGTTTTCCGCTGTTCCTTTTGGGGAACCTCACCTTGAAGCTCCTGCATGACATCCTGCCACCTCTTTTTCGGCGGAGTGTTAGGATTGTTTTGTTGCGACTGTTTCTTTCTGCCTAACATAGATGTCACGACACCAATCAAGATAATAAGAAGGTATGGATTATTGAGAAAGAATTGAATGAGATCTCCCATTTAAAGACCTCCCTTCTGGGAATTAATTATTATCTTTGTCCTTTGGGTTATCTGATAACTTACTGATGGAATCACGCATATCCGTGTCCGCTGTAATGTTTTGGATATTCATATAATCCATTACCCCGATATTCCCGCTTTTCAATGCATCTGCCATAGCAAGTGGTACTTCCGCTTCTGATTCAACAACCTTCGCTCTCATTTCCTGAACACGGGCCACCATTTCCTGTTCCAAGGCTACAGCCATGGCACGGCGTTCTTCCGCTTTTGCCTGGGCGATTTTCTTATCCGCTTCTGCCTGGTCCGTCTGCAAGATCGCTCCGATATTCTTCCCGATGTCCACATCAGCAATATCAATCGATAGAATTTCAAAGGCCGTTCCCGAATCCAGACCTTTTGATAAAACAGTTCTCGAAATTAAGTCCGGATTTTCAAGTACATCTGTATGTCTTTTAGAAGCACCGATTGTAGAAACAATCCCTTCACCTACACGCGCAATGATCGTTTCCTCACCAGCACCACCGACTAAACGTTCGATATTGGCACGAACCGTGATTCTCGCTTTTGCCTGCACTTCAATCCCATTCATCGCTACACCGGAGATGAATGGCGTTTCGATTACTTTAGGGTTAACACTCATTTGAACTGCTTCTAGCACATCCCGTCCCGCAAGATCGATGGCTGCCCCTCTTTCAAATGGCAATGCGATATTGGCACGTTCTGCAGCAATCAGTGCGTTGACGACACGGTCAACGTTTCCTCCTGCAAGATAATGACTTTCCAATTGATTCGTCGAAACATTGATTCCAGCTTTATGAGCTTTGATAAGCGGATTGACGACCCTACTTGGTATAACTCGACGAAGCCTCATCCCTACTAAAGTAAATATACTGATTTTGACTCCAGCCGCTAAAGCCGATATCCATAACATAACTGGCACGAAAGTAAAAAATACTGATAAGACGATGATGGCTGCAATTACAGCCAATACGATAATTATTGTTCCTGAAGTTATCACCTAAACATTCACCCTTCCTAATACTTAATTTGTCTCCATAATTTGCCTAACGACAATTCTCGAGCCTTCCGCTTTCACGACTTTGATTAACGTCCCTTTGGAAATAAAACTTCCTTCGGTCACAACGTCAATTCGTTCATCATTTATTAATGCGGTTCCAGATGGCCTTAAGTCTGTTATAGCCTTTCCTTCAGCACCTAATAAATCCAATCGATTTGGAGAACTAACATATCCCTGCTCAGTTTTTGTTGCGTCGGTTAAGATCATTTTTTTAAAAAATTTCATTTGTTTACCAAGCACCTTTACAAGTAGGATAGAAACCAAAATGGATGCGGTAATTGCAATTAACAAGGAAATCGTCATATGAACCGGATCTTCTGAAGCGAGAAATAAACTGCCTATAATAGCGGTTAAGCCAAATACGCCAATAATGCCCCCTGGGAGAAATAATTCCATGATAACCAGGATAACTCCTACGATGAATAACGCTAACGATTCATAGCCGGTAATGCCCGCGACCCAATGACCATAAAAAAACAACACGAGACTGGTGAGCCCGATAAAGCCCGCTATACCAAAACCAGGTGTAAATAGCTCCACCACGATTCCGATGCCTGCTATCGTTAACAAGATAGGAATCACAAGGGGGTTAGTCAGAAATCGGGCTAATTGCTCCGGAAAACTTTCCTCTATCGAACGAATGTCAGCGTCCTCTACCCCAAGTATACTATACAACTCAGTTTGCCCTGAGACTGTCCCTTCACTGTAACCAGCCTTTTTGGCCTGATCAGCAGTGAATGTTAGTAGCTTACCTGTTTCGGCTCCGTATTTCGGAAGATCGATAGTCTCATCTGCCATGGCTTGTGCATAAATGGGATCACGCCCGTTTTGTTCCGCAGCCGTTTTCATAGCAGCCAGCCAATACGACTCCGCTTTCTTTCCTGCTGCATTTCCCGATGAATCAATGACCGCGGCCGATCCCATGGTAGCGCTAGGAACCATATAAATTTCATCGGCACTTAACGAAATATAGGCACCCGCGGATAACGCCCGGTTATTGACGTAGGCCACTGTTTTCACTGGCGAATTAGACAATAACTTGGCTATCTCCCCTGCAGCGTCTACGGCCCCACCGGGGGTATTCACTTCAAAAATCACAAGATCCGCGTCATTCTCTTCGGCTATTGACAATGCTCTCTCCAAAAAAGCCGCCAAACCCTTTTCCACGGTTTTTTCAATTGGGACCTGGTAAACAATCTTCTCCTTTGCAGAAGCACCCGGTGCCAAGAAAGACACGGTAAGCAGTAATCCGAATAAGAGAACAGATAAATCACGCCCTATTTTCAACGGAACGCCTCCTTTCCTGTACGTAACGCAAGCTCGCCTACCCATTACCTTAAGGAACCCTTCAATTTCACTCATCGGTCTACCTTAATATAGTCACTTACTTAGTTAATACGTATATATAAGAAAAAGGTTTCATTAAAAATGCAATAAATTTTATATCGAGCCAGCTGTCTTCTCTTTACTGATTACTATACGCATAAAAAGTGTGTCATACTCCTTTAAATACACAAAAACCACAGGCTAATGCCTGCGGTTAGGTTTCGAGTTTATGATAGATGTTGTAATACTAATTTGTTTACTAGAGAACCATCTGCTTTGCCTTTAACTTTAGGCATTAAAGCTCCCATAACTCTCCCCATATCTGCTTTGGATGTTGCATGGACTTCTTCAATCGTTGCTTTAACGATTTCAGAAATCCCTTCTTCTGATAGTTGCTCAGGCATATATGCCTCTACGTATCCCAATTCGGTGCGGACTTTATCCACGAGATCGGAACGACCTGCGTTTTCAAACTCCTGGAGGGAGTCTTTGCGTTGTTTTAATTCGCGAGAGAGCACTGTCAATTCTTCATCATCTGTTAAATCTTGTCTCTGTTTTAGGGCTTCGTTTTGAAGCGAAGCTTTCAACATACGAATAACAGATAGTTTGTCCTTTTCCTTGTTCTTCATCGCTTGTTTCATATCATTATTTAAACGCTCGAGAAGACTCATCTTTCCACCCTCTCTTAGAATTTACGTTTTCTTGCAGCTTCAGACTTTTTCTTACGTTTTACGCTTGGCTTTTCATAAAATTCACGCTTCCTAGCTTCCTGAAGCGATCCTGCTTTAGATACAGTACGTTTGAAACGACGAAGAGCATCTTCAAGCGATTCGTTTTTACGAACGACGGTTTTAGACATCTCTTTCCCTCCCTCCGAAAACAACACACTAACTCAAGTTGTCAACATGTTATACATGTACTAAACAATTATAATATATCATCTTTGACAGGTCAACCAATAAAACGAAACTTATTTCAAAAATTATTATTGTATGAGCATTTTTTTCTAATTCAAACTTAAAGCCTTTTTATAGCATGTCTATCTCTTAGGGACCATAAACTGATTAGGAGGTGACGATCATGTACGAGCTATTTTTGTTTCTATTATTCATCACATTATTTTTAGTGGGTATGGCCGTTTTGCGTATCGGCTTATTCAATCTGTCAGGAGCTAAATTAAAAACATTTCTCTCTAAGGTAACCGATAAGCCTTGGAAAGGTTTTTTTGCCGGTACCATTTTTACAGGGATTCTCCAGAGTAGTTCTGCAGTCATGGTCATGACGGTGGGTCTCGTTTCCGCCGGCAGTTTATCCTTTCCACAGACGATAGGCATCATTTTAGGAACGAATATCGGTTCGACCTTTACTGCTGAATTCATGACCGTTTCATTGGACCGCTGGATCATTCCAGGAGTCTTATGCGGTACAGCTCTTTGCTTTATGCCCAAAATCGCATTAAAAAGCGCCGGAATGTCCCTTATAGGCATCTCTGCCATTTTCGCGGCGATGAGCGGCTTTAAGATGCTCTCCAAACCCATCGCTGCCTATCCGTCCGTTCATCATGTAATCAGTGCCATAGAAAACCATCTTAGTTATGCTTTGTTGGCTGGTATCCTGTTAACGGCGCTGATTCACTCGAGCTCCGCGACCATCGGAATCGCCATGAGTTTTTTAATGAGTGGGGAGCTAACCGTCGCTTCGGCCATCATCATGATGCTCGGCTCCAATATCGGTACGTGCATCACAGGCTATATGGCTAGCATCGGTTCAGGTAAACAAGCTGCCTTTACAGCATATGCACATATATGGCTGAATGTGATCGGTGTGGCTGCCTTCCTTCCTCTTGTGGATGTTCTAGAACGAACCGCTGCCTTTTTCACTGAAAATAAAGCGACCCAGCTTGCACATGCAAGTGTCATTTTCAACATTACCACTTCTTTGATCGTATTACCCTTTGCCCGCCAATTCTCCAACTTCATTTTATTGATCCATCGTCCACAAAAAAATAAGCCACATTCCTAAGAATGCGGCAATGATAATTAATAATCTGAATCAGCCGTTAAGCCTTTTACAATCGATACACCGGCACTCGCACCAATTCTAGATGCACCCGCTTCAACGATCTTCTCAGCATCACTCGTGTTACGAACTCCACCTGATGCTTTAACACCGATGTCCGGTCCAACAGTTTTTCTCATTAGGGCTACATCTTCCACTGTCGCCCCGCCAGTTGAAAATCCTGTCGATGTTTTTACGAAATCAGTTCCCGCTTTGACAGCTATTTCACAAGCACGAACTTTTTCTTCTTCTGACAATAAAGATGTTTCGATAATGACTTTTGATAGGGCCTTGCCAGTTGCCGCTGCGACAACTGCACGAATGTCCCGTTCAACCAATTCATCATCCTTGTCCTTTAATGCACCGATGTTGATGACCATATCAACTTCATGAGCTCCGTTGCTGATGGCATCTTTTGTTTCAAAAGCTTTCGTTTCAGGAGTAGAGGCACCTAAAGGGAAACCTATTACTGTACAAACCTTCACCTCTGAACCTTTCAATAACTCACTTGCATACTTAACCCAAGTCGGGTTAACGCATACTGATGCGAAATTGTACTCTCTCGCTTCTTCACATAAAACTTTTATTTGTTCTTTCGTTGCGTCCGCTTTTAATAAAGTGTGATCGATTAAACCTGCTACATTTTTCATTTAATAATCCTCCTCAATAATCAAGTAACTAGTTGTCCGTACCTCTCATGATACCATAATAATTTTAAAATGACGATATATATAAACTATACCCTTAAGTCCATTTAAAACTCTATAAAACGAAAAAAAGACAGCGAAAAAACGCTGTCTTAAAGATTAGCTGCTTGCTGTAGTTCGATATCATTCAGAATAGTAACAAATTGTCCTTCACTATGCGGATATCCAGATTTTGTAATCTTGACTTTAACAATCTCACCGACCATTTCCTCAGTAGCCGGGAAGATAACCTTCATATAATTATCGGAGTAACCCTCATAAAGCCCATTTTCCAATGGTGTTTCAGGAATCACTTCCAGGACTTGTCCTTCGAACTGGGAAGCATACTCTTTTGCAAGCTGATCGGATAACGCAATCAGGCGATGTACACGTTCATTTTTCACATCTTCATCCACTTGGTCATCCATCCGTGCTGCTGGGGTACCTGTACGTTTTGAATAGGGGAAGACATGCAGTTCGGAAAATTTATATTTCTTGATGAAATTATATGTCTCCATGAATTCCTCTTCGGTTTCTCCTGGAAAGCCTACAATCACATCAGATGTAACCGCAAGGCCAGGAAGCGCAACCTTTAACTTTTCGATTCGATCTCCGAAGAAATCCATCGTGTATTTACGTCTCATCCGTTTTAGCACCGTATCGGATCCAGATTGAATCGGAATATGCAAATGTCGTACGACTTTTTTCGACTTCGTAAGCACTTCAATGATTTCATCTGTAATTTGACTGGCTTCAATGGAAGATATACGGATCCGTTTAAGTCCTTCGACCTTTTCCAAATCGCGTAAAAGCATCGCCAAATTATAGTCCTTCAGGTCGTCCCCGTATCCGCCAGTATGAATACCAGTCAATACGAGTTCTTTATAACCTGCTTCGACAAGCTGCTCTGCTTGATGGATGACTTCCTTAGGATCACGAGACCGCATTAAACCACGTGCCCATGGAATGATACAGAAAGTACAGAAATTGTTACAGCCTTCCTGAATCTTTAAAGAGGCTCGAGTTCGGTCGGTAAACGCCGGCACATCCAACTCTTCGTAGATACGGTTTTTCATAATGTTCCCGACTGCATTGATTGGCTCGCGTTCCACCTTGAATTGCTCGATGTATGCAAGCAGTTTTCCCCGATCTTGTGTACCTACCACAATATCTACACCAGGGATTGCCATGATTTCAGCAGGCGACGTCTGGGCGTAACAACCTGTGACTGCAATGACGGCATTGGGATTTTTACGGATAGCACGACGGATGACCTGGCGACTTTTTTTATCGCCCGTATTCGTTACCGTACACGTATTGATGACATATACATCCGATGTGTTTTCAAATTCAACACGATCATATCCTTCTGTTTTAAATAATTGCCAAATAGCTTCTGTTTCATAATGGTTTACTTTACAGCCTAATGTATGGAAAGCGACCGTTGCCATTTTTCATCACCTCAAAAGTTCTACATGATAAGAAACAGCGGAAAGTGCATATAAAGGTGCTGTTTCAGTTCTTAATATTCTAGGTCCAAGTCCGCATGCAACAAAACCGGAAGATGTTAATTTCTCAATTTCCTTTTCCGCTAAGCCCCCTTCAGGACCAAAAACGAAAAGGATAGATTGTCCCGAAGTGATGTCTTTCAACACCGATGCAAGCACGGAAGTTTCACCGCGCTTTGCCTCTTCTTCAAAAGCGATTAATGTATGATCGTATTCGGAAGCAATCCCTATAAGTTGATCGACAGTCATCGGTTCGGTCACAATAGGAACGACTGTACGATGAGACTGCTCGGCCGCTTCCTTAGAAATCTTTTGGAGTCTTTCTAGCTTCTTGCCGACCTTTTTGTGGTCCCATTTTACCACCGAACGAGCCGCAATAAAAGGGATAAACTTAAGAGCACCTAATTCCGTCCCTTTTTGAACGATATACTCCAGCTTATCCCCTTTAGGCAGACCGCTCGCTATCGTCACCTGGATGGGCAGTTCTTTTTCTTCATTCTTCCATTCTAAAACGTTTCCTATAACTGTATCATTCGTAATTTCAGAGATTTCCGTGACCGCAATCAAACCATTGCCTTTTACAGTCAGGATTCGCTCTCCTGGTTCCATTCTCATGACTCTTGAGATATGGTGGAAATCATCACCTGTAATCGTCACGGTTTGATCCTGAAAAGCTTTTTCATTCAGAAAATATCGTTGCACAGTGTCACCTACTCCATCTAATCTAAAAAACTCATGACGCCAGAATTAAAGGACTTCTCCTCTTGGCTCACTGCCTTACAAGGTTTACCCGTAAAAAAAGGTACTCTGATTATCAATCGATAAAATAATCAGAGTAACTCTTCAATTAATCGTTTCTTTTAGCAATGAAAGCTATCCAATCTTCCATCTGGATGGTTTCCACAATGCTGAAACCAGACTCGATGATTGCAGCCTTTACATCTTGTTTTTTAGGTTGAATGATTCCAGAGGCAATGAAATGCCCACCAGGTTTCACTATTTTGGCAACATCGTCTGTAAAGCGCATAATCACTTCAGCCAAAATATTGGCCACGACGACATCCGCTTGTTCATCCACTCCGTCCAACAAGTTACCTTGCGAGACCGAAACCTTTTCCTGGACTTGGTTCAGTTCAACATTTTGGATGGCAGACTGAACAGCTACTTCATCCAAGTCAAGTGCCTGAACTCTTTTTGCATCCAACAAAGCCGCTGCAATGCTCAAGACTCCAGAACCTGTTCCTACATCAACCACAAGGTCTCCTGGCACAATGGTACGTTCAAGTGCTTGGATACACATAACGGTCGTCGGATGGGTACCAGTCCCGAAGGCCATGCCTGGATCTAATTCGATGATCAATTCATCACTGCTCACTGGCACATATTCTTCCCAAGTAGGAACAATGGTGAATCGCTCAGAAATCTTGACTGGATTATAGTATTTTTTCCAAGCCGTTGCCCATTCTTCCTCATTCACTTCACTAATTGAAACAATGTTTTTACCAAGATCAATTTCATATTGGAGAAGATTATTGATTGATTCCTTAATAGCATCAACGGTTTCACCTAGAAAGCTGTTAACAGGCAAGTATGCCTTAATCAATACACCTTCGTCCGGATAATCATCTGGGTTCAGATGGTAGATTTCGCCGAAGACATTTTCACGTTCTTTGACTAATTCAAGAGGATCCTCAATGACAACTCCGCTTGCACCTGCCTCATGAAGGATATTTGAAACAGGTTCAACCGCTTCATTTGTTGTATGGATTGCAAATTCAGACCACTTCATAACCTACCAACTCCCAATTTGTTCTTTTACTTTTAATCATCTATCTTTAAAAGCACGCTTTACCTTTGAGAAAAAGCCATCTTCTTGTTCATCAATACCTGATTGACCACTGATTTCATTGAACTCACGAAGTAGCTCTTTTTGTTTTTCCGTTAATTTCTTCGGAGTGACCACTAATACGATGACATGCTGATCGCCTTGGCCATATCCTCTTACATTCGGAACACCTTTTCCTTTCAAACGGAAACGCGTACCCGTTTGTGTACCTGCAGGAATTTTCAATTTAACTTTGCCGTGCAGTGTTGGCACTTCAATTTCGTCCCCTAGGGCAGATTGGGTGAATGTAATCGGCATCTCACAATAAATATCATCGCCATCCCGTTCAAAGAATTCATGGGTGCGAACATGGAATACTACGTAGAGATCTCCAGATGGACCGCCATTGATCCCAGGTTCCCCTTGACCGGTTACACGTAGCTGCTGACCGTCATCAATTCCAGCCGGGACTTTGACTTGAATCTTTTTGCGTTTTTGAACTTTCCCTTCACCTTTACATGTTGAACATTTGTGTGGAATGATCTTTCCTGTCCCTTGACAATGGTGACATGCTCTGCGATTTACGATACGCCCGAATGCTGTATTTTGTTCCACATTTAATTGACCCGTGCCATGACAATGTGAACAGTTCTCGACTTTTGTACCAGGCTTGGCACCTGACCCTTTACACGTATCACAGTTCTCTTCACGAGGGATCTCAATTTCGGTATCCTTCCCGAACGCTGCTTCTTCAAAAGTAAGTGTCATCGTATATTGTAAATCGGCTCCTTGACGAGGTGCATTAGGATCTCTTCTGCGACCTCCGCCACCAAAGAAACTACTGAAAATATCTTCGAATCCGCCGAAACCACCAAAGTCTTGACCGCCACCAAAGCCTTGATTTGGATCTGTATGTCCGAATTGATCATAATGGGCTTTTTTCTGCTCATCACTTAATACTTCGTAAGCTTCCTTAATTTCTTTGAATTTATCTGCAGCATCGTCTGCTTTATTAATATCAGGATGATATTGTTTGGAGAGCTTTCGATACGCTTTCTTGATTTCTTCCTTCGAAGCACTCTTCGAAAGGCCTAATACCTCATAATAATCGCGTTTACTCATATCTAAATCCACTCCCGATTCGATTCACATAAAGATTATATTATCACTGTAAGAAGATAATAATCAACTAGAAAAACATAAACAGTGCGAACACTTTACTGTATGGATGAAGAATATCCCATCCACCTGCTATTTTTTCTTTCTAATTTCATCATTTCTAAGAATAGTTCCATGCATTGTAAAAAAAGCCAAAGCCAAGATAACCTGACTTTGACTTTTCTACAATCAGGCAGCCTTACACTGCCCATTTATTTTAGCTTCCCGGAGGGGTTACTTTTTATTTTTATCTTCTTCATTCACTTCTGTGAATTCAGCATCAACGACGTTATCATCTTGAGCTTCGGCTTCACCGGCACCTTCTTGAGCTGCTTGTTGAGCTTTAGCTGCTTCTTCATAAAGCTTCATAGTCAAAGCTTGAACGATTTCATTCAAAGCGTCTTTTTTCGTACGGATTTCTTCAAGCTCATTTTTCTCGATTGCTGCTTTCAGTTCATCCTTCGCTTCATTTGCTTTAGTTACTTCCGCTTCGTCTACTTTACCTTCTAGATCTTTAAGCGTTTTTTCTGTTTGGAAGACAAGTTGATCAGCTTCATTGCGAAGTTCAACCTCTTCTTTACGTTGTTTATCCGCTTCAGCATTCTCTTCTGCTTCACGTACCATACGATCGATTTCTTCATCAGATAGACCTGAAGATGATTTGATTGTGATGGCTTGCTCTTTGTTTGTGCCTAAATCTTTTGCACGAACATTAACAATACCGTTTTTATCAATATCAAATGTTACTTCAACTTGTGGAATTCCACGTGGAGCTGGTGGAATATCGCTCAATTGGAAACGGCCAAGCGTTTTATTATCCGCTGACATTGGACGTTCACCTTGAAGAACGTGGATATCCACAGCTGTTGAGAACACTTGAGATTTACTTGTTGGGATCGTTGTATTACGGTCGATTAATTTAGTGAATACGCCGCCCATTGTTTCAATACCAAGTGAAAGTGGAGTTACGTCTAATAGAACTACGTCTTTAACGTCTCCAGTTAACACGCCACCTTGAATCGCAGCACCCATTGCTACTACTTCATCAGGGTTAACGCCTTTGCTTGGTTCTTGACCGATTTCCTTTTTGATTGCTTCGACGACTGCAGGAATACGAGTAGATCCACCAACAAGGATGACTTTATCGATTTCTGAAGCTGAAAGACCAGCATCTTTCAATGCTTGACGAGTAGGTCCCATTGTACGTTCAACAAGGCTTGATGAAAGCTCATCAAATTTCGCTCTAGTCATCGTTACGTCAAGGTGAAGTGGGCCAGCATCGCCAGCAGTGATGAATGGTAATGAAATTTGAGTTGAAGTTACACCTGAAAGGTCTTTTTTCGCTTTTTCAGCTGCATCTTTCAAACGTTGAACAGCCATTTTGTCTTTAGAAAGATCAATGCCATTCTCTTTTTTGAAGGCTTCAACTAAATAATCAATGATTACTTGGTCGAAGTCATCTCCACCTAGGCGGTTGTCGCCAGCTGTAGAACGAACTTCGAATACGCCGTCTCCAAGTTCCATGATGGATACGTCAAATGTACCGCCACCAAGGTCGAAAACAAGGATTGTTTGGTCTTCATCCGTTTTATCCAAGCCGTAAGCAAGTGCAGCAGCTGTAGGTTCATTGATAATACGCTCAACTTCAAGACCAGCAATTTGACCAGCATCTTTAGTTGCTTGACGTTCTGCATCATTGAAGTAAGCAGGTACAGTGATAACCGCTTTTGTTACTTCTTCGCCAAGATATTCTTCTGCATATGATTTCAAGTATTGAAGGATGATTGCAGAAACTTCCTGCGGTGAATATTCTTTTCCTTCGATTACTTCTTTATGGTTAGTACCCATATGACGTTTAATGGAAATGATTGTGTTAGGGTTCGTAATTGCTTGGCGTTTTGCCACTTCCCCTACTTGACGCTCTCCATTTTTGAATGCCACTACAGATGGTGTTGTGCGGTTTCCTTCTGGATTCGGGATAACTTTTGGTTCCCCGCCTTCAAGTACAGATACGCAAGAGTTTGTAGTACCTAAGTCAATACCAATAATTTTGCTCATGTTACACTACCTCCCAATATTTATATGTAATGATTTCTTTATTCGTTTACCTTTACCATGGCCGGACGAATCACTCGGTCTTTAAGAAGATATCCTTTTTGGAATTCTTCCACAACGATGTTCGAACCAAAGTTTTCATCTTGGACTTGCATGACCGCTTGGTGTAAATGCGGATCGAATTCTTCACCGACAGAACTAATCGGTTCGATACCTTCTTTCGACAATGCATCAACAATGCCTTTATGGACCATTTCTAGTCCTTGAAGAAGGGATTTCGTCTGCTCATTATCCGCTTCGATTTTGGTCGCTCTTTCAAGATTATCAAGAGCCTCTACCAAATTTCCAGCTATGCTTTGCACTCTATATTTTTGAGCCGCTTCCATATCAAGCTTTGCACGGCGTCTTGAATTATCAAAATCAGCTTGCAAACGAAGATAACGGTTATCCATTTCTTCGATTTTAGCTTCTAGTTCTTGAATTTTTTCTTGAGCTACCTGTAGCTCATCTTTTTCTACTGGAGTTTCCTCCTCTGTTTCTTCCGATGGATTCACTTCTTCAGCGAATACCGCTTCCTCAGTGCTTTCCTCGATTGTTTCATTGTTTAATGTTTGTTCATTGTTTTTATTTTCCACAATCTCACCTCCCCTAAAGGATTATACAATTTATGCTTAAGTAATAGGTTTGGGGGTGGTAACCATTGTACCGCCACCTTACTATTACCTTGGCTCCTATTTTTGATACAGCTTTGTCATCAGTGTCGTTAAATCTTTCGAGAAAAAAGAAAGAAGACTGATGACTCTCGAATATTCCATTCTTGTTGGGCCTAAAATGGCTAACGTGCCCACTTGTTCCTGCCCGATTGAATACGTCGCTGTAATCAAACTACAGTCTTCGAGAACCGTATTTTGATTTTCACGGCCAATCTTGACATGAATGCCAGCTGGGTTCTTTGTAATGAGATCATAAAATCCTTGTTCCTGCTCAATCATGGATAAAAGAGTGCTGACTTTTGCAATGTCGTGGAACTCCGGCTGCTTCAGAATATTCGTTTTCCCGCCGAAAAATATTTTTTCCGGTTTGGTATCCGTCAGTGTGTCCGCGAGAACGGAAACGATCGATCCATAATTTTGAATGTGACTGCTCAATAAAACTGCCACTTCCTTATAGATCTTATCCTTCAGTTCGACAAGCGGTACATCAACTAACCTGGCATTTAAAATGTTTACCACTTTCTCAATTTCGTTGATGTCGAAAGAGAGGGGCAGGGATATCATTCGATTTTCCACATGACCTGTGTCAGTGATGATGATCGCTATTGCCGTTTCAGGACTCAATGGAATGATCTGAATTTTTTTAAGCTTATGTTCATTGACTTTCGGGCCAAGAACGATTGCCGTATAATTCGTCAGTTCAGAGAGTATCTTGGCTGACTTCTGGACAATCTTTTCCAGTTCATATATTCGCTCAACAAAAACGGATTTCAACAATTTCATTTCATTCTTTTTTGGAGCCTGAGGAGAAAGTAAATGATCCACATAATATCTATACCCTTTTTCAGAAGGAACTCTACCTGAAGATGTATGGGTTTTTTCTAAAAAACCGAGCTCTTCAAGATCAGACATTTCATTGCGAATAGTGGCCGAGCTGAACGTAATTTCATCTTTTTTCGACAAGCTTCGTGATCCGACTGGCTGGGCTGAATGGATAAAATCCTCGATTATCACTTGAAGAATCAATAATTGACGATCAGTTAGCATGTATGATCACCTCTGTTAGCACTCTGTCTTATTGAGTGCTAATATACTAATAAATTATCAAATGACGCTTATGATGTCAATAATGAAAACCGCTAATTTATTGTTTATAAGAGAGTATGTTTCCATCATTCCACTTCAACTACACCCAAAAACGCTTGAAATACTTCATTGCCAAGCAATTTTCCACGTTCCGTAAGGCTTATAAACCCACCGTCAAGCTTCAGTAATCCCTTTTCCATTTGGTCTTCGAGCTCTTTCCCAAAAACCTCCTTCATTTCAACAGAAAACTTCTCTTTAAACGTTTCCAAGGAGACGCCTTTTGTTTTTCGGAGTCCCAAGAACATCTCTTCCTCCATATTTTCATATAGCGGTACAGTATGTTCATCTAAAACTGGTAATTGCCCTTCCAACAAAGGTGTGATGTATTTTTTTACCGGACCGTGATTGGCCACTCTTTTTCCACCGGTGTACCCATGTGCCCCAGCGCCGATGCCGTAATACTCTACATTATTCCAGTATGTCAGGTTATGCTTACTTTCAAAACCAGGTCGTGCAAAATTACTGATTTCATACTGGTGCAGGCCATGTCTTTCCATCTCTTCCATCAGGCGCTCGTACATGGAAGCTTCGAGCTCCTGCGGCGGAAGGTTCAATGTACCTTTTCTCATTTGATTGTAAAAGACCGTCTTCGGTTCGACGATCAAAGAATAGCTAGAGTAATGAGGTAATTGCAGGTCAAGCGCCTTAGTAAGGGTATCCTCAAAATCTTCCATCGTTTGGCCCGGCAATCCATAAATCAAATCGATCGTAATGTTGGTGAAGCCGACACCTTGAGCCAACTGAATCGTTTCATAAACTTCAGATGCCCGGTGTGTTCGTCCAATACGCTTCAATAATTCATCATTAAAGCTTTGTACCCCAAAACTAAGCCTGTTCACACCTGCTTGATAGAGGATCTCAAGCTTTTCTCTCGAAAGGTCCCCAGGATTGGCTTCAAAAGTATATTCAGCCTGTTTGGAATCGAAAGGAAGGGTCTCATTAATGGCCTCGCATAGGAAAGTGAGCTGCTTTTCATCAAGGGAGGTCGGTGTCCCTCCACCGACAAAAACCGTATCAAGCTTCTTGGTAGGATATTTAGCAAGCTGTAATTCCATCTCTCTTTTCATCATCCGTAAATATTCATCTACCGGCTGTCCTTGTAAAAACACTTTATTAAAATCACAATAATGGCAAATATGTTCGCAAAATGGGATATGGAGGTAAGCACTTTTAATCATTAAGTTCACAACCTTTGTTTATTCGAATGAACCGATAGAAAAAGAGGCTAGATCCTGTCTACCCTCTTTTTTCTACTATCATTTATTTTTTCGGATTCGTATCCTCCATTTTCAAGACAGCCATGAAGGCTTCTTGCGGTACTTCAACGGAACCAACTTGTTTCATCCGCTTCTTACCTTGTTTTTGTTTTTCGAGCAATTTACGTTTACGGGAAATATCGCCGCCGTAACATTTAGCCAGTACGTTTTTACGCATGGCGCTAATGGAAGAACGGGCCACGATTTTTTGTCCGATAGCCGCTTGAATCGGCACTTCGAATTGCTGTCTTGGAATCAATTTCTTTAATTTTTCAACGATGATCTTTCCACGTTCGTAGGCAAAGTCTTTATGAACAATGAAACTTAATGCATCTACCGTTTCACCATTCAATAAGATATCCATCTTCACAAGCTTGGATGGCTTATACCCAATCAACTCATAGTCGAATGATGCATAGCCCCTTGTATTGGATTTCAATTGATCAAAGAAATCATAGACGATTTCTGATAACGGAATCTCATAATGAATACTTACGCGTGTTTCATCTACGTATTCCATATCGATGAAATTACCACGTTTGTTTTGACAGATTTCCATGATGGTACCTGTGAATTCCGTCGGTGCCATCATTGTGGCTTTCACATAAGGTTCTTCGACGTTTTCGATCTTTTGCGGATCCGGCATGTTAGATGGGTTATCCACCTTAATTGACGTTCCATCTGTAAGAATTACGTCATATATAACACTCGGTGCCGTTGTGATCAAATCGATTTTGAATTCCCGTTCGATCCGTTCTTGAATGATTTCCATATGAAGAAGTCCAAGGAATCCACAACGGAAGCCAAATCCTAGCGCTTGAGACGATTCTGCCTCGAATTGCAAAGCTGAATCATTCAATTCTAGTTTCTCTAACGCATCACGTAAATCATTGAATTTCGATGCGTCAATCGGGTATAGCCCGCAATAAACCATCGGATTCATCTTCCGGTAACCAGGCAAAGCTTCTGACGCAGGATTAACGGCACTTGTAATCGTGTCCCCGACAGTCGTATCACTGACATTTTTAATGGCTGCAGTCAGGAAACCTACATCCCCCACTGTCAGTTCATCAAGCATTTGAACTTTCGGATTGAAGACACCCAATTCCGTCACATCGAATTCCTTGCCAGTGGACATCATTTTGATTTTATCGCCCACTTTGATAGAACCCTCTACAACACGGATGTAAGCCACTACACCACGATAAGCATCAAATACGGAGTCGAAAATAAGCGCTTTGAACGGACCGTCTGGATCACCTTGAGGTGCCGGAACCAATTCTACGACCTGTTCTAAAATATCCTCGATTCCAATTCCAGCTTTAGCCGAGCATAAAACTGCATCAGATGCATCAAGACCGATTACATCCTCGATTTCACCCCGGACCCGCTCAGGATCGGCACTTGGCAAGTCAATTTTATTGATGACAGGTAAGATTTCCAGATTATTGTCCAATGCTAAATAAACATTGGCTAGCGTCTGGGCCTCGATTCCTTGCGCAGCATCCACGACAAGGACCGCACCTTCACACGCTGCTAGGCTTCGTGAAACCTCATATGTGAAATCCACGTGCCCCGGTGTATCGATAAGATGGAAGATGTATTCTTCGCCATCTTTCGCCTTATATTTCAATTGAATTGCATTCAGTTTAATCGTAATTCCACGCTCACGCTCTAAGTCCATAGAATCCAACAGTTGACTCTTCATTTCACGTTGAGTCATGGCGTTCGTCTTTTCTATGATACGATCCGCCAATGTTGATTTACCATGATCAATATGAGCGATGATGGAAAAGTTACGAATCTTTGATTGTCTTTTTAGTTTCTCTTCTCTATTCATAACGTTCACTCCTAATAGTCGACACAATACACTATTTTTCATTATATCAATAGAAAATGCAAGATTCAACAGAATAGTTACAAGGAAAGGCCATTATGTAGAAGGAGATAGCAAAAAAAGCCGCATTCAGATTAGAATGCAGCTTTTTTGGGCGAGTTCTTTTTACCTAAATCATATTGAAAAGTGCGTTAAAGGCCCCTGATACCACTTCACCAAGATTCTTGCCAAGAGACGAGAAGAAATTATATGCCTTCATTTCCTCCAGTTTTTCTTTTTTCGTCTCTATATCATGACTCGTCACTTTTTGTCCAAGGATATCCGCCTCCATCTCTCCCTTTTCCGACTGGTTGATCGTGAAAGCACTATTCAAAGCAGGGTCTTCATACCCTTTCATTTTTTTCATGCCATCGTTTGCCTGCTGCATCCCGATAAGTACACCTAAAAACAAAACAAGTAAAATCCCCGTGCATTTCAACCAAAATCGAACCATGATAGAGACTCCTTCCTAATTACTGCGATTCCGATTCTCCCTTGATGCCATCCACAGCCTTAGCTTCCCAATACAATTCGCTGAAGACATCAGTGAATGCGTCGACCGTTAAATACATTTCCTCGAATGTATTATCGACCCCGCCAATTTCCAAGAGCATTGCATTACCCGTCAAATCTTGATTATAGACTCCATTATTTCTTGCTCCACCCTGTTTCATAACCCCGCGTGAAATGCCAGGGTATTTTTTTTCTAACGCTTTATGCATCTTATTGGCAAGTGCTGCATTTTTCTCATAATTGGGGTTATCCCCTCCGACAACAAAGGCTATCTTGGCATATTGTTTGCCATTGATGGTGATTGTCGTATGCTTTTTTCGTTTGGAATCACGATGGATATCGATGAGATATTCTATATCCTTATTATTCGCCATTGCCGTCTGGACGGTTTTGCGTGACTCCTGATACGCTTTTGTAAAGTTCAAGCCCTTGTTATTCAAGTTCCCCATCACATCCGTCTTATTGAGGGAGGAGCCTATACCTTTATCAGCGAGATCAGCCGTCATTCGTGTTCCGAGTTTTGTAATATTGATTTCAGAATGGTAGGCAAGGTCCGGATTTGTAACACCCTTCAGATAAGGCAGGTACGACTCCCGATTGTGGCTATGATAGATTTCTACCACCTTGCGGCCATTGGTCGTTTGTTTGGGTTGATTAGGCGTTGTTTTCTTATCCGGTTCTTCTATTTCATCCAGATTTTGCAGGGATGCATCTTTTTCATCATTCATCACCTCTAAAGGTGGTGGAGATTCATATGGCATATTCGTATAATTAGTCCCTTCACCTGCCACAAGGATTTCATTATCAAAAATCGAGAAACCTGGTAATTCACGACCCAGTAAGCTACGAGGATCCTCCATTGAGATATTGGTCGAAAGCTTCACTAACTGTTCCATGACAATCGATTGTTCTTTCCCTTCAGGCAACGCACTGAAAAAGTAATGGTTTTCATTGGCCAGTATCGAAAACAACATCTTACCTGAGAATTGGTTTGCGACGGTATGTACGGAATTTGAAGTGATACGATACTCCGGCCTTAGTGACGTCATGACTCCGCTGACGGAAAAAACAAAAAGAAGCAAAGCGAAAATACCTAGAAAAGTTTTTACGATCGTTGATCCGTGAATAGCTGTGATAATACCTGGAGATTTTCTCCTTTTCATCCGTCCACCCTCTCTATAGCTTGTCTACTAATACTTATGACTTTGCTAGAAAGGGTAGAACACCATTTTTGGGCACCTAAAAAATGTTAGCGGGTATAAAAGCCTGCATTGCCTTGATTGATTGATTCGTGCAATGCGGCATTCAAACCATTGGCTATTAAGTTGGCCATATCTTCAATGAATACATCGACTTCCTTGGGTGTGACCATTAAATTGTGGCCGAGCGGTGACAATACTTCATAAATCAATTTACGCTTCTCTTCATCCGGAAGCACACCGATCATTCCCAGGAAAGTCTGCCGTTCCTTCTCGCCAGGCATATCCTCATCCTTGAGCTTTTTCCTTTTCCCAAAACTGAATCCAGCCGGGGCCAAGGCACGTGAAGGGCGATCTCCTTCTTTCAGTTCCTTGCCAAAATGTTTCAAGATATAATCAATCGTGTCGCTCGTAATCGACACGGCATCCACGACAGTGGGGATCCCGATGGCGATTACCGGAACACCCAATGTCTCCTGGCTCAATTCCTTTCGTTTATTTCCTACACCGGATCCTGGATGGATCCCTGTATCCGTTATTTGAATGGTTGAATTCACCCGGTCTATCGAACGTGCTGCCAAGGCATCTATAATGACAAGGAAATCGGGATTGCTTTTTTCAATGACCCCTTTGATGATGTCGCTCGTCTCGATACCCGTTATCCCCATCACACCCGGGGAAATCGCGCTGACTGGCCGATAGCCTTCCTTGACCGACTCCGGCTGCAACTCGAATAAATGTCTAGTGATGACCAAATTTTCGATGACAGCAGGTCCAAGAGCATCCGGTGTCACATTCCAATTCCCAAGACCTACAACTAAACAGCTGCTTTCTTTTGAGAGCTTGTTCCTTTTCAAGAAATAGGCCAACTCATTGGCGAATACCTTTTCCACCCGTTGCTGTGTATCCGTATCCTGTTGACGGATGCCCTGGACCTCGATCGTCAGATAGCTTCCCTGTTTTTTGCCAATCTCCTTTTCCCCTTCAGCTGTAACCTCAACTAAGGAAATCTTTAAATCATCCACTTCTTTTTCTTTTATGATCACACCCTCGATATGGGAGACATCTTTTTCTTCGACAACACCTTTCATTTCAAGAGCAATTTCCTTCGCCTCAATTGCCAGATCTGTCCGAATACTGTAATTACTTAGGTCCAACTGTTTCACCATAGCGCCTCCTGCTGTTTAAATGGGTTCGAATCTAGTATTTTTATCTTCTCTCTTAAACATTCTTTCATTTTAGCTTTTGTATTATTCATTTTTTTGGTACAATACTTTATGACGAGATGAATAAATTTCGGAAATATAATTACTTTTCGATTCTCAATCTGGAGTATTGCATAATCTTAAGCAGTCTGATAGAATATCACTTGTGCTATTTGATATGGATTTGAAAAGTCGAGTTCATATAATCTCGATTTCTTTGTAGGAGGTGAACGGAATGCCAAACATTAAATCTGCTATTAAACGTGTGAAAACTAACGACAAAAAACGCGTTCATAACATTACAGTTCGATCTACTATGCGTACTACAGTGAAAAACGCTGAAGTTGCATTAGCTGGAGAAAACGTTGAAGCTGCTAAAGAAGCTCTTTTAACAGCTGCTGTAAAATTAGACAAAGCTGCATCTAAAGGATTAATCCATAAAAATGCGGCAGCCCGTAAAAAATCTCGTTTAGCGAAAAGACTTAACGCTCTTAACGCTTAATGAAAACGAAACGACTCTTCCGGGTCGTTTTTTTTGTACCCAAAAAAGGAGACAGAATGAATCCGTCTCCCCTTTTTAAAGCCTTAGCTAAATTTCAGTAGTAATAACTCAAGCGTGATTGCTTTGTCCGCCTGACCGGTTTTCATTTTATAATCCGCCTCCGCTAAGTCATCAATAATGCTCAACAGCTCTCGTTCCTGGAATTTACCCGTTTTTTCAAGGGCCAGTTTCACCCTGTATGGATGCACCCTCAATTGTCCAGCGATTTTTTGCTGGCTATACCCCTGTCTCGAGAGCTCCTTCACTTGATACATGAGCCTCACCTGTCCAGCCATCACACTCAATATCTTAATGGGTTCCTCATTTTGCCTAAGCAAGTCGTGGAGAATGGTCATGGCACTTTCCATTTTTCGTTGCAGAACCGAATCCACAAGTGTAAAGATATTCTGTTCAAGTGATTTAGCCACTAATTTCTCGACAACTTCGACCGTTATCCTCTCATCATCGCCGACATACAGTGCCATTTTATCCAATTCATTCGTCAGCATCATTAAGTTTGTGCCCGCTAGCTCCAAAAGAAGTTCCGTGGCTTGGTCATCAATCTGTACATGGTACTCTGCGACCCGCTCTTTGACCCATACTTTCAGCTCACGGTCACCCAACTTCTTCGCTTCGACAAGGACAGCCTTACGTTTCAGTTCTTTGGTGATTTTCTTCCGTTCGTCCAATTTCTCATAAGGGGCCGTCAATACGACAATCGAGTAAGGAACCGGATCTGAAAGATATGCTTCTAACCTTTTCACATTATGTTCAACCTTGGACTTTGATTTTTCGGCAGTCAGGAAAAATGGATTTTGCATGAAGACAAGACGCCTTTCACCAATGAAGGGAAGTGTCTCAACATCTTCAAGGGCCGTTTCGACCGGAATTTCCTCTAAATCAAATTGGGAAAAGTTAAAGTCCATTTCATCTTCCTGAAGGACATGCTCTATCAACAGCTGCTTTGTTTCATTAATTAAATAGGCTTCAGTTCCATATACCAAATAGATAGGAGCGAATTGCCCTTTTTTTATATTTTTCCAAACGTCTAATACCAATAGAATCCGCCTCTTTTTTATGTATTCTTCTCTAATGGTATAGGTGGATGAACCATTTGACAAGCTATAAAGGGAACTAGCCCCTTAAGGTCTAGTTCCGGATCTATATGAACGCTATCAAGAAAGGCCCTAGGAATACTTTCTTGAAAGCGATAGATATTCATGTAGAACGATCACGCGCTTGCTTTGTTTGTACTTTTATTTTGACCTTTAATAGGCAGACTATAAGTGACAACTCTTGTCAGTATAGGAAATGAAGAAATGTGACCTGTGGATTTTTTATTGGTAATGTTTTATACTATTAGCAGAAATAGGAGGGGTAAACAATGAACGAATTCGAAAAGAATGTCCAATCGAAGACTGATGACGTCGCGGATTCCGCTATGGGATTCATCGGTTCATTTGTATTTTTCGCTGCCATGTTCACCATTGCTGTCGTTATTAAAGCAGTAGGATCCTAATTTTAACATGCACTTATTTTTTCCCTGAAGGAGGCTGCTGATGCAGTCTCTTTCTTTTGAATTTCTACATACTATGGGAGAATCTTTCGAAAGGTTCCACCATTTTTGGAATATTTGAAAATGACGGCTCCATCTTCGTCCGTCCTGAACACGTTGATCTTATTTTCTTCCATCGCCTCCATCACTTGAGCGTGGGGATGACCATACCTATTTTCTTTTCCTACCGAAATGATAGCCGCTTTAGGGTGTAATTGTTCAAGAAAAGGAATGGAGGATGACGTTTTACTGCCATGATGGCCCACCTTCAAAATATCCGCCCGTAATTGTGGGTACGCATCAATTAGTTCCCTTTCCCCCGTTTCACCCATATCACCCGTGAACAACCAGGAAAGCCCACCTATTTCGGCATACAGAACAATGGAGGCTTCATTCGTGTTCTCTTCCTTCTTATGGGGATTCAATACATAAAATTTAGCTTCCCCAACGTTCCAAGAGTCGCCTCTTTTCACCATTTTCATTCTAATGCCCTTCTCCCGAGCCACCGGGATAAAGTCTTTATCCTGATAATGCTCTGCACCCCATCCGCCAATAATCAACTCCTCAACCTCAAAATGGTCAATTAACTCTTTGGCACTGCCCATATGATCGGCATCCGCATGCGTTAAAATCAACTTGTCCAAATGATGGATTCCTTTACTTTTCAATAACGGAATGATGGTGTCCTCGGCTGTATTATAGGTCTTTCGCTTCTTTTTCCATGCCTCTAAGGGAAATGTGATTTGCCCTCCTGTATCAATTAGATAATTCCCGGCGTTAAACGGCAGGGTGATTAAAATCGAGTCTCCCTGCCCGACATCCATTACCTGCACTTCACCGAAAGGAGACAGCTTTTGAAGATTGTATTGAAGGAGCAAAAGTAAAATGAACATCCCCCACCAAATTTTACTTGTTCGAAAAGAGGACTCCCAGCACACAAACAGTCCCAGTACGGACAGCACCAGAAGCAACATCATAATAAAAACAGGTTTACCGAAGGCAAGCGATGCCATCGGTAAACCCGTGGCCACGTCTGCCACACGATTACAGAGCATGAAGGTCATATTAAGGAGGGAAATAAGCGGCTGACCAAGAGTTGGCAATACAAGATGAACCATGACCGTCACTAATGAAAATGGCAGCAATATGACGGAATAAAGAGGTACATACAAGACATTCAACAGGACTCCGAGAATTGATACTTCAAAGAAGTGAAAAAGTAATATCGGGAGGGCCGCCAATTGGCAGATTGAACTAATGATGAAGAGCTGAATGGTCTTTTGTGGATAGTGTAAGAAGATGCGGGAAGACATGATAATGGAGAAGGTGACTGCGAAGGATAGTTGGAAGCCAATATTATAGAGCATGTTAGGCTGAAGAAACAGTAAAAGCATATAAACTGCACCGATTGCAACACTCGCTGACAGTCTTTTTTTAAAGAGCATCAGGATAAAGAACAGCATGGCCATTAAACAGGAACGTAGGACGGAAGGACTTCCTCCGGACAGTATCGTATAAATCGGTAGGAAGACAAGGATGAGGAAAATCATTCTTTCGCGAGTAATTCCGATACGAATTCCTAAATAGAATAACATGCCCGTTAACAGGCTTACATGGAGCCCCGAGATTGCCAGTAGATGAACAAGACCGAGACGTTGATAATTTGTCAGGTCCTCTTCATCGATTTCACTCTGATCACCGAAAATAAGTGCTGTGACGAAGCCGCTAGATTCTTTCGGAAAGTGTTCTTTAATATACGAGATTCCTCTCATTCGAAAATTTTGAATCGAAACGATAAGAGAATTCTTCCCCTCCTTACATTTAGAAAAAGAGATCAAATTGGCTTTTAAAATCCAGTGGGTGTTTTGATGGGAAAGATATCGTTGATAATCGAAGCTGTTTTCATTGCGATGTTGTTCAGGTACCTGCAAACTACCTTGTACCGGGCAGGATATTCCGGCTCGTAGGTGCTCATTCAACCCCTCTTTTTCTTGTTCGGAAGCGATTTTATACCGTAATAGGAGTTGTTCACCATGTTCACTTGTGATAAATCCTTTTAGTAGGTTTCCATCAAGTTTTGGCTGGGAAGTAAAGGTTACGAGGAAATGGCTTTGCGACCCATCATAGATGGATTGGTTTCGCATTTCAGTTACTGAAGCGGAACCTAGAAAGATGCCCATGATGACAACATGGAGGATAAGGACCTTCCCCTTTCCACCGCTCCAGTAAAAAAGAAAACAAAAGAAAAACAGGATGCAGATTAAAAGCTTCATGCTAAAATATGAATGGGCCGTAACGCCCAACGTGGACGAAACAGCTACCAAAAGAAGGTGTCTTGTCATTTCGACCTCCTTATCATTTACTAATAGAACAACCTCTTGACCTGTTTTTCCAGATCCGATACGGACTCTTTCTCTAAACCGGTTTGTTCGAGTTGACTCAATAGCGAAAGAACAAAGTCCTGTTTCTCTTTACCATTCACATCGATGGCCCCTTTTGCTTCAACCTTTTCCATCTTGACTCCGGCTTGTTCAAACAATTCAATGGCATATGGATGGTTTTTATAATCCTCTGCATAATATACAGCCTTAATCCCGGCCTGGATGAGTGATTTGCAGCATTGCAAGCAAGGGAAATGTGTCACATAAATTTCTGCTTCCGCTGTCGGCACGCCAAATTTGGCACATTGCAAAAGCGCGTTCATTTCCGCGTGTATCGTTCTGACACAATGATTATCAATGACATAACAACCATCATCAATACAATGTGTTCCCCCAGCTATCGAGCCGTTATAACCTCCTGCAATAATCCGATTATCTCTCACAATCGTAGCACCTACAGTCAAGCGGGTACATGTGCTTCTTAAAGCTAATAAATGACTTTGAGCCATGAAATATTGATCCCAACTAATCCGGTTCATGTTGTCGTCCCCTTTAACTCAGTAAGATTTCTTTCTTCAATTTTACCTTCTTCCCGACCTTTTGTGTAGCCATTGCCTTCATTTATTGAACCGAAATAGACTCCTTTAACTTTTCAAACGTTTTATCCCCTATCCCCGACACATTTTTCAAGTCCTCCACTTGCTTGAAATTCCCGATAGAGTCCCTATATTCAAGGATGGCCGTCGCTTTTGACGGACCAATTCCAGAAAGCGTTTCTAAATCCGCTTGCGTAGCGGTATTCAAGTTAACCTGGCCTCCCGGACTACCAGCTGCTCCACCAGTTTCCGTAGACCCATTGGGCACGGTGGCAGGTACTGCTCCTTGGATTTCTGCCCCTTCCTCGCCTTTCTTTGGTACATAAATGACCATTTGATCTTCCACAAGTTGAGCTAGGTTCACTTTGTCCTTATCGGCCTTTTCTGTAAAACTGCCCGCTTCTGCAATCAAGTCAATTACCCTGTCACCTGCTTGAGCGGTAAATACGCCAGGAGCCTGCACAGCTCCCTTTACATCGACTTTCATAATTTGAGGCCCTGCCTCGGTTTCCGCTTTTGCTGCATCGTCTATCTCTTTACTTGCTGAAACGGCAAAGATATCTTCCGTTTCAGCAGGCTTCTGTTTAGGTTGAAAAAAAAGATAAAAGCCAATTGCTACTATAGCAACGGCAACTGAGATCAATGTGATTTTCTTTTTGAGGATTGTATCCATTTATCGAGCCTCCCTCGGTATGGTTTCATCATTCCATCGTCATAAGACAGGTTAAATCCACATAGTGTTTAGTGAGAAGTTTTGCTTCTTTGAAGGGAGTAGAAGACATGAAGAAAATTGGAGTAATCGGTACGGGAAATATGGGGACAATTTTAATAGAAGCTTGGCTTGAAGCGAATATACTGAAGCCAGCGGATTTAATCATTACCAACCGGACGCTATCCAAAGCTGCTGCCTTGAAGGAAAAGCATCCTGGCATCCACTTGGCATCGAGTGCGTCCGAGATCGTTCAGCAGGCGGATTTCATCTTTCTCTGTGTGAAGCCCTTACAGATCCATGACCTGCTGCAAGATATCAAACACGACATAAAAAAGGAACAATTATTGGTTTCGATTACAAGCCCGGTTTCTGTCGCCCAGCTTGAGGCAGAAGTGGCGGGGCCATGCGCTCGTTTCATCCCCAGCATAACGAACCGTGTCGGGTCAGGCGTGTCGTTACTTAGCTTCAGTGAAACGTGCACCCATGATATGCAAAAATCGCTACATGATTTAGCCTCATCCATCTCAGAACCTGTCATCATCGAAAATGACATCACCCGAGTGGCTTCAGACATCGTCAGCTGTGGTCCTGCATTCTTTAGCTTTTTAGCACAGGCCTTTATTGAGGGGGCGGTCGATACGACCAAAATTGATAAAAAAACGGCAACGACTTTAACTGGGAACATGTTGATAGGGTTGGGGGAACTGCTGGGTAAAGGAATTTACACCTTACCGACCTTACAGGAGAAGGTCTGTGTTAAAGGCGGAATAACAGGTGAAGGGATCAAGGTTTTAGAAGCGGAAACCGGAGAGATGTTTCATCACCTTTTTCAGGCGACACATGAAAAATTCGCAGAAGACCTGGAAGAAGTCGAAAAACAATTTGGCCATCCCTACTAATATTCGGAGCCAAAATCAAAACTCCTTCTTAACGAAAAAATAAATAAGGGTCAGACCCCCTTTCGTACACGAAAGGGGGTCTGACCCTTATTATTTCCCATATTATTTCCTGGCTACGAAAAGAATCCGTTCGGTTTCTTCAACGGGTGGTGTTTCTTCAAGGTCCGCAAGTATTTCCAGGGTTTCAAATCCTGCAAGTTGTAGCCAGTCTTTATATTGTTGTATGGAATAGGTACGCTGGTAATGCAATTCATCGAAACGGTCATACAAACCGCTTTGATCGTCCCTTACAAAAAAGCTAAGGTCGTGCTCGACGCTGTAGGGTTCTTCTCCCGGAAAACTGTCCCATATGTAGGAGACTTCTTCATCACTGACGGCAAACGTATTATTTTGAAAGATCTCTTCCATTTTATAAATCGAATGGACATCAAATATGAATAATCCGCCTTCCTCCAAATGATCATGAACTCGGGTGAACGTTTTTAAGACATCAGCTTCCTCACGAAGATAATTCAGAGAATCACAAAAAATCGTGACACAGTCATATAGACCGAGCCCTTCAAGTTCTGCCATATCCTGTTGAAAGAAAGGAATCGATAATCCTTGCTTCGCCGCTTTTTCATTGGCCACCATCAGCATTTCATCGGATAGGTCCACCCCGGATACATCAAAGCCATGTTGCGCCAGTTCAACGGTTATCTCACCGGTACCACAGGCCAGGTCCAGAACTTTCCTTCCATCTATTCCATATTGCTCTAGCTTCGCCGTCAGAATTAATAACCATTTTTCATAGGGAGCGTCCTTCATTAATTCATCGTATACATAGGCAAAGCGTTCGTACGTCATTGAGTCAGTTCACCCTCAAGATCTTCGAAAGGTGCATCTCCCCATAGACGTTCGAGGTTATAATAGTTTCTTTCATCTTTATGGAATACGTGTGCCACGACATCGCCTAGGTCAACAAGTACCCATTTTGCTTCGTCAAATCCTTCAAGGCGTTTAACATTGATTCCCGCCTCATCCGCTTTGCTCTTCATTTCACGCGCAATGGCCTGTACTTGTTTTTCGGAATTACCATGACAGATCAAAAAGTAATCCGCCACCAAAGAAATACCTTGCATATTTAAAGCTACGATATCCTCCGCTCTTTTATCGTCCGCCGCTTTTGCTGCAATTGTTAATAGTTCACGTTCAGTCATTACATCTTCTCCTTCAAATTCATGATTAAATCATTATATGTCTTAAATGTATCAGGGTAAATTGCCTGATTTCTTTTCATCAAAAATACGACTGTATTTCGTAAAGCCTGAATGACAGCATGATCCAAGTTTTCCTTGGCTGTCTGCCTGACCTCATCTACGCCTGGAAAAGAACGTCCAGGTTCAATATAGTCAGCAAGGTAGACGACCTTATCCAAAAGGCTCATTCCAACCCTGCCAGATGTATGAAAGGCAATTGCGTTTAATATCTCACGGTCGGTGATTCCGGCCTCTTTTTCCACCAGGTAGGCACCCACGGGAGCATGCCAAAGTTCCATATTGTACTCCAGTAAGTCCGGTGACATTTTTTCAGAGATAATGATTTGCTCCATTTCCTCTTTTGGACGGAATTTCGCATAATCGTGGAAAATGGCTGCCAGTTCCGCCTTTTTAACATCCGCGCCATACCGTTCTGCGAGATCCATTGCTGACTCGACCACGCCTAAAGTATGAATATATCGGCGCTCGGTTATTTGTTCTCTGACAAGTGCTAACGCTTCCTCACGATTCATATAAATCATTCCCTTTAATATACTTCACCACTGGATCGGCTAATAAATATTTCACGGTTTTCCCCGTCCGTAACTTTCTCCTGATCATCGAGGAAGAGATGAACATCTGTGGGACTTGAACCATCGTGATGGGATATTCCGTTTTTTCATTATAGCCCGGCCGTTTGACCCCAACGAAATGCACAAGGTCCACTAGTTCGTCAATGCGATGCCATTTAGGTAGATACTCTATCATGTCCGCACCAATGATGAAAAAGAATTCTGTATCAGGTTCACGCTCTTTCAGCAATTTAATTGTATCATGTGTATATGATGTGCCTTTTCGTTCTATTTCAATACCTTCTATATAAAAAGAGGGATGCCCGGCTATAGCGTCTTCAAGCATAGCCATCCTGTCCAAATCCGTAACTTCCTCCGTTTTTTCCTTATGTGGAGGAACATGGTTTGGCATAAATCTGACTTCATCTAACTCTAGAGCATCCAGCACTTCATTAGCTATAATTAAATGTCCGATATGAGGAGGATTGAATGTACCGCCAAGAATTCCAATTTTTTTCATAAGATAGGTAAGTCCCTTAAGGTAATTTAATTTGCTTGTTTTCTCTTGATTCCTTATATAAAACGATTGTATTACCGATGATTTGAACCAATTCAGCCCGTGCGCCTTTAGATAAGGCACGTCCTACATCATTGCGTTCCTCATCACAGTTTTGTAGTATGCTCACCTTGATCAATTCGCGTACTTCTAGCGCCTCACCGATTTGCTTGATGAGGTTATCGTTGACCCCGCCTTTTCCAACTTGGAAAATTGGATTTAGATGATGGGCCTTTGATCGTAAAAATCTTTTCTGCTTTCCTGTTAACATGTGTTACCTCCTAGTTTGTTCAAGACAATATCTGTCATTCTTGTTGTATCCGGCTTGATTCCGGTCCAAATCTCGAAAGCATACGCAGCCTGGTGAACGAACATGCCAAGTCCATTTAGCGTTTCCGCTCCTTTTTCTTTGGCTTCACGAAGAAACTGCGTCTGCAAAGGATTATAGATAATGTCACTGACAAATGCACCAGCCTTAAGCTGGTCTAACTTCATTGGGGAATGGTCCAACTTCGGACTCATCCCGCAAGATGTTGTTTGGATGATCAAATCATATTGTGATAAGCTTTGTTCCGCCTCGTCAATCGTGAGCGCCTTTGATTCTTTATCATATGGGCAATCAGAAACAAGGTGGGCTGCCCTTTCCTTCGTCCGGTTTGCAATATCAACTTGCTTTACGCCTTCTTTCACAAGGGTAAAATAAATCGCACGTGCAGCACCGCCCGCTCCGATCACTAACGTTTTTTTAGCCTTAATGTCACCTGATATTTCATCGCATAAAGATCTATAAAATCCTATTCCGTCTGTATTATACCCTATAAAACGGCCTTTTTCGTTAAAAACTGTATTTACTGCCCCAATGGCACGTGCCAAATCATCTACTTCATCAAGAAGCGGGATGACTGGGGTCTTATGTGGAATCGTGATGTTAAACCCAGATACACCAAGGGCTTTCATGCCTTTTATTGCATCTGGCAAGCCCTCTGGTTTCACATGGAAATGATGATAAACGGCCTTTATATTTTCTTTTTTAAAAGCATCATTATGAATGTCCGGAGACATCGAATGAGCGATTGGATCTCCTATGACCCCATATATCTTATTCATAGAATACATCCCCTATGGTGTTAGATTAATGATTTACGGACAATTACATTTACACCCTTCGGTACATGCGCAACGACCTTTGCACCTGGTTCATTGACCGTAACCCATCCAAGACCTGAAAACACAATATCCATTTTACCCTCTTTTAAGGTAAACTCATGTGGAACCAATTTTGGGAATTCGTCCAATTGATCAGGACGTGGAGGCGTAAGCAGTTCTCCCGCGTGGTTCTTGTACAATTCATCCGCTTTCTCCAGTTTCGTACGGTGAATGTTCAACTCATTGGAAAGATAGCAAGTCAGGGAACGTCTGCCTCCTGAAACATAATCCAGGCGGGCCAAGCCACCGAAGAACAATGTTTGAGCTTCATTAAGCTGATACACCCTAGGCTTGATTTCTTTCTTCGGCATGATGAACTTGAAATCACGTTTATCCACATAATGAGCCATTTGATGATGATTAATGATTCCTGGTGTATCGATCAAGGCTTGTCCATCGTCCAATGGAATTTCAATCATATCCAGGGTCGTGCCAGGGAAATGAGAAGTCGTAATGATATCTCCTTCACCGCTCACTTCTTTAATGAGGCGATTGATGAAAGTTGATTTACCCACGTTGGTACAACCTACGACGTAGACATCCTTCCCATTCCGATACTTCTCTATCGCTTCAGCTGCTTCAAGGATATGCTTCCCCTTTTCCGCACTGACAAGCAGGACATCGATTGGATTCAATCCCAATTCCTTCGAAGATTTCTTCATCCAATTAATCAATTTATTAGGTTTTACGGATTTCGGAAGCAAATCGACCTTATTTCCAATCAATAATACGTCATTTTGGCCGACAAATCGGTGTAACCCCGGCAACCAACTTCCATTGAAATCGAAGATATCGACGATTTTTACGATTAAAGAATCCGTTTCCCCAACTCTATTCAAGATTTTCAAAAAGTCATCATCCGTTAATGAAACATCCTGAACTTCATTGTAATGCTTTAATTTAAAGCAACGCTGACAGATGATACTCTCTTTTTCCAGTGCAGATTGAGGGGCGTAACCTAACTCCTTTGGATCTTCCGACTGGACCGTAACGCCGCACCCGATGCATACTAATTCTTGATGATTGTTCAATTGTGTTCCTCCCATTCTATCATTCCTTTTCGTTTAAAGAACGCCATGATTTTTCTTTCAAAATAACGATTTATTTTCGTCCGGAATTCATCCGTTTGTGCGACCGGCACCACGAGGATGGTATGGAATCCACCTCTATTTCCTCCTAGTACATCCGTCAATAGCTGATCGCCGATTACCACCGTTTCTTCTAACTTCAAGCCCATCGTCTTCCGTGCTTTATGGAAGGCTCTTGCCATCGGTTTTCTAGCCTGATGAATGAAGGGAATCTGGAGAGGGTCGGAAAAAGAACGAACGCGCTTCTCATTATTATTCGATACAATCGTCACTAAAATCCCGTGGGCACGTAACTTATCGAACCAAAGGATCAGTTCAGGGGTTGCAGTCGGTCTATCCCATTCCACGAGAGTATTATCCAAATCGGTAATAACCCCTTTTATCCCCTTTTCTTTCAATTTTTCCGGATCTATATCAAAAATGCTTTGAACATGTTCACTCGGCAAAAATAATTTAAGCATACTGACACACCTCTATATTCTCTTTGAAATTTACCGTCTCTATCATATCGAATTTTTGGCTTACTTTCAAAAAAATCGAGAAAGAAGGTCTAATGGTAAAGAAATATCATAATGTATGTTTTCAAATATGAAAAGGCATTTTTCAATCTAACGAAGTAAAACGATTACTTTGAGCAGTTTAGCCCATCCTAAAAATTCCCAAAAGTTTTCGACAAATATTGCCTATAACCAACCTGTGGATAACTTTACTAACATTTTCCATAGTGATATGTATCTCTTTCCTTACTTTGTTAACAACTTAACCACAGGTTATCCACTTTTGACTGTGGATAACAGAACGATTGTTCTCCACGGTTATTTCTGATACAGTAGGGGTACACCAAAGGAACTTACTAATATATGACTGAAAAATACAAAATATTCCTCATATAACTTACTGGAGGTGGCAGCCGTAAATGGCGATCTAATGCAAAAACTATCTGATGATTTGTTGCTGGAATCCTATTTTAAAGCAAGAAATTTAAAGCTGAGCTCTGATTTCATCCGTTTGATTGAAACGGAAATTCATCGAAGATCTTTAACACATAGGATCCGCTCATTATTTTAATATGAGGAACATAGGCTGACAAAATAGATGTTAGCCTTTTATTTTTATACCCCTTCTTCCTTGACTGTCAAATGTCCAATCGTTTCCCCGACCCTGACATCAGCGGGAATGGATATCTTTTCAACAAGTTGAAACCGATCTCTCTCAAAAAGAAGAACCACAGTCGAACCGAAGCTAAAATAAGAGAATTCCTGCCCTTTTTCTAATTCCCGTGAATCATCCGTGATGACGATGGAATTGATGAACATCGCCCCGACCTTAACCATCGTCATGCAGCCTGCCTCACTCTGCAGCTCCGTTATCGTTCGATAGTTCTTAGCCAAAGGCTCCTTACCATACTTCATCCCCCACTTATTGACAGGATATGATTTTTTTCCTAGTGTCCATCTTTTGACGACAGAACCGGAAATGGGCGCATGAATCCTATGATAATGGCTCGGGCTTAAGTATAACACGAGATATTTACCGCCTAGGTATTTTTCTAAAAATTGAGCATCCCCCACCATTTCCTCCATAGAATATACTTTTCCCTTAACGACGATCTTTTTATCAGTACGAATTTCCCCAGCATCCTCAAGTACACCATCCACCGGACTGGCCACTGAAGAGGTTTCTGTTGCAACGGGCCTTGCCCCCTGTTTCAGCTGTCTTGTAAACAAATCATGCAGATTAGTGTAGGACTTCGTGTCATCCCGGAATTCCTGTTGATTAAGATTGAATTGTTTTATATAGAGGGGAATCAAAGGCTTACTCAGCTTAGATTGACTGAACTGTTTTAAAAGGCCGGATGATACCCTTCCATTCGTGAGTTCTATAAGAATACGATAAAATGTTTGATACACCTATACACCACTCCAAATTGTTAAGAAATTCAAAAACCACTTGCATAAATTGTATTAATTAAAATATTATTATATAATAAATACTTATGTTTACTAATCTTTACTTTATTTTGTTTTTATTTGAAGGGAGGGAAAAGATGTTTTTATTACACGCCCTAGATCAAACCATAAAAAAATTAAAAACCCAAACGGCTAATATAATAACCTTAATGAATTTATCCCTCGGTGGATTTGCGATAATAGCAGTGCTTCACGGCCAATTAAATTTAAGCTTACTTTTAATTTTCCTTGCTGCCCTAGCGGATCGTTTTGATGGGATGGTTGCGAGGAAGTTTAACATTGAATCGGAATTAGGTAAAGAGCTTGATTCCATGTGTGATATTATTTCTTTTGGTGTAGCACCGGCTCTACTATTATACCAAGGAATATTGATAGAATTCGGGGCACCAGGTACATTTGTCACTGTTCTCTATATCGGTTGCGGCGCATTTCGCCTCGCTCGCTTTAATATAAGTGAGAATAATGGATATTTCACTGGCGTACCCATTACTGTAGCTGGCTGTGTAGCCACGCTTAGCTACCTCGCCATTCCATATTTCCACCCAGCTTTTTTCTTCTTTCTTATGATTGTATTATCATTACTTATGGTCAGTCCAGTTAAATTGAGAAAAGTCTGATCGCTTTCAATGAAGCGGGTGCCCTAAAGCACCCGTTTTTTTTGTCCTTATACTCACTGTTTCTTTACGCTCTTCGAACAAGGGGATCGGTCATACGCATAAACTCCTCGACATCTTCCATACAGGCGGAAACCGCTTCTTCCCAAAAATCACGGGTGGTGATATCGACACCCAAATGTTTCTCAGCCAAGGATTCTACATTCATGGCCCCTGTATCCTTAAGCAGAGCCATATATTTCTCTTCAAATCCATCCGGTTCTTTCAAGGCTTTCGCATAAATGCCTAATGAGAACAGGTATCCGAATGTGTATGGGAAATTATAAAAGGGCACATCAGTGATATAAAAATGAAGCTTCGAGGCCCAAAATGTCGGATGATATTCAGATAGCGCCTCCCCATATGCTTCCTTCTGTGCTTCGACCATCAATTGATTTAAACGGTCGGCACTGACGTATCCCTCTTTTCTTTCCTCATAAAACCTGGACTCAAATATGAAACGGGCCTGGATATTCATCAGTAATGATACAGAACGCTGAATTTTATCTTCTAAAAGAATCAGCTTTTCTTCCTCACTGGACGCGGTTTTCACAGCTGCATCCGATACGACCATCTCAGCGAATGTTGATGCTGTTTCAGCCACGTTCATGGCATAAGAACGATTTAATGGATCGATATCTCCCATTACATGGGAATGGAAGGCATGTCCCAACTCATGGGCCAATGTCGATACATTCGATGGGGTTCCCGAATAGGTCATAAAAATCCGTGATTGATTATCCAGCGGAAATCCTGTGCAAAATCCGCCTGGTCTCTTACCCGGTCTATCCTCCGCTTCAATCCAATTCTCTTCGAAGGCCTTTTGAGTAAATTCCGCTAAGTGACTTCCGAACTTAGAGAATTGTTCAATGATGAAATCTGCCCCTTCTTGAAACTCCATGACATTTGATGTAGCCGTAACAGCAATGGGTGCGTCCAAATCAGACCAGCTTAATTTCTCCAAATCAAGCAATTCAGCCTTTCTCTGTAAATACCCAACAAGTGGATCCTTATTGTCAGCTATGGCCTCCCACATGCTTTCGAGCGTCTTTTTCTCCATCCTGCAGATTTCAAGGGGTTCCATCAAAATGTCATCCCACCCCCTTTTTTCATTCACGTTGATTCGGAAGCCCGCTAAATGATTCAAGGTCCTTGCAAACAACTCACTCTTTTCTTCCCAGGCATTTTCCCAAGCAATAAACAATTCGTTCCGAACACTTTGATCTGGCACCGAAAATTTATTTGCCGCCTGGCCAACAGAGAGTTCTTCACCCTTAAACGGAACGGTCATGGAACCGACAATCGTGTCATACATCTGGCTCCACCCCTCAAATCCGTCCATGGATAGCTGGTTGATCAGCGACTCTTCTTTAACTGAAAGTTTTTCTTTAGCACGGTCTCGACGTTCATTCAATATATAGGCAAGTTCATTCAATGGTTCTTTCTTGAGGATATCCTCGAACCAATCATCATTGAACTGAACCAGCTTTTCATCCAGTCGGAATGAAACCGTACGCAAGGATGCCTCTACGTTCATTACGTTCGTCCTCAACTGGCTCGCTTTTTTGTCCTGAACATCTTGAGCCTCTAGACATCCAATGAAAGAACCCGCCTGGGCCACTTTCATACGGGCGATTTTATAAAGATCAAGGGCCTCTATCAAAGCCGTTTCATTACCCTTTGGATCCAGCTCGTATACAAGCCGATCTAATGTCGTGACGTCTTGTTTTATTTCATCCAAAAACAGCAGGAATTCTCTCGAAGAGCTTCCCCCTGTAAAAAAGACATCCAAATCCCAATTTAAAGCATACCCCATTCTTAACCGCCTCCTCTTTATAAACAACACCATTAATTATAGAGGGTACATCCATTTTTTCCTATTCACAAGGGATATTTAGTAAGTTTTTGTCTAAATGTTTTCCGTTTGCCATTTTTATAACCATGATATGATTAGAGGAAGCATCATTCCAAAAAGGTGGTGGTCCTTATGAAGCTCTTTATCCACTTTTCTGTTATTGCCCTTCTGATCTTGGCACTGCCTCTTCCCCATCATAATCAGCTGTTGACCCTTGAAGAGGGACATGATTTTCACCTTTCTGAAAAAGCCGAAAAGAAGCTACCACCTATCCCTTTCTTGAAAATCTACCAAGTCATCATCGTGTTGCTTGTGATTGAATCACCGGTTTTACGCTTCCTATATTTTCTCTCAGATTATCGTCAACGATTTTTCAGTCCAATCTTTTATCAAGGGAATTACATGGCCATTCATCCTCACTGATTAACAAACAAAAAATCGAGGAGTGATGGATATGTGGTTTCGCCTTATCATAATTGGAGTCTTTTCAATAACCGCATCACGTCTTTTTCTGTTCCAGGGAATGGAAATCTACCATGCCTTCGCAGACCTGATTCGAAATAAATAGGAAATCGAGTAGGAGGAGGCGCCTAGCCTCCGACCTCTCACACCACCGTACGTACCGTTCGGTATACGGCGGTTCAGTTTAAGTCTGACGTAGTTT